>CAXTVY010000303.1:0-4980 GCA_964247665.1 uncultured Chthoniobacterales bacterium | reverse complement strand
GCTTGTGCTCCAGGTGGATCTTGGAGGTGGCCAGGAAGATGTGGACCCGGGCGCGGTCACCGGCGGGACGAACGGCGGCGGCGGCGGCATCGATGTCGTTGGGCACGCAACGGGCCAGCCCCGCGATGATCGGGCCGCGCACCTCGGTGGCGATCTGGTTGACGGCGTGGAAGTCACCGTCGCTGATGACAGGGAAACCGGCTTCGATCACGTCCACGTTCAGGCGGGCGAGTTGTCGGGCGACCTCCATTTTCTCGCGCAGGTTCATGGAAGCGCCGGGGCATTGTTCGCCGTCGCGTAAGGTGGTGTCGAAGATGGTGATT
Source organism: uncultured Chthoniobacterales bacterium (assembly GCA_964247665.1). Taxonomy (GTDB): domain Bacteria; phylum Verrucomicrobiota; class Verrucomicrobiia; order Chthoniobacterales; family SZAS-18; genus CAHJWO01. The sequence continues at coordinate 4,657 of CAXTVY010000303.1, read as the reverse complement.
TTGTCGGGCATGGCGGGTAAAAGTCGGGCGTTACGAAGAGACGGAAGGGAAACGGGACACAGCGGAGACAGGTCCGCTGGAGTGGCCGGGACGCACGGCGTCCGGGTGGGCCTGGTTTGGAGTCAGGCCGGCCGTGGAGGGGCTGGAGGAGAAGAAAAGGTTAGCGGGAGGCCAACCCTAGCCGCGAAAGCAGCGCACCGCAGCCACCGAGGCTGCCAAAAAGCAGGGAGCACTGTTGAGTATTCACCAACACGCCGCCAGTTTAGTTCCGCCTCCGCAAAGCGCAACACCGAAAAAAGTTGCACGGTTGAGGGATGAAGAAATGCCGCGCAAGCAGTACAATCGCCGCTTCGTGATCGGCCCCGAGGCTGGTTCGATCTGATCTCATGTCCACCCTGCGCTGGCTTTTTCCTCCCGATGACCCGACGATCAACGCCGAGACGCAGGCGCTGGAACGCGAGATGGGGGTCCCACCGTTCATGGCCGCCCTGCTCGTGCGGCGCGGGCTCCGCACGCCGGAAGCCGTGCGGAAGTTCCTGCACCCGAAGCTCAACCTGTTGGCTGACCCCTTCACTCTGCCCAACATGCCCGCGGCGGTGGAGCGTATCCTGCGTGCCTTGGCGGAGAACGAGCGGATCGTCCTCTACGGTGATTACGACGTGGACGGCGTCACCTCGCTGGCAATCCTCTCTGGCTTGCTGCACGCTTACGGGGCCGACGTGTATTGTTTCCTGCCCAAGCGGATCGAGGAAGGCTACGGCCTGAGCGCCGATGGCGTCGCGCGTTGCGTGGAAACCCTGCGGCCCCAACTCCTGATCGCCGTGGACTGCGGCACGGCGAGCGTCGTCGAAATCACGCTGCTCCAGGCTCAGGGGGTGGATGTGGTCGTCTTCGATCACCACGAGGCTCAGGCGCAATTGCCGCCGTGCGTGGCGCTCGTGAACCCGAAGCTCGGCGACACTTACCACTATCTGTGCAGCGCGGGGCTGGTGTTCAAGGCCTGCCATGCGTTGCTGAAGCGACGGCCGTTGCCGGGCTTCGACCTCAGGGTTTCGCTGGACCTCGTCGCGCTCGGCACGGTGGCGGACCTCGTGCCGCTGGTGGAGGAAAATCGCATCTTCGTGCGGCGCGGCTCCGCGGAAATGGCGCACACGCAACGGGCGGGACTGATCGCGCTCATGGAGGTGGCTGCGGTGAAGCCGCCGGTGCGTCCTTCCGACATCGGCTTTCGGCTCGGACCGCGTCTGAACGCCGCCGGACGCCTCGGCACAGCGCAGGCGGCGCTCGAACTATTGACCACGCACGACGGCACGCGCGCCCGCACCCTGGCCGCCGAGTTGGACGAGCAGAACCGCGAGCGACAGGAGGTCGAGCGCAAAACGCTGCTGGAAGCCCAGCACCAATTTAAAAGTCACTGCGCCGAGGACGGCAGGCCCCGGCACGCAGCCATCGTCGTCGGCGCGCGGGGCTGGCACCCGGGCGTCCTCGGAATTGTGGCTTCGCGGCTCATGCGCGCCCACCATCGGCCGACTCTCGTCATCGGCTTCGATGAGCAGGGGGTGGGCAAAGGGAGCGGGCGCAGCATCGACGGGCTGTCGCTGGTCAGCGTGCTGACGGAATGCACCCGGCTGCTCGACAAGTTCGGCGGACACGAGATGGCGGCGGGACTGACACTCCAGGAAAGTGTGTTCGCGGAGTTCCAGGAGGCGTTCTACCTGGCGGCGCGCGCGGTGCTCAGCGACGAACAACTGGAGCCGTTTCTGCGGTTAGACGCCGAGGTGACCTTGGCGGAACTTGACGCTGATTTTCTTTCCTGCCACGAAACGCTGCAGCCGTTTGGTATGGGCAACCCGCAACCAACCTTCGTTGTGCGTGGGGTGGCGCCACTCGACGAGCCGCGGGTGCTCAAGGAAAAACACCGCAAGTTCCTCCTCCGGCCGGCAGGGTCCCGGACGGCGGGCAGCCACGGGCTCGCCGTCGCGGCCATCTGGTTCAACAGTGCCCACGTAGAACTGCCGCTTCCACCGTGGGACGTAGCGTTTCAGGTGGAGGCGAACGAATACCGTGGCAATGTGACTCTCCAGTTGCAGGTGCAAGCCGTCCGGGCAGCGGCTTGAAAAGCTCGTTGCAAACGCGCGCAGATGTTTTATTCTGCCCGCTTCGCAAATTCTCTTTATGGCAAAGACTTCCTGGATCGAACGTGACAACCGCAAGCGCGCTACCGTGGCGAAATATGCCTCCCTGCGCGCCGAGTTGAAGGCAAAAAAAGACTACGTCGGCCTGAGCCAGCTCCCGCGCGACGCCAGCCCGACGCGGCTGGTCAACCGTTGCCAGCTCAGCGGACGCCGCCGTGCATTCATCCGCCGCTTCAAGCTCTCGCGTATCGCTTTCCGGGAACTCGCCTCCAATGGCATGATTCCTGGCGTAACAAAGTCGAGTTGGTAACCTGTTCCCCGGGGCGCTCGGGACTTTGGGGTATGCCAATTTACGAGTACCAAGTCGAAGGCGGCGAGTGCAACCTCTGCGGAGGTTGCTTTGAATTACGCCGTCCCATCGACCGGCCTCCGCTGACGGACTGCCCGGTGTGCCGCCGCCCCGTCCGCAAATTGATCTCGCAGGCTAACACGCCCAAGGTGGCCAAGCCTCTTTCCATCAGTGACGCCAAGCAGGCGGGATTCACGGTGCTGGAGAAGCGTGACAAAGGAGTCTACGAAAAGAAATGATGACCCGACGCGCCTGGGGGACGGTCGGCGCGAGCAAAATGATGGCAGGGTGGGAGTTCCGGCGGGGGTGAAGCGCTTCGGTGGAAAGGCCAATGGGAATTTAGGGCTTCCACCGTACCCGTATGAACATTGCCGCACTTCCTGATTTTCTGGATTTCTCGTCGCTGACGGGACGGTTCCTGGCGGAACACGCCTTGGCTCGTGAGTGGGATTCGTCGGGGTTGATCCTGCTCAAGCTACTGGCCATCCTCGTGCTGGTGTTGCTCAACGGTTTCTTCGTGGCCAGCGAGTTTGCCTTGGTAAAGGTTCGCAGCAGCCAGTTGGAAGCACTCATCGAAGATGGCGACCAGGGCGCATTCGCGGTCAAACGCGTGCTCGACCGGCTCGATGCTTACTTGTCCGCGACGCAGTTAGGCGTGACGCTGGCCAGTCTCGCGCTCGGTTGGATCGGTGAGCCGTACATCGCGCAGATGCTTGAACCGTTGTGCTTGTTGGCAGGCATCCAGTCGCCCATCGTCATCTCGTCGCTCTCCGTGACGTTCGGGTTCGTGGCGATCACATTTCTGCACATCATCTTCGGGGAACTCGCGCCGAAGTATCTGGCCATTGGCCAACCGGTGCCCGTGGCAAAAGCATTTGTGGGTCCGCTACGGCTGTTCTACGGGATCTTTCAACCGGTGATCTGGTGCCTGAACAAATCCTCTAACTTTATCCTGCGCAAGGTGTTCAGTATTGATCCCGCCGGTGGGCAGGAGTTGGGTCACAGTGAGGAAGAGTTGCGCGTGATCCTCAGCGAAAGTGAAAAGTCCCAGGAGGTCACCCCGCTCGGCAAGGAACTCCTTATCAATGCGCTCGACCTGCGCCGCCGGGTTGTCCGCGACATCATGACGCCGCGCGGAACCGTCGTTTATCTGGATATCGACAAGAGCTTCGAGGAAAACCTGACGAAAGCCCAAACCTCTCGGCACACCCGCTTTCCCTTGTGCAAAGGCCATTTGGACAATCCCATCGGCCTGGTGCACATCAAGGATTTGCTCGGGCTGGTGCGGGAGGCGAAACCGGATTTGCTCAGCATCAAGCGTGAACTCCTGATGGTGCCTGAGATGATGCCGCTGGAGCGATTGCTGACCACGTTCCTGAGCAAACACGCGCATCTCGGGGCGGTGGTCGATGAGTATGGCGGCACCATGGGCATCGTCACGCTGGATAACGTGCTCGCGGAAATCGTCGGCGACATCCATGACGAGTTTGACGCGGAGCAAACCGAGTTCAAGCAACTCAACCCCGACGAATTCGAGGTTGATGGGATGCTCGGGTTGTACGAACTCAATGACCTGACGGAATTGGAACTTACCAACGCCGAAGTCAGCACCGTGGGCGGGTACATCACGCACCTGATCGGGCACCTGCCCAAGCAGGGCGAGCAGATCCAGGTCGGAGATTACCTGGTAACCGTGGCCAAAACGGATGGCCGCCGCATCGGTCAACTCCATTTCAAGAAATCTCCGGCTCCCCTGGCTGCAGAAATCCCAGAAAAGGATGTTGAGGAAAGCTCTGTTGGATTGAAGTCAGGCCGTTGATGGGCAGGTTGCCGCCACATTTGTAAGGTTTTTCGTTACGAGACGCCACAACGGAGCGTTCTGGCAGCGAAAGTGCTTCTTTATGAGGGATGCCCGTCACAGGTGACATCGACGAACTTCCCCTGCCTGAACTCCTGAACATGATGCGTCACCGTTCGGGGAAACTGACGCTGCTGCAAACGCAGCAGATCAGCGAAATGCACCTGCATTTTACGCCCGGCTACCTGTGCGGGTTCATGGTCGATAAGCACATCATCAAGACCGAGTCGCAGGTCGTTGACAAGCTGGTGGCCGTGACGGCCAATCCGGTGGGTAGCTTCGTTTTCACACCCGCCCATGCCAGCTCGTTGATGG
>CAXTVY010000302.1:0-4987 GCA_964247665.1 uncultured Chthoniobacterales bacterium | reverse complement strand
ATCGCGGTGCTGATCCCGCTGCTGTTCATGGGCGACGTGGTCGGGCGGCTGTTCCGGGAATTCGCTGTGACTTTGGCGGTGACCATCGTCGTGTCGGCGGTCGTCTCGCTCACGCTGACGCCGATGATGACCGCGCGTCTGGTCAAGCACAACCCCAAGGAAAAAGAGGGCCGCTTTTACAAAGCCTCGGAACGGATGTTCGAAGGCATGATCGCCTTCTACGGCCGGACGCTCAAGGTGGTCCTCGAATTCCAGGGCGTGACCCTGCTCATCGCCCTGGCGACGCTGATGCTGACGATCTACCTCTACGTCATCATTCCGAAAGGATTTTTCCCCATTCAGGACACCGGGGTGATCCAGGGAATCTCGCAGGCACCACCCACCATTGGGTCAAAAGCCATGGCGCTGAAACAGCAGGAGTTGGCCAAGGTCATCCTGCAAGACCCGGCAGTGGAAAGCCTGTCGTCTTTCATCGGTGCGGACGGGACAAACACCACCGAAAACAGCGGGCGGTTCTCGATCAACCTCAAACCCCTCGGCCAGCGCGACCGCAACGCGTCGGACGTGATCCGCCGGCTCCAACCCAAGCTTGAGCAAGTACAGGGCATCCACCTCTACATGTCACCCGTGCAGAACATCACGGTGGACGACCGGGTCAGCCGCGCGCAGTTCCAGTATGCGCTCGAAGACCCGAGCAGCACGGAGCTGAGTGACTGGGCCAATAAGTTCGTCGACAAGCTCCGGCAGTTGCCGCAACTGGAGAGCGTGGCTACCGACCAGCAGCCGGGCGGACTGGCGCTGGCCATGAACATCGACCGGGTCACCGCCTCGCGTCTGGGGATCGCGCCGACGACCATCGACAACACCCTCTACGACGCCTACGGCCAGCGGCAGATCAACACGATGTACACGCAGACCAACCAGTATCATGTGATCCTGGAGGTCGATCCGTATTTCCGGCAAACGCCCGAGCGCCTGAGCGCACTCCACATCGCGCCCAACGCCTCTTCGGGCGCGACCGGCGCGGGCGCGGCCACCTCGTTCTCGGCTTCCGGGTCCGCGGCGGCGGGCTCCAACGCGCTGACGGGGACGGCGCAGTACACGGCTGCGACCAAGACGCTGACTTCCCCGACCAATGCGCTCAAAGTGGCGAATCCCACCACGAGCACCCTCGCCGCCACCACCTCGTCGCTCAACAGCCTGGTGCCACTGAGCGCGTTCGCCCATTTCTCCACCTCGACGGAACTGCTCTCGATTAATCACCAGGGCCAATTTCCGGCGATCACGGTGTCGTTCAACCTCGCCCCGGGGGCCTCGCTGGGCGACGCGATCACGGCGGTGGAAAAAGTGAAGGATGACCTGCACATGCCCGCGAGCTTGCAGGCCGGATTTGAGGGCACGGCGGCGTCGTTCAAGGCGTCGCTGGCGAACGAGCCGATCCTGATCCTCGCCGCGCTCGTCACGGTGTATCTCGTGCTGGGCGTGCTGTACGAAAGCTTCATCCATCCGATCACGATCCTCTCCACCCTGCCCTCGGCGGGCGTGGGCGCGTTCATCGCGCTGATGCTCTTCCACCAGGATCTCAGCGTGGTAGCCATCATCGGGCTGGTGCTGCTGATCGGCATCGTCAAGAAGAACGGCATCATGATCGTGGACTTCGCCCTCCAGGCCGAGCGGGAGCGCGGCAAGAACGCGGAGGAAGCAGTGTACGAAGCGTGCCTGCTGCGCTTCCGCCCGATCATGATGACGACCATGGCCGCGCTGCTCGGCGGCGTGCCGCTGGCCCTGGGCACGGGGTTCGGCTCGGAACTGCGCCGCCCATTGGGTATCGCCATGGTGGGCGGTCTGATCTTTAGCCAGGTTCTAACGCTCTACACGACGCCGGTCATCTACATTTTCTTCGACAACCTTTCCCGGCGTTTCACGCGCCAGCCCGCCGCCGCGCCGCGCGAGAACGAGGAAGTAGAACCCAAGGGCCCGCCGCCGCCCGCCGGCCACCAGGAACAACCCACCCCCGCGTGAACCTCTCCGCGCCGTTCATCCGCCGGCCGGTAGCGACGACGCTCATCACCGTGGGCATCGCGCTGGCGGGAGCCGTCGCGTACTACGCGCTGCCGGTGTCGCCGCTGCCGCAGGTAGATTTCCCGACCATCGCCGTCGCCGCGAGCCTGCCGGGGGCAAGCGCGGAGATCATGGCGTCCTCGGTGGCCACCCCGTTGGAGCGGCAGTTGGGGCACATCGCGGGCGTGACGGAGATGACCTCCCAGAGTTCGTTGGGCACCTCGTCGATCACCATCCAGTTCGACCTCACCCGCAACATCGACGGCGCGGCGCGCGACGTGGAGGCCGCCATCAACGCGGCGCGCACCTACCTGCCCACCAACCTGCCCGGCAACCCGACCTACCGGAAGGTCAACCCGGCGGACGCGCCGATCATGATTCTGAGCCTGACCTCGGATAAATTCGATCCGGCCAAGCTCTACGACGAAGCCTCCACGGTCATCCAGCAGAAACTCTCCCAGGTCCACGGCGTCGGCCAGGTCACCACGGGCGGCGGCGCACTGCCCTCCGTGCGGGTGGACGTGAACCCGACGCAGCTCGCCAGCTACGGGTTGAGCATGTCCAGCGTGCAATCGGTGCTGAGCCTGCAAAACTCCAACCTCGCCAAGGGGCAGATCACCGACGGCTACGTCACGGCGGACATCATCAACAACTCCCAGGTCGCCCACGCCGCCGACGTGAAGCCGCTCGTCATCGGTTACAAGGACGGCGCGGCCATCCGGGTTGCCGACATCGCCGACGTGACCGATTCCGTGCAGAACGTCCGCGCGGCGGGCTACCTCAACACCGAGCGCGCGATTCCGATCATCATCTTCCGCGAGCCCGGCGCGAACATCATTTCCACGGTGGACCGCATCCGCGCGCAACTGGCGGCGATCAAGGCTTCCATCCCGCTCGGCATCAACATGACCGTCGTGCTCGACCGCACGACGACGATCCGCGCCTCGGTCGCCGACGTGGAGCGCACGCTGGTCATCTCCATCGTGCTGGTCGTCATCGTGGTGTTCATCTTTTTGCGGAATGGCCGGGCCACGCTGATCCCCGGCATCGCCGTGCCGGTGTCGCTCATCGGAACCTGCGCGGTCATGTACCTGTGCAACTATAGCCTGGACAACCTCTCCTTGATGGCGTTGACCATCGCCACGGGCTTCGTGGTGGACGACGCCATCGTGGTCATGGAGAACATCACGCGCCACCTGGAGGCAGGCATGGCTCCCACCGCCGCCGCGCTCAAGGGCGCGCAGGAGATCGGGTTCACGGTGTTTTCCATCAGCGTCTCGCTGGTGGCGGTGTTCATCCCCATCTTGCTGATGGGCGGCATCGTGGGGCGGCTCTTCCGGGAGTTTGCCATCACGCTGTCAACCGCGATCCTCGTTTCGATGGTTATTTCCCTGACCACGACGCCCATGATGTGCGCGATCCTGCTCAAGCGCGAGGGTGAGGTGAAGCACGGCCGCCTGTACACGCTCAGCGAACGTTTCTTCGACGGCCTGCTGTCGCTCTACCGGCGCAGCCTGACGTGGGTGCTCGAAAACCCGGCGGTCACGCTCACCGCGCTTTTCTTGACCATCGTGCTCAACGTTTTTCTGGCGGCAAAGATGCCCAAGGGCTTCTTCCCGCAGCAGGACACCGGCGCGATCACCGGCGGCCTGCAAGGCCCGCAGGATGCCTCCTTCGACGTGATGGACAAATCTGTCCAGCAGATCGCCAAGGTCATCAAGGACGATCCGGCGGTGGCGAACATGATCTGCTTCACCGGTGGTCAGGGCGCGGCCAACACCGGGTTCGTCTACGTCGCCCTCAAACCGCTTGCCGTGCGCAAGATTGGCGCGCAGGGAGTCATCGGCCGCCTGCGCCCAAAGCTCAACCATCTGCAAGCTGCCTCGGTGTTCCTCCAGGCGGCGCAGGACCTGCGGATCGGGGGCCGCGGCAGCAACTCGCTCTACCAATACACGCTCCAGTCCGACAGCCCGCAGGAACTCGCCCAGTGGGGGCCGCGCATCCTCCAAAAGATGAAGCATTTGCCCGGCTTTACGGACGTGAACTCCGACCAGCAGAACGGCGGGCGCGACGAGCTGTTGACCTATGATCGGCTCACCGCCGCCCGGTTGGGGTTGACCGTCCAGAACCTCGACGCGGCGCTCTACCAGTCGTTCGGCCAGTCGGAGGTCTCCATCATCTACACCCAACTGAACCAGTATTACATCGTGCTCGAAGTTGCCCCGAGGTACTGGGCAACGCCGGACGGGCTCGGGGATACTTACCTGGGTACGCCAAACGACGGCCACATCCCGCTCTCCGCCGTCACCCGGAGCCGCACCGGCACCATCCCGCTTTCGATCAACCACACGGGGTTGTTCCCTTCGGTCACCACTTCCTTCAACCTCGCGCCGGGCATGTCCCTGAGCGATGCCACCAAAAGCATCGGCGACATGCAGACCAAGCTCGGCGCGCCGGCCACGCTGCGGGGATTTTTCGCCGGGACGCTGCTGGCTTACCAGGCGTCGCTCGCCTCGGAACCCATCCTCATCCTCACGGCTCTCGTGGCCGTGTACATTGTGCTCGGGATTTTGTACGAAAGTCTGATCCACCCGGTCACCATCATCTCGACGCTGCCCTCTGCGAGTGTGGGTGCCATGCTCGCACTCACCCTTTTCAATGAAGATCTCAACGTCATCTCCATCATCGGCATCGTGCTGCTTATCGGCATCGTCAAAAAAAATGCCATCATGATGATCGACTTCGCCCTCCAGGCCGAACGCAACGAGGGCAAAGGTCCGGCGGACGCCATCTTCGAAGCGTGTATGCTGCGCTTCCGCCCGATCCTGATGACCACGATGGCCGCCTTGTTCGGCGCGTTGCCGCTGGCCTTGGTGACTGGCACGGGATCGGAACTGCGCCGTCCGCTGGGCATCAGCATCGTAGG
>CAXTVY010000301.1:0-4992 GCA_964247665.1 uncultured Chthoniobacterales bacterium | reverse complement strand
GTGCGCGTGGAAGGAACGCCCTTGCCCCAACCGGATGCCCCGGTACCCGGCCCCCCAGCACATCAGGCGCGAGTAGAGGAACTCCTGCTTGCCGCCGCGCACCTCCCAGATGCCCTCGTCGGCCTGACGGTAGTTCGCGCAGACGTAATCGACCAATTTGACGATATCCTGCCAGCCGTCGTAGTCGATGGGCCGCCCGTACTTGTTGAACAGGTACACGGCGTCCATCAGCTCGCCGTAGATGTCCAACTGCAACTGCGAGTAAGCCGCGTTGCCGATGCGCACGGGCCGGCTGCCCCGGTAGCCCTCGAAGTTTTCCAGCACGGACTCGTCGAGCCGGTGCCGACCGTCGATGCCGTACATGAGCTGCAACCCTTGGTCGGGTTCCATCTCGCCGACGCGCGCCTCCATCCACTTCATGAACGCGGCGGCCTCGTCGTTGTAGCCAAGCCGGTTCAGGCCGTAGAGCGTGAACGAGCTGTCTCTGATCCAGGTGTAACGGTAATCCCAGTTGCGTCCCTGCCCGATGGATTCCGGCAGCCCGAACGTGGCGGCGGCGGCGATGGAGCCGTAACGCTGGCTCGTCAACATCTTGAGCGTCAGCGCCGACCGGTCCACCATCTCGCGCCAGCGGCCCTTGTACGTGCTGCGCGCAATCCACGAACGCCAGAAGTTCATCGTCTCCTTGAACGAGTGCGCGATGTAGTGCTCCGCCTCGCAGGGCGAAGGCTCGCCGGGGCGCACCTGTTCGAGCACGAACCCCGCCTTCTCGCCCGCGCGCAAGGTGAACTCCGCCACGCCGTCGCCGTTCTCGTGGTGGATCGGCACGTCGAGCGAGCGCAGCCGCAGGACCAGCTTGCCGTCGCCCTGTTCGCTGAAGATGATCTCGCGGTCCGAGACCTGATCGACCTTGTGCGGGAGTTGTCCGTAGCTGAACCGCGGCGCGCAGACCAAGCGGTAACGCACCTCGCCGCGCACGGTCTTGACCCGGCGCACGAGCTGGGTTGGGACGTCCTCTTCGTCCGCGCCGGGCGGCTTCGTGGACACGGGCATGAAGTCGCTGATTTCCGCCACGCCCTCCGGTGCCAGGAAACGGGTGAGCAGGATGTTGGAGCCGAGCAGGTAAAGCTGTTTCTGCTTGGCGTCTTCGAGCAGCGGGGCGATCTGGAAATGGCCACCCTTGTCGTGGTCCAGCAGCGCGGCGAAGACCGTAGGCGAGTCGAAGTACGGGAACGACAGGAAGTCGATGGACCCGTGCATCCCCACCAGTGCAACGGTCTGGAGGTTGCCGATGACACCGTAGTTCTCGATGGGTTGGTAAGGCTCTTGGCGCATGGGAAGGCGGCGGGGCGTTGCGGGGCGGCTTCGCCGCGTTGCGGGTTGCGGGTTGCGGGTTGCGATGCGCCTGCGGCGCGTTGCGGGTTGCGAGGAGTCGGAGTTCAGGGTGGCTTTCCAGACCTGCGTCCAGGCTGGTCGTGTTGCGGCTCTACCTTTCCCGTCAAACCCGCAACCCGCAACCCGCAACGCGGCGAAGCCGCCCCGCGACGGCGCGTAGCGTCTCAGCCGCTTCGCTCCGTGGTGAGGTCGTAGTGCTCGAACCAATAGCCCAGCAGCGCGATGCCCACCCCGGCCTCGACGGCGAGCACCAGCGCCGACGCCAGCGCGCACACCGGCAGCGCGGCGGTGGCGCTCAGATAGGGATGCACCGCCAACGCATAGACCAGGAAAAACGCCAGCGTCGCCGGCACCAGCGCCACCACCAGCGCCACGAACTGCGCGAGGAAGAAAATCAGCCGCTGGCCCATGACCTCGATCCCACGCGGACCGCCCGCGTTCGTGTGGGCGAACCATGCGGGCAACAGCAGCGCGGCAGCATTGGGCAGGAGCAATCCCACCAGGTTGAACGCGGGCAACACAAACGCCGCCGCCAGCCCGACCGCCAGCGGTGCGTGCCAGTAGTTCCCCAGCCACAGCCCGAACGCGTGGTCGCCGCCACGGAGTTCGCCATCCGCCGCGTCCAGGTCGGCCGCGCCGCCGACCCCGTTGCCCAGCAGCGTGGCCGCCAGCAAAATCAGCGCGCCCTGGATCACCGTCAGGATCAACGCCGGGGTGAGCAGTTCGCCTAACGCCACCTGCCAGCCACGCAGGGGGTACACCTTGAGCAGGTCGGCCAGCGCGAGGTCCTGCCGGAAATCCTGCCGCACGAACTGCGGCCCGAGCAGCAGCGTCCAGCCCGTGATGATCAGGCAGGCATAACCGATCACCTGCGGCCAGACCGTGCGGCCCGCGCCAGCGGTTACCAGGTAGCCCACCACCACCGCCCAGGCCAGCACGGAAGCTGCCAGCCGTCCGTTGAAAAATTGGCCCGAGCCCAGGAGGTTCTTCCACAGGATCGCCACGGCGGGCGGACCTGTCGGCGCGAGCTGGAAAGGGGCGCGACGGCGCTTGGCGGGGCGCGCGTGCAGGCCCCGGCCCTCGCGCAGGGAGGTCAGACGCGCGGCGTGGCGGCGGGAGGATTCCAGGCTGGCCTCCTCGAAGGCCACGTCAGCCCGCACGACCCACAGGAAGTGCAGGACGAGGATGCCCAGCGCCGCCCAGATCGCGCGCAGAAACGCGCGCGGATCGTCGGAATGAACGAACGGCCGAACCACCCCGCGAAACGGCGCGAGCAGCCACTCTGCCGGGGCGGATCGGGCGACGCGGCCGAGGTATAGCGCGGCGGCGGAGGGGCTCTGCCAGTCACCGGCACCCGGCGGCGGGACCGCCCCCCGGGCCCAATACGCCGCGCCGCCGAGTACCACGCCGACGAGCGTGAGCACCAGCAGGCGGCGGCGCCAGAGCGTCAGCCCGCGGTCGAGCAGGATCGTGCGCGCGAACGAGGAGCCGAGCAGATGCAGGTTGATGGTACTCAGGATGATCCACCAACCGGCCGCGCGCAGCAACGCGCCCTCCAGGCCGTTCGTGCCGTGGGAGATGATCGTCAGAAAGAACACGGTGAACAGCACGGACACCTGCGAGCGCACGAGCTTGAAGAGGACCAGCGTCTGCCGTGTGATGGGAGCGGGAAAAAGGAAGGCAATCTCGGCTTCCGTGAACACGAGCGCCGCGCGTTGGTGCGGCACGACCCAGGCCAGGACCGCGCCGATGGCCAGCGCCGACCCGAAAATGAATTCCCAGGTGGCGGGCGTCAGGCCGGGAAAGAGCGCCGGGCCGCCATGCCCCCTGGCTGCTCCCTGGAGCAGCGGCAGGAAGGAGCGCGAGAACATCAGCACGAGGTAGCCGCCGCCGATAAGCGCGCCGAAGAGGTAGCGCGGCTGCCGCAGGCGGCGCACGCGCTGGGCGAACTGGTTGCCGAGCGAGCGGAACTGGAAATAGAGCAACGCGGAGAGCATCGGAAGAGGCCTACGCTAGCGCGGGGGAGGGCGGTTGACGAATGGGGAAAGACGCTTGCCTGCGAGGGTTATTGCTGTTGGATATCTCGCCTCGGGGATGAGCGAAGATGAAATTCTCGCCAATTTCTCCGAACTGACCCGCGAGCATATCAAGGCATGCTATGCGTTCGCCGCCGCGTAAACTGCTTTCAATTCTGGCATGGCGCGCGGGCGCCCCGGAAGCCGCGCCTACTTGATAGCGGACGCAGACGGCTGGCTCGTAGCGCGGAAGAAAATCTCCTCCAGGTCCGGCGGCGCACCAGCGGCCTGCGGGTCGTGGAACTGCTCGACGATCTCCGCCAGCGTGCCGCCCGCCAGCCGTTTGCCATTGTGCAGCAGCAGGACGTGCGAACACACCTCCTCCAGCAGCGGCAGCAGGTGCGAGGAGATGATGATCGACACACCCTCCTTCGCCCGGCGCAGGATCGTCGCCTTCATGCGCCGGATGCCGATGGGGTCCAGCCCCGTCAACGGCTCGTCGAAGAGAATCACCTTCGGCTCGTGCAAGAGCCCGCAGGCGATGGCGAGCTTCTGCTTCATGCCGCGCGATAGTTCGGCGGGCAGGACCCCGGCCTTGCCGTCGATTTCGAGTTCCTCCAAGAGCAGCCGCGCGCGTTCCCGGTAGTCGGCCACCTGATAAATCCGCGCGACGAAGGCCAGGTGCTGCTCGACGGTCAGGTAATCAAAGAGGCGCGGCTCGTCTGGAAAAAACGCCAGTGTGCGCTTGGCGGCGATGGGGTCCTGCACGATGTCGCGTCCGCTCAGGCGCACCGTGCCGCGCGTCGGCGGGATGATCCCGGCCAGGCAGCGCAGGGTCGTCGTCTTGCCCGCGCCGTTGCAGCCGACCAGTCCGAGCACCTCGCCCGGACGCACCGTCAGCGACAGGCCGTCCACGGCGGTGAACTTATCGTAGAGCTTGGTGAGCGAATCGACCTCGATCATGGAAAATCGGAAGTGGGAACGCGGAAGTCCAGAAGGGACCTGGAAGGTGGCAACAGTCAAACGGCATCCGGCTCAACGTCACCGTGTTCTGGTCCACGTTTCCGCCTTCAGCCGCAGATTTCCGGCTTTCAGCTAGTGGCGCAGGGGCTCGTAATATACCGTCGCGCCGTTCAACTCCAGCGACCGGGTGCCGGGCGGCAACTCCTGTGAGGGCAGGTGTAGCGAATGGGCTTCCAACTTCTCGCGCGAACGATCCGTGACTTCATCCGGCCCAATAGGCCGCAACCGGAACGCATCCGCTGGCGGATGGTCCGTGCGGAAAGGCACGGGTGGCACGACAACCCGCGTGGACTGCATGCTGCCCTGCTCCTTGTAAGGCCATTCTGCAGGGGTGATGCGCGGCACCGCCGTCGCTTCCGCCGCGTGCCGGTGCACTGCCCAGACGGCCGCGACCATCAGGCAAAGAACTTCCGTCACGAGCAGGATGGGCAGCCAGCGTTTCAACATAAAGGTGGGTATCATGTCACCCCCGGGCCCGGGACGGCAATCAAAATCGAAGTGGGAAACCTGAACGCGGAACAGGGCACGCCGAACACGTAAAGAACCGGTTGTGTTTCTT
>CAXTVY010000300.1:0-4995 GCA_964247665.1 uncultured Chthoniobacterales bacterium | reverse complement strand
GGCGGGCGGGGCGGGCAGCGGCGCGGCGGCGAGCGGCCGGGCGGCGGTCAGCGCGCACAGGAACAGGAGCAGGCCGACCCTCGCCAGGGTACGCGGACCGGCGGCCGGGGCGGCCGGGGCGGTCGGCGCGGCCGGGGCGGCCACGGGCGGCAGGGCGCGCAGCTCGGCCAGCAGATCCTCGCCCGTGCGCGCGGAATCCGCGTAGAAGCAGCGCAGGGCGTAGAACGTCTTGGCCAGCGGATCGACCGCGAGATACACCAGCGCGCCGCTGACGGCGAACAGCGTCGTGTTCAAGAGGCTGCTCATGTCGCGCGTGAAGGCATTCTCCTCGCCCGTGAACATCTGCACGAGTTGCGGCAGGAGGACGGCCGTGACCAGCAGGTTGAGCCACACGAAGCACGCCAGACCGCCCAGGATGGAGAGCGCCGTGTGGTTCGGCCCCGGCCGCCCCAGGGCGTGACGCCAGGCGCGGCGCGCGATCTCGCGCGTGGTGACGCCCGGCGCGCCGTCGCCCAGCGCCGTGACGTTCTGATAAAACGCGTACACCCAGCCGAGCGGGAAGAGCAACGCCGCGGCGGCCTGGAGGATGAACAACCCGGGCGCGTGCAGGCCGGTCTGCACGAGCAGGACGCGCCCGAGCCGGCCCAGGGTCCAACGCGGCATGGGCTCGCGGGCGAACTGCGCGCGCAGGCGGGCGGCGAACACGGCGTGCGCGGTCTTCATGGCCAGGAACAGCGCGCCGACGACGAGCGCCGAGCCCGCCCCGTGTTCGGCGGCGTCGGCACCGTGGCTCATGTCGGCCCAGAAATAGAGCAGGGCGAGCACGAAGGGCAGGCTGCCCGCGTAGTACACGCCCAGCGTGCCAATCGGCGCGAGCCGCAGGCGGTGCGCGGCCTCGTCGATGAGCGCCGAGGCCGACTGCCGGGAGTCCACCGCGCGGCGGTGCCCGGCGGGGGGGACGAACCCTGGCACGGGTGCGTCGGCCGGGGCGGGGGCGGGGGCGGGAGTCACGGGTTGTCCCCTTTCAACTGGTCCACGGCTTCCCAGAACGTGCCGGCGTGGAAGTGGTCGGGCAGGGTGAGCAGGGTCTGGCCGAGCAGGTGGAAGAAGAACCACGTCAGCGCGACGCCGCCGGCGAATTGCAGCGTGCGCCGCGCGGCGGAGACGACCTGCCAGGAGCGGCGGCGCGCGGCCAGGGTGGCGGCCGAGGCGGCGAGTTCGTTTCGCAGGCAGGCGGCGCAGACGACCCGGCCCTCGTGTTCCGTGACGCATTCGCGGCAGAAGAACCGGGTGCACGCGGGGCAGCGCGCCGCCGCCTCGCGGAGAGGATGCGTCCAACAGCGTTGGAGCGTGAGGGCGGGCATGGGGAGGGCGGCGGAGCCGCCGTTGCGGGTTGCGGGGCGCCTGCGGCGCGTTGCGGGTTGCGGGTTGCGGGGGCAGAGCTGCCGCTGCAGGTGAGTTAAACGCGATGGTTGGCTTCGACGAGAGCGATGAAACGGAAGAGCTTACGACCTAGCCGGTCGGCGTTTTGAAGGAGGTTCGTTGCTTCCTCCTGATCCGGGTGGCAGTCGCAGACATACCGCAAATGCTCTCCGGTTTCATCCAGAGAAGCCTTGGCGTAGATCAAAAACGCAGGTAGTCGGCCTTGTAACGGCGTCGCCCGTGGCCTTCGACGATGTTCGCCGACACGGATTTCGACGCCCGCCGAAGTTGGCTGCCGGTTTCGTAGAGTTCGTGCTTGGGCAGGCGTAAGCTCAGGTGATGCGCGGCCACCCCAAGCTCATGCGCCCGTTGATAGACGCGCAAATCCCGGCAGCCTTTGTTGGATTCCGGCAGCGCGTCCTCGCGCACCATGAGCGTCTCCGCTTCGTCAGGATCATCCGGCTGATCGTAGAGCATCGGCATGTTCTACCACTCGCTCCCCGCCACCCGCAACCCGCAACGCACCCGCAGGGTGCCCCGCAACCCGCAATGCGCCTTCAGGCGCTCCGCGCCTGCGCCGCCTCCACGCGCTCGGCGATCAGCGCCACGGCGCGCCGGGCCACCCGGCGGCGGCCAAGCGAGGGCAACCCGTGCGGACCCAGCGCCGTCTGCAACACGCAATGGCACGTCGGACCCCGCCCGAGGTTGAGCAGCAACCCCCCCAGGAGCAAGCCGCCGAAGATCAGCGCCGCGGCGTTCCGCGCGTCGATGGTGCCGAACGCGGCCAGTACCACGAAGATCGCCAGCGGCACCCCGAGAACCACGTTGTAGATCAAGCCGCGCATCGAATGACAGACCTCCAACGCCTGGATGTCGCGGTAGGCGAACTGCTGGATTTCCTGCGAGTAGGCCACCTGCCTGGCGTGCAACAGGAAATCCCGCGCCAGCCACAACTGGTAGTTGGCGAACAGGCGGGTCGAGAGCGAAGTCCGGCCCGGCAGACGGCGCAACGGCTGCTCGCCGGACCCTCCGGTGGGCAGGGCGGCAGGATCAACGGCGGCGTCGGTCGGCGGCATTGGGGCGGGTCAGAAACCGTGGGTGAAAAGGTAATAAAACAGCAGACCCCAACCGGCGAGCGTGGCCGTGGAAAGCAGCGCCGCGAAGACCAGCCGGACGCGCGTGCGGCCCAGCGGGTTGCGGCGGGGCTCGTTCCAGTAGCGCAGCGCCAGGTACAGCGCGACCGGGGCCGTGAACAGCGTGAAGGGCCACAACACCAGCGGCAAGACCGCCAGCGACAGCGCGACGTTGTCGTGGAGGATGCGCCGGGGCTCGATCCTGCCCACCGGCAGCCCCGGCTGGCCCGGTCCGGGTTGGTGGCCGCCCGCGCCGGGTCCGCCGCCCACCGCACAGGCGGGGCAGAGATGGCGGCGGCCGATCTCCAGGTCGCACAGCGCACACAGGAACCGCCCGCAATCCGCGCAGGGCACGACCGCTTTCTTGCGCGGATGGTAGAAGCAGCTCGCGTCCTCCGCGGAGGTGACCGCTTCGGCCGCCTGGCCGGTGGCCGGGGCCCGGAAGAACGCCGGGAACACGCGCACGAGCAGGAGCGTCTGGCAGCGCGGACAGGGCAGCGCCTCCGGCTGGTTGAACAACCCCTCCGGCACGGCCGTGCGGCAGTGGTGGCAGAGGAGGGTGGACATGCGGGGGGAAATGACCAAGACCCAATGACCAATGACCAAGTTCCAATGACCAAGGCCCGAATGACCAAGGGAAAGGGAGGTTATTGCAGGCGGGGTTTGGCGCGCAGGACAGCGCAGAAAATCAGGTAGAGTTCGCGGGCTTCCTGCCAGAGCGTGCGGGCGTCAGGTTTCAGCGGGGGTTCAGCGGTGGCGACCATGCGCAGGAAGAATTTGGTTTCCTTGGCCTCCTTGCAACAGAAGCTGATCCTGTAGCGGAATTCTTTGGAAGAATGGCCTTCATCGGCCTCGCAGTAGTTGGCTCCCACGCTGGTGCCCGCGCCGACGAGTTGGTCGATCAGGCGGTTGTTGACGGAAGTGAAGGGAATCCGCTTCGAGAAACGGATGACGGCCTCTCCGAAGCGGGCGGTGCGTTCCTCCAAATCATAGACCGGGTTCCGCGTTGGTTCCTCGCGCACGACGGCGCTTTCCCGCCCTTCCCGCTCCCAGAACGCCTCCTCGTTGGTCATTGGTCATTGGGCCTTGGTCATTTCCTATTTGTAGACGACCCGCGTGTCGCAGATGTAGTCGTGCAGCGCGCGCTTCTGCTCGTCGAAGGCGATGAACAGGTAGCCGATCCCCAAAATCATGCTGCTGAGAATGGCGGCGAAATAACGCGCCATCCCCCGCAGGAACGAAATCCGCTGACCGTCCGGACGAATCGCGCGCAGGCCGCAGATGAGCATCCCCGGCATCCCCCCGAACCGGCTCAGACAGAAGCCGTTGTAAGCGGCGGTCAACACCAGGATCAGCAGGTAGTAGCCGCCGAACACGGCCAGGATGTCCCGGTCGAAGCGCGGGTGCTGCGGGTCGAAGGCGGCGATGTTCATGCCCTTGAGCACAAACGTGAACGCGAGGTTGAGCAGGAGGCTGACCGGCCATTTGATCAGGCCATCGAGGATCGCGGCGGCGAAGCGAATCCAGAACCCGGCGAAGCGCGTCCCCTGCACGCCGAACACCCCGGCATTCGTCACGCCCTGCTGGAGCTTCTGGAGCAGCACCGGCTTGCAGCGGGCGCACACGTCGTGGTCGCCCACGCGCACGACCTCGTCCGCCGGGAATACCCCGCCGCATTGCGAGCACACCGCCTGCCCGCCCCCGGCCGCAGGCGCGGCCCCGCCGCCAACCGCCACCGCCGATCCCGTGGGCGCGGGCAGCGTGGCGCTGACCGCCGCGTAGGGTTGCCAACTCGCCAGGCCGCTGTGCCAGACGAGGGTGCCGGGGGTGATGATACCGCTCTGGACCAGGTGCGCCAACTCCTCGTCGGCGACCGGCCCGGCCTGTTGACCGTTCTGTGCGTAAAACCAATTCATGTGGCGGAAATGCTCAAGGCTCAATGTCCAATGACCGAGGGGAGAGAATGCCCAGGGCCCAATGTCCAAATGACCAAGGGGAAAGTGAAAGCTGCGGGTGTGGGTGATGGGAGTCGGTGGCCGAATCGGGAACGGTCCCGACGGAAAACGTTTCTTTTATGCGTAAACCCCGCTCGGGTGCCAGCCAGAAAATGGGTGAGCCTCGCGTTTCCCCTTTTGGGCCTTGGTCGTTGGACCTTGGACCTTGGGCATTTGGTCATTGGACCTTGGGCATTCCGCCACGCCGCGTGGCGGCGATGATCTTCTCCCGGCCTTTTCCGAGCGCGCGGCGTTCGGCGTCGGTCAGGCTGTCGAGGCCGTGGCGGGAGATTTTTTCGAGGATGGGGTCGATCTGTTCGGTGATGTATTCGCGCGCGCTCATGCGGTGCTCGCGCTCGGTGAAGCGCGGCACCACCAGCGCACCCGCCGCGGCGGCCACCGGCGCGGCCACCGCCGTGGGGTGGGGATGCTTGTCGCCCCAGGTG
>CAXTVY010000299.1:0-4998 GCA_964247665.1 uncultured Chthoniobacterales bacterium | reverse complement strand
GCGAACTGACCTACGAGATGTGGCGCGCCGTGCGGCTCGTGGTGGACACGGGCATCCACTACTACCACTGGGACCGCCAGCAGGCGATTGACTACTTCATGGCCAACGCGCCCAAGACGGAGCTGGACATCACGAACGAGGTGGACCGCTACATCGCGTGGCCCGGACAGGCGCTGGCGTATAAAATCGGGCAGCTCAAGATCAAGGAACTGCGGATGCGGGCGCAGGAGCAACTCGGGCCGAAATTCGACGTGCGCGATTTCCACGATGCCGTCTTGAACGGTGGAGCGCTGCCGCTCGACGTGCTGGAGAAGCGGATTGACGCGTGGATCGAGGAGCAGCAGAAGAAAGGATGAAAGCGGAAGGCGGAAGGCAGAAGGCAGAGCCGGATGAGTGGACATGATACGAATTGAAAGGAATGCGTCGGTGAGTCCTGGGTGATTTACGGCCGATTTCTGTTACGCTTGTTTCTGAGTTTCTCTGCAAATCGGGAACTTTCCGCCTTCTGCCTTCTGCCTTCCCCGTGGCCACCAAGGAACTGCAAGCCATCGTTGACGCTCACGCCCGGGCCCGCCGCGAAGACCGCGCCGCCGCACTGGTGACGGTCGTGCGAACGAGCGGATCGACGTACCGGCGGCCCGGCGCGCGGATGCTCGTGCTCGCGGATCGGGATGGCGGCGGACTCAGCAGCGTGGGCGCGGATTTTCTGGGGTCCATCAGCGGCGGCTGCCTGGAGGACGACGCCCGCGACCACGCGCGCGAGACGATGACCACGGGCCGGGCAATGGTGGTCCGCTACGACACCACGGCGGAAAGCGACGTGGTCTTCGGCTCCGGCCTGGGTTGCCAGGGGGTCGTCGAAGTGCTCATCGAACCGCTAACCGGGGCGGCGGGAGCCGCAGATGCGGATCGCCCGGCTGATCCGGTGACCTGCATCGCGTGGAGCCTGCGGCACCGGCGCGCAAGCGCGCTGGCGAGCGTGGTGGCAGTCGAACCGCCGGGTGAAGGCGACGGCGCGCCGGTGCAAACGGGAGACTTCCTGTGGCTGGCGGAGAACGGCGAACCCGTGACGGGCATCACCGAACCCGAATGGGCCGAGCGGCTGGCCGAGGATGCGCGCCACGCCCTGTCCCGGGGCCGGAGCCAAGCCCAGGAATACCCCCTCGCCGACGGACGGCGGGTGGAGGTATTCATCGACGTGATCGTGCCGCCGCGCTCGCTCCTGATCTGCGGCGCGGGATATGACGCTGTGCCCCTGGCCCGTTTGGCCAAGGAACTCGGCTGGCGGGTGCGCGTGGTGGACGGCCGCAAGGCGTACACCGTGCCGGAACGTTTTCCGGGCGTGGATGAACTCGTGCATTGCCCCCCGCCGCAATTCGCGGCGACGATCCCCGTCGAGCCCGGCGAGGCCGCGATGGTAATGACGCACAACTTCGGGCATGACCGCGAGGTGCTGCGGGCGTTGCTCGCCTCGGAGGCGGGTTACATCGGCGTGCTGGGACCGCGCAAGCGCACGGACCGGCTGCTGGAGGAACTCGCGGCCGACGGCGGCAAGGGACACGCGATGCTGGGCGTGCGGTCGCTGCGGCGGCTGCACGGCCCGGCCGGGCTGGACATCGGCGCGGAAGCCCCGGAGCAGATCGCGCTGGCCATCGTGGCGGAGATCGAGGCGGTCAGCGCACGGCGGCGAGGCGGCGTGCTCAAGCGGCGGAAAGCGCCGTTGCACAACGCGAACGCCTGATGGTGGCGCAGACCGGCCCTACCAAACTCACGGTTGTTTCGGGGGGGCGTCGTTGGGAATCTCGACCACTTTCTTCTCGATCCGTACCGCGTGTTCCTCCGGCTCGATGTGCGAGCCGACCTCATTGGCGTACACCTGCGTGAACTCCGCGCCAAAGAGCATGATCTGCGCGGTGTAGTAAACCCAGGCGAGGGTTGAAATCAGCGCGCCCGCCGCGCCGTAAGCCGAACCGGCGCTGCCGCTGCCCAGGTACAGGCTCAAGCCCCACTTGCCGGCGATGAACAACACCGTCGTCAGGCCCGCACCGATCCATACGTCGCGCCAAGCGATCTTCGCGTCCGGCAGATACTTGAAGATCATGGCAAAGAGGAGTGTGACGACAACCAGATTGAGCACGAGGCTGACGATGGTCGTCACCACCGTGCCGCCGGGCAGCATGTGGTCCAGCCGACCGCTGAAACCCTTGATCAGTGACGACACCGTCAACGATACCAGCAGGAGGAAGCACACGCCTCCCACCATGGCAAAAGAAACGAACCTCGCCTTGAGGTAGCCCATGATCCCCTGTCCTGGCTTGGCTTTGACCCCCCAGATCGTGTTGAGCGAGTCTTGCAACGCGCCGAACACGCCGCTCGCGCCGAACAGCGCGATGACCGCGCCGATGATCGTCGCGGCGATGCCTTTTTTCGGCTGGCTGGCATTGGTCTGGACGATGTTGTTGACCACGTCGGCGCTGCTGTTGCCAGCGAACTGCGCGACCTGGTCCTTGATCTTGGCTTGCACGTCCTGCTTGTTGGGGATCGTCAGGGTGAAGACGGCCATCACCAGAAGGACCGGCGGCGCGAGCGAGAACACCGTGTAATACGCGATGGCCGCCCCGAGTTGCGGGGCCTTGTCCTCGATCCACTCATTGCCCGTGTCTTTGAGCAGGTTGAAGGTGCGTTTCAGCCCGAAGGTATCCAGAATAAAGTCGGCGGCGCTCATGGGAAAGGTAATGGTCACTGTCAATTCGCACCACGCCAGAAGGGAGGATGTGAGGAGAAGTGCTGTGACGGCACTTGGGAAAGGGAGGAGGGACAGAGACAAACCAGTTCCACCCGATTCGCCTTCTGCCTTCTGCCTTCTGCCTTCTGCCTTTCCTGCGGCGGGTTGACGGGGCAGGTAGACTGACGGGCCATGCTTCTGCCAAGTCCCCTCGCCTCCCGCGCCGCCCTGGCCGCGCTGGCGCTTTGCGCTCTGCCGGCCTGCGGCTCCCACGATCACGCCGCCCGTTCCACCCGTCGGCCGGCCGTCACGTCCGCGACCTCGCGCCAGCCGTTCCTGGCTCGTGGCGCTGTCCCGGTGCCCGCCGCGCCCAAGCCGCCGCCCGCCTTGTCGATGGAAGACGCCACGCGGCTCCAGATCTTCCTGGACCACGAGAACTTCGGTCCCGGCAAACTCGACGGGAAACTCGGTGAATTTACCCGCAAGGCGCTCGTGCGTTATGGCCGCGCCCACGGCAGGGCGCTGCCCGAACCCGGCCCGGCACTGCTGGCCGCGCTGCCCGAGATTTCTGCGGAACAGCCTTTCATCGACTACACCGTCACCGCCGCCGACACCGTGCAGATCGGCACGATCCCCGAGGACCGCGCCGCGCAGGGCAAGCAGGCCGCACTACCTTACACCAGCCTGATCGAACTGCTCGGCGAGCGGTTCCACTCCGAACAGGATTTCCTGCGGCGGCTCAACCCGGGGCAGAACCTCGGCGCGCTCGCCGTGGGCAGCCGCCTGCGGGTGCCGAACGTCTCCGATCCGCTCGTCGTGCCGAGCCTGGCGCAACACGGCCGGTTCCTGCCCGCGCGGCCCGAATTTCGTCCGCGGGTGCTGATGGTCTACACCAAGGAAAAAATGGTGGACGTGACCGAGGACGGCCAGCTCCTTGCCAGCTTCCCCATCACGCCCGGCTCGACAACACTGCCCGCGCCCCCCGGCACGTGGAAGATCGAGAACGTCGCCAGTATGCCGTATTTCCGTTACGACGACATGATGCTCAACCACGGGGTACGCAGCGAGAATTTCGTCCAACTGCCGCCCGGGCCGAACAGCCCGGTGGGCGTGATGTGGATGGGTTTGAACAAGAGCGGCATCGGCCTGCACGGCACGAACAACCCCGAAACCATCGGCCGGGCCGCCAGCCACGGGTGCATCCGGCTGGCGAATTGGGACGCCGTCAAGCTCAGCCAGATGGTGACGCCGGGCGTGACGGTCAAGATCGACGGCGACCCCAAGCCCAAACCGGCCGCCCCACCCGTGCCGCCCGCCGCGCCGGGTGCGCCAGCGTCGCGTTGATAAAGTTGCGGCGGGATGCTGCCGTTCAGGACTCGGACGCGCCGTCGCTCCGGGCAGCGAGTTGCTCCCAGAGGCCGCGCTCGGCGTCGGAGAGATGTTCGGGCAGCGTCACGCCGAGCTGGACGTAGAGGTCCGTCCGGCCGCCGCCCGTTTTGGGGAGGCCGCGCCCGCGCAGGCGGAAACGCTGCCCCACCTGCGAGCCCGCCGGAATTTTGAGGTGCATCGGCTTTTCCAGCGTGGGCACATTCACTTCCGTGCCGAGCACCGCCTGCCAGGGTTTGACGACGAGATCGTGGTACAGGTCGCCGCCTGCCTCCACCCGGAAATCCGGGTGCGGAGCGAGTCGCACGCGCAGGAATAGATCGCCCGCCACGCCGCCGCCGCGCGCGGCCTCGCCACGGCTTTTCAGGCGGATGCGCTGGCCTTCGTGGACCCCGGCGGGAATTTTTACCTCGTATGTTTCCGTGCGCGAACTGCCGCTGCCATCCGTGCGCCGCAGCGTGATCGGGCGGCGGGAGCCGTGGATAGCTTCCTCCAGCGTGACGGAGAGGTCTACCTCCATGTCCGCGCCCTTCTCGGGGGCCGCCGCCTGCCCACCCGCGCCGAAGAAATCGAAACCGCCACCGCCACCGGTGCCGGGGCCGGGAAATCCCGCGGTGCCGCCCCGGCCGCCCCGGCCGCCAAAGAACTGCTCGAAAAAATCGCTGTAGCCCGTGCCGCCGAAGTCAAATTCGACCCCGCCCGCCCCCCGCCGCTTCCCGCCCGCGCCGCCGCGTCCGGCGCCCGCGCCCGCGCCGCCCGGGAAGGGGCCGCCCTGCTCGTATTGCTGCCAGCCCGCGCCGAGCCGGTCGTATTTCTCCCGCTTGGAAGTGTCACTCAGGACCTCGTAGGCCTCGTTAATCTGCTTGAATTTTTCCTCGGCGGTCTTC
>CAXTVY010000298.1:0-5061 GCA_964247665.1 uncultured Chthoniobacterales bacterium | reverse complement strand
GAACCCAAATCGTCAAACTTATAGCCAAAAAAGATTGCTTTTCTCCCGCTCTCAAACTCCCCTATTTTGTCCGCCGACACGGCTCCTGTGCTCATGACTCGCTCCCGTTCTTTCCTTCGTTCGCTGTCCGGTTTCGCCCCGGCGTTGCTCGGCGCGTTGTGCCTGTCGCTCGTCCCGGCGGCCCGGGTGGACCTGCGCGCGGCTGGAGCGGAAACTGATGGACAGGTCGCCTCGCGCGAGACGGCCCTAGAACTGGCTGGGGCGTTTATCAACGACGGCTACAAAATCCGCGACGGCCATTGGTCGGGCCAGCTCCAGCCGCACGCCGCGGGAAACCAGTACTACTTTTCGCTCGGCTACACCGACAAGGCGAAAAGGGCGACCGTGACCGTGTACGATGAGAACGGCAAGATGGTGGAAGGCGAGGAGTTCTTTCAGGACAAGACCCGCGCCGCCGCGGGGGTTTCACCGGTGGCCAGCGGACCGTATTACGTCAGCGTGCAGGAGGTGGATGGTGACCCGACCGACTTTTGCCTGCTGTATTCGTACAAGTAGCGGGCCAGGGACTCTGTGGAAGCAGCGCGCCGGACATTTCTGGATTGGTTTTCCATAGCCGGCGTGGTTTGCTTTGCTTCGACATTTTTTATCGCAACATCATGGCATTGGAATCGATCCTACCGCAAACGACGCAGAAGTTCGACGGGCCGCGTGTGCGGCAATTTTCGGTCTTTCTAAAAAACAAGGTTGGTGCGCTGCTCGAAGTGGTGCGTTTGCTTAACGTGCACACGGTGGACGTGGTGGCGTTGAGCGTGCAAGACTCCACGGATTCGTCCATCGTGCGCTTGATTTCGAGCGATCCGGAGTTGGTCGAGGAATTATTCAAGGACAACGACATCGCCTACGGCATCTGCGAGATGGTGGTCGTGGAGATGGAAGAAGTGGCCACGGATCTGGCCAAACTGCTCGCGTCACTGCTCGCGGCGGAAGTGAATATTTTCTTCAGCTACCCGTTGATGACCCGGCCCAACCGTCGCGCGGCTCTGGCGCTGCACGTCGAGGACCACGAATGTGCGGCGTCCGTGCTCGCAGGGGATGGTTTTCTGCTGCTGAGCCAGGCGGATATTTCGCGATAGAGAAAGCCGCCCGGCGTAGCCAGTTTGGAATTGCTGGAGAGCGATCAGGGATTCGTTGACGACCGGTTCGCAGCCAACCAAGTCGGGGCTACCTGTTAGCTGCCGCGCGCTTGCGCAGCTTGCCGTGCAGGCGGCTGAACCACGGGGCGAACGCCGCACCGACCGCTGCCGAGGCCAGCAGACCCTTCATAGACGACCGAGAAACTTTGAGACGTCCCCCGGATTCCAACGGGGAAGTCTTCGCGAGCAAACCGAGTGTTTCCAACCCGATGAGTACCGGCAGCGCCACGGCGTAACGCAGCTTCCGTGGCGTCAAGGCCAGCACATACTCCCACGCAGCGTCGAGATGCTCGACGGCCTGCTGGCGCAACGCATCGATCAACGGCCTTGCCCGGGCAGGTTCCTTCGTGAGGTCGGCGGCTTCCAAACCGTGCTCAGCCAACAGATCGGCGGGCACGTAGCAACGGCCGTTAACCAAGTCTTCTGGCAAATCGCGCAGGATATTGACCATTTGCAGTCCTTGGCCGAAACGTCGGCCCAAGGCCAGCATCTCGGTTTCGGGACGGCGGGACCATCCGGCGGGCAGATGCCGCTCGCAGAGCCGTGTCCAGAGTTCGCCCACGCAGCCGGCGATGAGATAGGTGTATTCATCTAATTCCGCGCCGGTAGCGAGCGTTTTGGGCGCATCGGCCTTCGTGTCGCCAAAGCGCAGGAGGTCGGTTTCCTGGGCGCGCCCGATGCGCGCGAGCGTGCGGCGAAGTTCCCAGCGGTCTCCGGTCGGCTGGTCCTCTAGCCACGCCAGACAGCGGTCGAGTTGTTGGAGCAATTCGCGTTCGCCGTCGTGCTCCTGCCTGGTAACGAGGTCACGCTGTAGCGGGCGCAGCACTTCCGCGTCTGCGCCATATTTCACCATGTCGAGCAAAGCCCGCAGGTGTTCGAGACGCGTGGCGGCAGCCAGCTTGGGCGTGTCCGCCACGGTGTCCTGCGCGCGAGCCAACAGGTAACCGAGGCTGATCGGTTCTCGTAACGGCTCCGGAAGGAGGCGGATCGTCAACGAGAACGACCGCGACACCGACGCGAGCAGGTCGCCGCCAAGGTCTTCCAGGTGGCCGCCGCTGCCCTGCGCGACAGGCTTTTCACTGGCTGCTGGGGCTACCGGCGCAGGCTCGCGGCGTTCCGCGGAGCGCGGACCCCTTTCATTGTCACCCGGCCGGCCGCGACCGCCAGAACGTTCGCCACCGCGTCCGCCGCGATCCCGGCGCTCGCCACCACCGCTGCCGCCGCGTCCCCCCCGGCCTTCTTGGCGGCCCTCGCCGCGCCGTTCACCCCGCCGCTCGCCGGAACCCGCCGCTGACGAGCTAGCTTCGCCCTGTGCCGTGGCCGCAGAACTGCCATCCTCGCGCCGACGACGCGGCCGTGGGGAACGCCGTTCGCCCTGGGATTCGCCGGGGGCGGGCTCGGCAGGGCGTGGCGTCGGCGTGGCGTCGGAATCTTCGATGTTCATTGGGCAGGGCGTGCGCGGATAAGAAAAGGGAGAAGGGAGCGGCGCTCAGAGCGCGTGCACATCAATTTTGTCGGGGGCAAAGTTGCCCAAGCCGATTTCCGCCGCTGCGCTGACGTGTCCGGCGGAGTCTTTGAGCGTGGGGAGATGTGCCGCCACCCGCCAGATTTCGAGTTGCCGCAGGAGCGTGGCATCGAGCGCGACAGCGTCGCGGCTCGCATACAACGTGGCGTTCTGGCGGGCGTAGAGCGGCTGGAAAGCCGGGCCGCCCGCGATCTGGGCGATCAGGCCGTCCGCGATGTTGATGACCACCTTGCCGCCGAGTTTCGGGTCGCTGTAGAGTTCCGGGATGGCCGACACGCCGTAACGGGGCTGGCCGACGAGCCGCCGCCAGTTGTCGATGTTCGGAATGGTGACGTTGTAGAGCGCGCCGCCGATGCCGGTGAAATAATTGTCGGAGAACACCGGCACGTTCACAATCTTGGTCACGCGCCGGGACAGGATCGTGCAATAATGGCTGGCATTGCTCAGGTTGGCGTCCGCGAGCAGTTCGGCGCGTTTCGCGCGCAAGGCTTCGTCGCTGCCCGCCCGCGGAATCTCGCCCGTGCTGGTCGTGCCTGGGTCCGGGTCGTGCAGGCCGCTGTCCGCCTGGATGAGCCGCCCTTTGAACTGCAAATCGCCCCAGATTAACTTACCTAGGGTGGGAGCCGTGTAAACGTCCTTGGGATCGTAGCCCCAGCGCGGTTCGATGCCCTGCACAGGACAGGTGAACAGGCTCGTGTGGCCGTCGCGCGAGAGGTAGCCCGCGTTTTCCAGGTCCTCAATGTCGCGGTCCCAGACGAGGATGTTGTTCGTCGGGACGCCCGCCGCTTTTAATCCTTCGACGATGGCCGCCACGACCGCGCGATGCGTCGAACCGGACGCGCCGCCGGTGGCGGAAATCTTGATGCCCACCACGTCCTTGGGCTCGACGAGGCTGCGCCACGCGGCAGCGACGGAATCCTTGCCGGTGGTGGCAACGACGAGCCGGTCCACCATCGAGCGCACCCGCGCACTGTCGGCCTCAAAATGTTCGATAGCGCCCGCCTCGTGGATCGTGTAAACGGTCGAGCGCGCAGGCGCTTCGGGGGGGCGGTACGGCGAATCGGCCTCTGTTGGCAAAGGCGTCTGGGCAGGGGCAGTCCCACCGATGACGAGGCACAGGGCGATGAGGGCCCACCGGCGGCGGGGGCTGCCAGGAACACGGGCCGGGGCAGCGGCATTCACTTTTGACGACACATGGGGTATGTATAGCCGAAGCCGTGTCAGCAAAAGGGGAAAACTGTCGAATTGTGCCTGCCGCCACCCGCGATCCCGCCATGAACGTGGTGTCCCACCTGTACGTGCACATTCCATTTTGCCCGAAAGTCTGCCCGTATTGCAGCTTCTACAAGGAAACGACGGACCGGAACAAAACTCAGCGTTTCCTCGACGCCATCCTGCGGGAACTCGACGCTTGGCAACTACTGGACGGACAGGAAAAGCGCGTGCTGCGGCCCCGCACGATCTTTTTCGGGGGCGGTACGCCCAGCGCTTTGTCCACGCCTCAGTTGGAATACCTGCTCTCCGGACTGCGTGACCGGCTCGATCTCAGCGAACTGGCCGAATGGGCCCTGGAAATGAATCCCGCCACGGGTTCACTGGAAAAAGCGCGGCGGCTGTATGGGTTGGGCGTCAACCGCGTGAGCATGGGGGTGCAGTCGTGGGAGCCGCAACTGCTGGCGGTGCTGGGCCGGGTCCATAGTGCCGGGCAGGCCCGCCGCTCGTACGAAATTCTGCGCGAGGCAGGGTTTACCAACGTCAATCTGGACCTGATCTTTGGCGTACCGACGCAGACGCGCGCCATGTGGCTGCGCTCGCTGGAGCAAACGGTTGCGTTGCGTCCCGAGCATCTCTCCGCCTACAACCTGACCTACGAGGAGGACACGGAATTCTTCCGGCGGTTCGCGTCCGGAGAGTTGACACAGGACACCGAAGCAGACGCCGAGCTGTTCGAGCTGACGGCCGATTTCCTGGCTGACTCCGGGTACGAACCCTACGAAATTTCCAACTTCTCGCGGCCGGGGCGCGAATGCGCGCACAACCTGGCATACTGGCAGGGCGGCGATTACCTCGGGCTGGGGCCGAGCGCGTTCTCGACCGTGGGCGAGCGCCGCTGGGCGAACGTTCGTGACACCGCCACTTACAACGACCGCATCCACGCCGGGGTGACGGCAGCCGACTTCGAGGAGCATGTGCCGGTGTCAATGCGGCGGTCGGAGTCCATCGCGTTCGGCCTGCGCACGAACCGGGGAGTCGCTTCCGAGACGTTGCGCGCGTGGCCCGATAAAGTGGCAGAGTTCGAGACGCTCGGTCTGCTGGAAGTCAATGCTGCTGCCGACCGCGTGT
>CAXTVY010000297.1:3565-5074 GCA_964247665.1 uncultured Chthoniobacterales bacterium | reverse complement strand
GGTTCTACCTGCTCGTGCTTTTCTCGCCGAACCATTTCCCGGGTTCGCTCTGGGTGGGGTTGACAGGCCGTCCGCTGAGTTTTTCGTTTGCGGGGCTGCTGGTGGGTTCCGTGTTGTACAGCCTGCCATACGCGGTGCAGCCGTTCCAGACGGCGCTGGCGGGCGTGCCGCGCGACCTGCTCGAAGCCGCCGCAGCCTCGGGGGCACGGCCCTGGCGGGAGTTCTGGCGGGTACGGCTGCCGCTGGCGCGGCGGGGGGTGTTAGTGGGGGTGGCATTGAGCTTCGCGCATACGATGGGTGAGTTTGGCGTGGTGCTCATGCTCGGCGGCAGCATCCCCGGGCAGACGCGGGTGGCCAGCATCGCGCTCTACGACGAGGTGGAAAAATCGAATTATCCCACCGCGCACCTGTACGCGCTCACGCTGCTGTTGATTTCTGGTGCGCTGCTTTCGGTGGTGACGTGGTTGCAACGGCGCGCCGATGGAAAGTGAGGGAAGGCAGAAGGCAGAAGGCAGAAGGCAGAAGGCAGAAGGCAGAAAGATACACGATACAGGATGCAGGATGCGGGTGGCGGGTGGCAGGATCATCAGCGGAGCCAACGCCTCTACTTTGCTTGTCCTCCTGAGCGCAGCGAGTCGGCGAGCGCAGCCGAAGGACCTTTCGGCCGGCGGCAGCCAAGCACGCCCCGATAATTCGACCTACCCAGCCACTTTGCGACGTGGGCCTCCGGCGGCGGAAGGTCCTTCGGCTGCACTCGCGGACTCGCTGCGCTCAGGAGGACAGACAAGGAGAAGCCGCTGGATGCGTTCGCTCCGAGAGGACCAAGAGCAAGCACAAAGAGAAAACATGGCCACCTGCCACCTGGCATCCTGCATCCTGCTGCCTGCTGCCTGCTGCCTGCCGCCTTCCGCCTTCTGCCTTTCCTCACAGTCCCATGTTGCTCAACGCGACCATCGTCTGCTCGACGGCGGCGGCGAGCTGCGGATGAGAAACCTCCAGGCTCAGCGCCATCTCCTGCAACCGGCCGCGCAACGAGTGAGACCCCGGCGCCATCATCGGCTCCGTGGGGTCCGTCGCCCTTGCGGCCATCGTCGTGGCGGCACCGCCGGACGCCGCATCATACCGCGCCATGTCCGCGCGCAGCCCGTCCAATAATTCCCGGCCGCGTGCGTCGGCCGGAGGGTGGCGCGACAGCTCCGCGTGAAGTTCTTCGAGCAGTTCGCGCAGACGGGAGGGTTCGGCTTCCATGGAGGCAAAAGGTAGCGGGGCCGGCGGGCCGCGCAAGAGGTTCCGGCGGCGACCGGGCCGGTTCAATCGTCGTCCGTCGATTGCGTGCGCTGGCGCTCCGCTTCGATCAACTCGCCCACCGTCTGCTTGTCCTCTGTCGGCGGTTTGCCCGCCTTTGCCACCCTCGCCCGGGTACGGTCCCGCCGTTTCCCCGCCGACCGCGCCCGTATCGCAACCGCAGTCGCCGCCGTAGCTGGCTCAAGCGTCTTGCCCTTCAGCGCG
>CAXTVY010000297.1:0-3555 GCA_964247665.1 uncultured Chthoniobacterales bacterium | reverse complement strand
GCCGTTTCACCGCCGACCGCAGCAGCGCATTTTCCTCGGGCGCAAGCTGTTCGGCCAACCAGCGGTCGGCCCAGCCGTCCTGGCCATAGCGGCGCTGCAATTCGTCGAGGTTCCACGTCTTCACCGACGGCGCGCCGGGTTCCATCATCCCGAGCAGCTTGCTCTCGGCTGCCGTGAGCGCGCCGAACGCGGGTTGCGGCAGATCATCGCCCCCGGCGTTTCCCGTGCCTGCCACCGTCCCGCTGCCCGCCGCTGGCAGCCTGCCCGCCGCGTCGCTGCCCTCGCGGGCGAACCGCTCGTTCGTGACCGTCCCCGAGCCGCCGTGCGAGGCCACGCGCCGGCCGGTAAAGATTCCGTCCGCACCCGCCCGGTACACCGCCACCGCGGGCGGGCTGCCGAAGCTCCAGCCGACCACGAGCCGGTTGCCGTCGAGCAGCACGCCCGACCCACGATAGAGCAAACTGTGATCCAGGTAAAAGGTCAGCGCGTATTCGTTCCCCCGGGCGGCGATTTCCACCGCCCCCTCGAAGCTGCCCGCGCCCGGCCGCTGGCAGGACATGGGATGCCGACCCACCAACGGGCCATCCGTGGAAAACCGGATCTCGCCGACACCCGCCGCGCCGTCGATGCTGGTGATCCACGGCCCGCGCCATTCGTGGCCATTCTCCGTGCGGCGGTACACCTGCACCCCATACGCCGAGCCACCCGTGGCCAACGACACGCCGAGCACGTCGCCGCCGTCGCGCAATCCCAGTCCGCGCTGCCGCCGCGCGCCGTCCGCCGGATGCCACGTCACGGCGTACCCGCGCCGCCGGGGCGCGATGTCGAGCGTCCCGCCATAAACCTCCCGAACAGGCGCGGGGCTCGCCCCGGGCGCTGCCGTTGCCGCCGGGGTCGAAACCGCCACGGCATACCGCCCGCCGAGATCATCCGCCCGCGCCGCCAAAGCCAGTAGGACCCACCCCAGGATAACCAGCCGCGCACCCCCCCGTTCACGGCAATCAATCACCCCCTTCCGGCGCTCTGCCGCCTGCCGCCTGCCACCTGCCACCGGTGTCGGCATCACCCCCGATTGCGCTCCTGCCGCCGGTGTCTTCACGGTGCCAGCCGTTCCAGGGTCCACGCGCCGTCCGCCTGCCGGGTATATTCGAAGCGATCATGCAGCCGGTTGGGCCGGCCCTGCCAGAACTCGACCGCCTCCGGACGGACGCGGTAGCCGCCCCAGAAGGGGGGCAGCGGCACGTCCTCGCCGAACCGCGCCCGGATCGTTGCCAGCTCCGCCTCCAGCGCCGCGCGCGACGCGACCGGCTGGCTCTGGCGCGAGGTCCACGCCGCCAGCCGGCTGCCGTGGGGACGCGACGCGAAATATCGTTGCGCTTCCTCGTCGCTGACGCGCTCCACACCACCCGTGACGAGCACCTGCCGCTCCAACGCCAGCCACGGGAACAACAGCGACGCGCGCGGGTTGCTGGCGAGGTCCTCGCCCTTGCGGCTTTCGCGGTTCGTGTAGAAGACGAACCCACGCTCGTCCAGGCCCTTGAGCAACACCGTCCGCGCCCGCGGGACGCCGTCCGCGCCGCAGGTCGCCAGGCTCAGGGCCGTGGGCTCGACGAGCCCTTCCTCGGTGGCTTCGGCCATCCAGCGTTGGAACTGCCCGATGGGATCGGCAGCGAGGTCGCGGCGGTGCAACTCCCCGCGCAGATAATTTTGGCGGATGTCAGCGAGGTTCATCGGGGTGAGGAACCTTCCGCCATTTCCCCACGGCGGCAAAGGGCAATTCTTGCAGCGGTTCGCAGAGGGACCGAGCGGCGGACACTCCGCCGCTCCAGCCGGGGCGATGGTCTTCCGGCCTTGCCGGGGCTTGGACACGGGCAGCACTTACCGACGCCCACGGAACACCACGCTCATTGCTTCTTGTGCGCATCGACCCGGCTCGGCCCCTGGGAAACCTGTGCCGTCGTCGGTAGCAACTGTGAGCGCTCCCAGCCGCCGCCAAGCGCTTTGATCAGCAGCACTGCCCCGGTCATCTCCTGAATCTGCACCGTGATCGCGTTTTGCTGATCCACCAGCAGTGTGGTTTGAGCGGTGACCACATCGACGTATGGATCGACGCCGGTTTTGTAACGGTCTGTTTCCAGTTTGACGTATTCCTGGGCGGTGCTGACGGCCGCCCGCTGCTGGCTCAGTTGCTTCGTCAGCACGCGGACCTGTGCGAGGTAGTCCTCGACCTGCTGGAAAGCCGTGAGCACGGTCTGCCGGTAGGCGGCCAGGTCGCCGTTGTACGTGGCCACGTACTGGTGGATGGTTGCCTGGCGCAGACCGCCATCGAAGAGGATCTGGGAGGCCGAAGGTCCGATGGACCACAGGCGGTTGGCCACGTTGAAGAGTTTGCCGAAACTCCCGGCCTCCTGGCCACGGTCCCCGCCGAGGTTCAAGGTCGGATAGTACGCTGCCTGAGCGATGCCGATCTGGGCGTTGGCCGAAGCCATCATGCGTTCGGCAGCGGCGATGTCAGGTCGGCGCTCAAGCAATTGGGAAGGCACCCCGGTGGGGATGGATGGCGGGGTTTCCTTGAGTATCCTGACGGGAACGTGAAAGTTGGACGGCACCCGGCCCGCCAGCACGGCGATGGCATGCTCGTACTGGGCGCGGTTCACGCCGAGATTCGTCAGGGTGGCCTCGGCATTCTGCAAGGTGTTCGTCGCCTCGACAAAGGCGATTTTGTCCGTGATGCCGGTCTCGTACTGGGAGCGCGTGAAATCCAACGCGCGCTTGTACGCTTCGACGGTATCCCGGTAGAGAGCGGCCAGTGCATCCTGACCGCGGATTTCGAAGAGATACGTTGCCAGGTTGGCTTGTTCGCTCAACTGCATGTTCGCCAGGTCGGCGGCGCTGAGCTGCGCATTGTACTCCGCCGAGCGCACGGCGTTGCGGACGCGTCCCCAAAGATCGGGCTCCCAGGCGACATCCACCGAGGTCATGATCGAGGTCGCCGCGCCGATGCCGCCGCTCACGGCACCCACGATCCCGGTACCGCCGGAGGTTCCCGTCATCCCCGTCGTGCCCGTGCCCGTCGTGCCCATGCCAGTTGTTCCTGTCCCCGTTGTTCCCGTGCTGGTGCCGGTGCCGGTGTTACCCACGCCCTGAACGATGCCGCCCCGGCCGTTGCCGGAGCTGCGCGAACGGGTCACGGACAGGCTGCCCGTGACGGTGGGATAATATTGGGACACCTGCTCGCCGATCAGGGCGCGCGCGACCATGAAGTTCTCGAACGACTGCTTGATGTTCTGGTTGTTGAGGTTGAGTTGAGCTTCCAGTTCATCTAACTGCGGGTCGTGAAAGACCTTCCACCATTCTCCGCGCACGGTGCCATCTTTCGGTTCCGCCACCTTCCATTTGCCAGAGTCTCGGTTTTGCGCGGACCCTTCCTTGTATTTGGCGGGCAGCGGTTCCGTGGTGGGAGCGGGCACCTGGTACTTCGGGCCGGCCACACACCCCGGCAGGGCGCAGAGCAATCCGCCGACGCCCACCGCACGTTGCCAGGCGGTTCTCGGC
>CAXTVY010000296.1:0-5078 GCA_964247665.1 uncultured Chthoniobacterales bacterium | reverse complement strand
GAACTGGTGCGCGATCTCGATAACGTCGGCAAGCAGATCCGTGACACCGCAGACCTGGCGGGCGCCTCGCGCACCAACTTTCAGTCGCTCGATCACGGAGCCAGTGCGTCCGAAGCCGCGGCTGACGCCGAGATGGCTCGCTCCGAAATGGACGTGCAGGCCGAGGCCTACCTCCTGAAACGCACGGAAAGCCTTCTGCTGAGATGGGCTGTAGAACGAAAGCGGAAGCAGACTCAAAATCCGCTGCTGCTCCGGGCAGGTCAGCTCCGCCTCCGGCTGGCTGGCGGCGAGGCCAAGCTTACGGCAAAGGCGGCCGAGTGCGGCCTGCTCCGGGCCGGAAAGCGCGGACATGGCGGCCGTGATGTGGCGGACCTGCGCGGGGAAAATCTGCTCGATGCGCGCGCGCCCGGCGTCGGTCAGCAGCACGCGCACGTAGCGGCGGTCGGCCGCGAGGCGCTCCCGGCGCACGAGCCCGGCGTGCTCCAGGTTATCGACGATCATCGTGATGTTGCCGCCGCTCTGGAGGTGTTTGCGGGCGAGGTCGCACTGGTGGAGCGGCCCGAGGTGCAGGAGGGTTTCCAGCACGCCGAATTGGCTGACGGTCAGGCCCGTCAGCCCCAGGGGCCGGCCGGTGCGCGCCAGCACGGAGCCGGACGCCCGCGCGAGTTTGATGAAGGCGTTGAGTGCGCGGACTTCTTCCGGATTTCCCTGGTAATGCGTGGGCATGAAACAACGGTGCGCTGGCGGCGGCGCAGCGGCGCAACTTACCAGCGATGAGCGGGGGGACACAAGGGGAGAAGTCGGAAGTCGGAAGGATGCAGGATGAGGGAGGCTTGACATGGAAGCCCAGGTTTTCCATGATGCGGTCCCAGGACGACCCGCCACAGCGTGGGTGCCGCCTGGCTGCGCACGTCACCAACAAGGGAAAGGTGATAGCGGTTGGGAGGAGCATGTGCCGTCCGCCAAGGAGGATGGAACGAGGGATGCTCTTGAGCAAGAACATGGCTTACCCATTAACAATCGTTGAATGCGAGTGCTGTGAGGGCCGCTTTATTCTCGACCCCGACGCGATGGTCGAGGACTGCCTGCTGGAAGTGGTGCAACTGCTCTGCCGGTGCTGCCGGCCCGAGGGGGAAGGGGACATGACGTAACACCCCGTCGCTGCCGCGTCCGCTTGAAAGCGGGCTGGTTCTCTGCTACGGGAACCGGCGATGGACCTCGCACGAGCCGCCCTCATCGTCGGTGCCGGCCTGCTGGCGGGCGTCATCAATTCCGTCGCGGGCGGCGGCAGCTTCCTGACGTTCCCGGCCCTGGTGTTCTGCGGCCTGCCGTCGATCACCGCCAACGCCACGAGCACCGTGGCGCTGTGGCCCGGCACGCTGGCGAGCTTCGGGGCGTACCGGCGCGAGCTGGCCGCGCAACGCACCCTCGGGGTTGTGCTGGCGGCGATCAGCATCGTCGGGGGCGCGGTGGGCGCTTGGATCTTGCTGCACACCCGGACACGCACGTTCGACGAATTGCTGCCGTGGTTGACGCTGTTCGCCACGCTGCTCTTTGCCTGCGGCAAGACCTTATCCCAGCGGCTGAAGATGTCGCTCGGCAGCGAGGGCGACACCGGCGCGCTGGTCAAGACGGGCGTGATCCAGTTCGTCGTCTCGATCTACGGCGGGTACTACGGCGCGGGGGCAGGCATCATGATGCTCTCGGTGCTGGCGCTGTTAGGCATGACGAACATCCACGCGATGAACGCCTTCAAGACGCTGCTGAGCGCGGCGTTCAACGCGTCGGCCGTGGTGATGTTCATCTGCTACCAGCGCGTGCAGTGGCCGGCGGCGCTGTTGATGATGGCAGGGGCGGTTGTGGGTGGCTTCGGCGGCGCGTGGCTGGCACAGCGGCTCCCGGCGGCGTGGGTGCGCGGGTTCGTGATCGTGATGGGCGTCGTGACGACGGTGTACTTTTTCTCGCGGGTGCTTTGATCAGAGCCACGCCCGCACCGTCGCCCACAGGTGCGGGCCGAACACCAGCAGGCCCACCAGCGCCGACGCGATGCTCACCAGCAACACCCCGGCGGCGGCGAGGTCCTTGGCGCGACCCACCAGCGGGTGATGCTCGGGCTTCACGGCGTCGGCGAGCGATTCGATGGCCGTGTTGAACGCCTCGGCGGCCAGCACCGCGCCGATACAAAAAAGGACCAGACACCACTCCAGCCGCTCGATGCGCCACCACGCGCCCGCGCCGATGGCCACGACGGCCGCCAGGAGGTGCAACCACGCGTTGTGCTCGCGCCGCAGCAGCGCCCACATGCCCCGGAACGCGAAGGCGAAGCTTCGGGCGCGCGCGCGGATCGTAAAGCGCGTCTTGTCCGGCAGCGGATCGGCGTGACGCTCGACGTTCATGCGCCGAGGGTCAGTTTGCGGACGGTGACGACGGCGAAGTAGAGCATCAACGCCGCCGTCGCACCCTGGGTAACGACGTGCCACGCCGGGGTGGCGAAACGTGCCCCGGCACGCACCGCCGCGCACACGAACAGCCCCCACGCCGCCGCCGCGATGAATACGCCCACGGCGACCGTCAGGAAATCGCCCGCGCCCAGCCGCGCGCCGCCCGCCTGCGAGCCGATGACCGCCAGCCAGAAGGCGATGTTCCACGGGCTCGTGAGCGCGAGCGTCAGCCCGAGCAGGTAGCCGCCATGCGTGGAATCAAACCGCCGCGCGGGGACCGCCGCCGTGTGCGCTCCCGGGACGCGGCTGACCCGCCACACGCGCCATGCGCCCTGGCCGAACGTCCATGCCAGGAAGAGCAACAGCGCCACGCTGACCACGCCGAGCGTTGTCCGCACGCCCGGGACGTTGACCAGGGCACCCGCCCCGAGCGACACGGCCACGGCCCACAGGAAGTCCCCTGAGCACGCCCCGAGTCCCAGCGCCCACGCGGGCAGAAACCCGCGTTCGAGTCCGCGCCGGATCATCTCGGCGTTGATCGGCCCGGGCGGCCAAGCGACCGACCAGCCGAGCAGGAGACCTTTGAGCAGGAGGAAGTGATTCACGGCAAGGAAGCCACTGGCGGCATCGGATTGTCTCCCTTTCGCTGTTCGACCGCGATGCTACCGTCACGCTGATACATCACCCAATGCCTGTCGTTGCGCGTGCTGAAAATGCAATCGTGCGGATCTCCATTGGTTTTACATATTGCTGCAGCTGCATTGTGAGGTTTCCTCCAAACCACAGCATGGCACCATGGAAAATCCCATTGGGCCTCACCCACTTCGTTAACTCAATTTCTTCGAGCCTTCTACCGTTGAGCATCGCGGCTGCCGCCTCAATGGTGTTGTCATCGGACTCGGAGTAGGCAAGCTCTTTTCCGGCGGAGCGCATCCACCAACTACACATACGAATCCAAAAATAGAACGCTTCGGTCGGAACGACTGGAGTGGAAGTCAGGCTGAAGGTCACACAGGACGCGAAGCCTTTTTGAGAATCATACACGGTAAGTCCCAACATAGGAACGAACAAGTTGGCTGGCGCGGAGTCTGCGGACATCGCAGGGACGTAGGTGCAATTGTCGTTCCGTGCAAGTCTCCCCATGATGCTGAGCTTGCCCCCGTTTCAAATGGGTACGATGACTCTAGCACTTGCCGAAAGTAACGGTTCCTCGTAGGATTATCTCTCCATGAGCGTTCAAGAACTTGAGTCTGCCGTTAGCACTCTTCCTCCCGAAGATTTCGCCCGCTTTCAGGCGTGGTTCGAGGAGTTCGTTGCCGATGCGTGGGACCGGCAAATAGAGATGGATGCTCGCGCGGGCAAGCTCGACGGTCTGATCGCCGAAGCCGATGCGGACTTCGAGGCGGGCCGTTGCACGCCGTTGTGAGACACCTTGCAACGGCAGGCTTCTGGTCCCGGTATCACCAGTTGCCCGAAGCCGTACAGGCGCTGGCCGACAAGAATTTTGCCCTGCTGCGGGCGGACCCACATCACGCTTCGCTTCGCTTTCGGCCAGTCGCCGGTCCGCTCTGGTCGGCGCGGGTGGGGTTGCATTACCGCGCATTGGCTCGGCAGCGAGCGGAAGGCTTTGTTTGGGTGTGGATCGGTCACCATTCCGTTTACGATCAGATTCTGCGCTCGCCGCCCAAATAGCCGCTCGACCACACCCTCCTTGAATGGAGCCCTACAGGAAACACCTGTTTAGATGGCCTGCCACTTACTCCGTCAGCAAATCCAGCAGGTGTCGGTGGGGGTTGGCGGCACGTTTCCGCCCGCTTGACCACCCGGCTTGCCCATGCGATTTTCGCCACCGGCGTTTTCCCGCTTGTACTGGGGGGACGCAGGATCGTATAACGCACATCCGCTCCAGGGAATAGCGGTGTTTTTCCCGGGGGCATCACCAGAGTTATCTCCTTCCGTTGCCTCTACGATGAACGAGCCCATGCAAGAAGCCGCGCGCCGGGTGGCGTCGCTCTACCAACCGGAATCCGAACACGACGCCTGCGGCGTCGGATTCATCGCCGAGGTCAGCGGCGAACGCTCCAACCGTGTCGTGCGTCACGGTTTGCAATCCCTTTGCAACCTCGTCCATCGCGGTGCGCTCGATGCCGACGCCAAGACCGGCGACGGCGCGGGCCTGCTCACGCAGCTCCCCTACAAGATTCTGCGCAGCGAGGTCAGCCGCCTGGGCCACCACCTCTACCAGGACGGCGACCTGGGCGTGGGGTTCGTCTTCCTGCCGCACGACAACGCTTACGCGCAGGCGCGGGCCAAGGCGATCACGGAGGAAGTGCTCGCATCGCGCGGGCTGTTCCTGTTCGGCTGGCGCGACGTGCCCATCAACATCAATGTCTTGGGCGAGAAGGCGCAACTCACCATGCCGCGCATCGAACAGGTGCTCGTCGGCAAGCCCTGGGGCATGGACGCCGATGATTACGAGCGGCGGCTGTTCCTGGCGCGCAACGAAATCGAGAAGCGCGCCGCCAGCGACAAGATCAAAAACTTCTACATCGGCTCGCTGTCGAGCCGGGTCATCATTTACAAGGGCTTGCTCGTATCGGCGTCGCTGGAGAAGTTCTACCGCGACCTGTCCAACCC
>CAXTVY010000295.1:0-5098 GCA_964247665.1 uncultured Chthoniobacterales bacterium | reverse complement strand
GCGTAAGTGAGCTGGCCCTCGTGAATCAACAGGCCAGCATCCGCTTTGCCGCTGCGCACCGCGTCGAAGATTTCGTCGAAGGGAACGACGAGGTGCTCGAACTCGCTCTGACAGTAGAGCCGCAGGGAAAGAAAGGCGCTCGTCTTCAACCCTGGTACGGCAATCTTGTGGGAGCACACCCACTCGCGGATCGCGGCCTCGTCACCCCGTTTGACCGCTTCGGGCAACACGGTGTTCTTCTCGTCCACCACGACCATGGGGCCATACCCGTCGCCCATGCTCGCGCCGTTGGGCAGCAGGGCGTACTTGTCGAGCACGTAGGCGCAGGCGTGGATGGAGATGGCGGAAAGGTGCAATTCTCCGCGCATGGCCCGCTGGTTGAGGGTTTCGATGTCCTGGAGAATGTGCTCGAAACGATAACCTCGCGTGTCGATCTTGTGTTCGGCCAGCGCGTAGAACATGAAGGCATCGTCCGGGTCGGGCGAGTGGCCCAGCGTGATCACTTCGGGAAGGGTGGTTGCCATGGTCCGGGGAACTTACGCGCTTTGGGCGCGCGCTCAAATGCGCGGCCTCCTGTCTTTGGGACTTGTGGCGGCCGGAGCGATGCGCGAGCCTTTCCGCCTCCGCCCGAACATCGCCCTCACGCCATGAATATCCTCATCCTCGCCGCCGGCTACGCCACGCGCCTCTATCCCCTGACCCTCAGCAAGGCCAAACCGCTCCTTGAAGTCGCTGGTAAGCCCATGGTCGAATGGGTGTTGGACAACCTCGCGCCCGTGCCCGACATCCAGACGGTTTACATCGTCACCAACCACAAGTTTGCGGCCGACTTCCAGGCGTGGGCCGACGATTACAACCAGCGCCAGCCCAAACTGCGCTTCAAGATCGTCGATGACCAGTCCACCAGCGACACCGACAAACTCGGCGCGATTGGCGACATTCACCTGGTCGTAAACCAGGAACACCTCGACCACGACGACCTGCTCGTCGTCGCAGGCGACAATCTTTTCAGCGAGCCGCTGGGTGAATTTGCCGCGTTCGCCAGGAACACCGCCGCTACCCTGGGCACCTACGATGTGGGCGACCTGGAAGCCATCAAGAAGTACAACAACCTGACGCTCGATGGCGAAGGACGCATCCTGGCATTCGAGGAAAAACCCGCGCACCCGACGGGGACGATCACCGGCATCGCGCTGTATTTCTTTGCCAAGGCGACGGTGCCCATGTTCAACACGTACCTTGAGGAGGGCAACAACCCCGACCAGCCGGGCCGGTTCATCCAATGGCTCTACCCGCGCCTGCCGGTGCACACCCATCCCATCAAAGGCACGTGGTTCGACATCGGCAGCAAGGAAACCCTCGAAGAGGCCAACCAGATTTTCGAGCAATTTCGCCGCAGTTGAGCGTCTGGCCGATGCCGACCGGCCGTGGCAAGACGTTCGGCCGCGCTCCAGAAAGCGGAGGTTTCAGAGGTGCCACATCAAAGGCGTTCCCAGAAATTAGCCGGAATGCCCTTGTAAGC
This sequence comes from uncultured Chthoniobacterales bacterium, assembly GCA_964247665.1. Lineage (GTDB taxonomy): Bacteria > Verrucomicrobiota > Verrucomicrobiia > Chthoniobacterales > SZAS-18 > CAHJWO01. Next base: position 3,576 of record CAXTVY010000295.1, on the reverse strand, counting down.
GGCGATCTCACCAGGCATCGTGCGCAACTGCTGCTTCAACGCCTCGACGATGGGCTGATGCGCAACCACCTCGGCCAGTGGGAAGTTCAGGATGCGAATCCCGAAAGCCATCGCACCGGACCCGGGAAGCTTGCACAAATTCTGCGACTCTACCCGTAAGTAAACATTCGCGGGCGGCGTCTCGCTGGCGAGCGGTACATAGGGCCGCGAGGGATGCTGATTGCGCTCCGCGGTGCTCGACAGTCCCCAGTTCGCTCGCCCCCACCCTTCCCCGGGCTTCATCCGGCTAAAAAACACGTCGATCTTGCGTCCCAGGTCCTGCTGTAGACCGGGCACAATCGCATGGATCTCCGCCAGAGGTTGCAAGGCTTTTCCTACCAGGGACCAACGGGTTGGAAAACATACGCTCGCGCAGACCAGCCTCCAGTCTGGCGGCACCAGCAATAACCAGTCGGGTTCGAGTGCGAGGACGGCCGTTTTGAAGACCGTGCGTGGGGTTGACACGTGATCGACCGTTCGCACCGACGGACAAAAGGAATCGATGAATTCCTCGAAGGGCGGCCGTCCGGACGCGCTCTCCAACAAGTATTGGTCGGCGTCCGGCGAGGCCAGGATGGCTTGTTTCTGCGTGCGGATGGCAGCAGCTTGCGCCGTCGCAGCATAAAAATCCTGCGCGTCTTCTTTCGCAAGGCCCATGTGGTGCCGGAACGGGCCGTGCCCATCCGCAAACAACCGGGATAATACCGTCCAGTCCGGTGTGGTTGGCGCAAAGCTGCGCGCGGGGAGATCGTTCACGGATGGGTCCAGCAAACCGGACGGGACGCGGGCGGGTAGCTCCGCAGGCTTCTCCGCCTTGGTGCACGCACTATCCGCGAGTTGGCAGTACGAGCAAACGGACTGATTTTGCTCGCGCAACGCCGGCACTCGAAAAAGTTTAGTGAGTGAGCGGCCCAAGCGGATTCGCAACGGACAGGTCGCCCCCATCAGTTTCGGGTTGGAATCGTCATGAAACTGGAGAAAGAATCCTGGTGCAACCTTCTTTCCGGAAGCCGTTCCCGACCACCCGCCAGCCAACATCGACCGCCGCCCGCCGCTTCGTCCCGTTGTGCCTGTTGCTCTGCCTGCCGGTTCGACTCTTCGGCCAGAGCGTTGTTCTCCCCACCGCCGCCACGACGCCGGTGCGTACCGCGCACGCGATGGTCGTCACCATTCACCATGACGCCACCGACGCTGGCGTCGAGATTCTCCGGGCGGGCGGCAACGCCGTCGACGCAGCGGTGGCGGTGGGCTTTGCCCTGGCCGTGGTCCTGCCGCAGGCGGGCAACCTCGGGGGCGGTGGGTTCATGCTCGTGCGCCCTGCCCACGCGGACCTCAACGGTGGCGAACCGACTTTTCTCGACTACCGCGAGAGGGCTCCGGCCGCGGCCACGGCGGACATGTACCTCGACAGGGAGCGCAACGTCGTTCCCGGCCTTTCCCGGGTCGGTTATCTCTCCTGCGGCGTCCCGGGCAGCGTGGCGGGGTTCACCTACGCCGAAGCGCATTTCGGCAGGCTGGGCCTCGCCCGCGTGATGGCGCCCGCGATTCGCCTGGCACGCGAGGGATACCTGCCCACGGACGAAGAACTGCGAACGTTCCACGACGAAAACCTGACGCGCTTTCCCGAAAGCCGCCGCATCTTCCAACGCGAGGGTGACTTCTACCGATCCGGCGAACGTTTGATCCAACCGGATCTTGCCCGCACCCTGGAGCGGATCGCCGCCGAACCGGGTGAGTTCTACCATGGTGAAATGGCTCACCAGATCGCCGGGTTCCTCCAGAAGAACGGGGGCCTGATCACCATTGATGATCTCGCGGCCTACGAGTGCAAGGAGCGCAAACCGCTCGTCGGCAAATATCACGGCTACGAGGTCGTCACCGCTCCGCCGCCGAGTTCGGGCGGCATCGTGCTGCTGGAAGCACTCAACATCCTTTCCGGGTACAACCTGCCGGAGCTGGGGCCCGACCGCAGCCCGGCGCAGGTGCACATCATCGTCGAAGCCTTCCGCCGCGCATACATGGACCGGGGCGACTATCTGGGTGACCCTGATTTCCTCCCGATGCCATTGGCGCAAATGGCGAGTCTGGACTACGCCGCCGCGTGGCGGAAAACCATTGATCCGAACAAACCATCGCCGTCCGCGACCCTCGTGCGGCCGCCGGGGTTCATGCCGGCACCGCCCGCGGGGTCAATCGCCGGGCACGAGTCACCGCAAACCACGCATTTTTCCGTCGTCGATGCAGACGGCAACGCCGTTGCGAGCACCTACACGCTCAACTTCCTCTTCGGTTCCGGTGTCACCGTGCCCGGCCTGGGATTCTTGCTCAACGACGAAATGGATGATTTCGCAAGCAAGCAGGGCGTCCCGAACGGCTTCGGCCTGATTCAAGGACCGGCCAACGCCATTGCGGCGTACAAGCGCCCGCTTTCTTCCATGACGCCCACCATTGTCTGCGAACCGTCCGTCCCGGGGCACGACGGCGAAAAAAGCGCGTCGGAGCGCGGGTCTCTGCGCCTGGTCCTGGGGTCCCCCGGCGGCTCGACCATCATCACCACCGTCGCAAACGATCTGATCTCGGTCCTGGATAACGGCTTGGACATCCAGACTGCGGCGGATGCGCCCCGCTTCCATCATCAATTCCTGCCCGACACCCTGCAGGTGGAGAAACGCTTTCCGCTTTCGACGGCGGACGCACTTTTGCACGCGGGCTACCCCGTCGAGCGCGCAGCCGAGTTCGACGAAAAATCCGAGGGGGTTTGGGGAGACAGCGAGTTGATCGCGGTGGACCCGCACACCGGCGAGTTGCTTGGCGGGCAGGACCACCGGCACCATTTCGGAAAGGCCGGGGGATACTAGATTTGTGGCTGACCGAGACATGCGCGGAACCTGCGACAGGAGATGCGTTCCCGCGCGAGCCGCCGATCCGTGGGCGCAAGGCACACGGACGTATTCTGCCCGCCATCGTAACCGCCCGCGGTGTGCGAGTAGCCGAAGATGCCGCCGACCGCCGTGGCCTCGGGGTTGGACTCGTGGCAGTTGCCGTACATCTCCTGTTGGCAGAACCAGCACTTGCCACAGGCAATATTGGAGGGCACCAGCACATGGTCACCCACCTTCAGCTTCTGTACCTCGTCACCGATTTATTCGACCACCCCGGTAAACTCGTGGCCAAACGTCATGCCGGGACGGGTGTCCGGCACGGAGCCGTTGTACAGGTGAAGACCGGAGCCGCAAATGCAAGATCGCGTGACCCGCACGATGGCGTCCTGCGGGTGCAGGATACCCGGCATGGGTTTCTGGTCGATGCGGACCCGCAGGGGCCCCGGTAGTTCATGGCAAGCATAACGGTAATTCGGGCGGTGCTGATGCGCTGACTTCCTGCCTTGCGGATGTGACGGTGAGTCGTCACCCGCACCGGATTTGCCCCAGCAGCGAAAGAAGCTGCGGATCACTTCTGCCCGCTGGAAATGTAGGTCGTCTTTTGGTAACGGGTGAGGGGGGAGTGCCGTCCGTCCCCGCGGGTGTTCGCCCCCCC
>CAXTVY010000294.1:0-5150 GCA_964247665.1 uncultured Chthoniobacterales bacterium | reverse complement strand
GGCCCGCAACCCGCAACGGCGCGTAGCGCCCTCGGCAACGCGCAACGCACCGCAGGTGCCCCGCAACGTGCAACGCGGCGAAGCCGCCCCCGCCTTCAGCCTTCCTCCGCGCGGAGGATCTCCAGCGGCGGATGGTCGCACACCCCACGGCTAGCCAGCAGGCCGATGCCCACCGTCAGCGCGGTCACCAGGGCCCACGCCGCCAGCATCGCGCCGGGCGCGGGTACCCACGGCAGCTTGAACACGAACACCGCCACCGCCCAGTTGCCCGCCGCCGCCAGCAGGATGCCCGTCAACGCCGCCAGGGTGCCGAGGCACAGGTATTCGACCACCAGAATCCGGTAAATCTGCCGCCGCGACGCCCCCAGGGTGCGCAACAGCACGCCTTCCTGCACGCGCTCGTACCGCCCGGTGAACACCGCCGCCACCAGCACCAGCAGCCCCGTGCCCACCGTGAACACCGAGAGCATCCGCACCGCCGTCGTCGCCTTGTCGATGATGCCCTTGATCGTCGCCACCACGAGGCCCAGGTCGATGGCCGACACCCCGGGAAACCGCGCCACCACGTCCGCCTGCACGCGGGCCGAGGCCGCCGGGTTGTCCGCGTGCGCGGCCAGCACGTTGAACGTCGGCGCGGCTTCCAGCACGCCCGTGGGGAACACCACGAAGACGTTCGGCTCGAAGCGGCTCCAGTCCACCTTGCGCAGGCTCGCCACCGTCGTGTAGATCGGCACGCCCTGCACGTCCCACTCCACCGGGTCGCCCACCTTCAACCGCATCTCCTGCGCCATCTCGTCCTCGACCGAGATCGGCGCGGGATGCGCGGCGTCCGCGCCGTTGCGGTCCGCCCCGGCCTGGCCCACCCACCGGCCGCCGACGAGTTTCTCCGTGGCGGGGTTGAGCGCGTCGCGGTACGTGGCGCGGTATTCGTGCCGCAGCCGCCAGTCGGGCACGGGCCGCGCGCCCTTGCCGGTGGGTTTCTCCTTGGCCACCTCGTCCACGGTCTCGCCGCGCAGGGACGACAGCCGCATCGTGACCATCGGCACCGCCGCCAGCACGCGCAGGCCGTGCGTGCGCGCCGAGTCGGCGACGGCGGTTTTCTGGTCGGGCTGGATGTCGAAGAAGATCAGGTTGGGGGCCGTGGCGGAGTTCTCGCGCGAGTCGAACTGGTGGAGCAGGATGTCCTTGGTCAGCGTCATCCCCAGCAGCAGGAAGGTGATCAACCCGAGCGTGAAGACGAGCAGCAGCGTGCGGTTGTTGGGCCGGTAGAGGTTGCCCAGGCCCTGCCGCCACTCGAACGGCCACGCGGCGGGGAAATACCGCCGCGCCGCCGCCATCAGCCCGCGCGCCGTCAGCGCCAGCAGCCCGAACGACACGAGCAGCGCGCCCGAGAAGCCGAAACCCAGCTTTGGGTTGTTGCTCTGGAGCCACGGGAAGAACACCAGCGCCCCGGCGAGCAGGAGGTAGGCGGTCCAGCGCAGCGGGTCGCGGCGGCCGGCGGCGCGGGACTGCGGCGTGGCGGCCTCGAACGCCGAGCGCAACGCGAGCAGGGGCGGCGTCAGGCGCACGGGTGCCAGGGGCAGCAGCACGAAGAGTCCACACGTAAAGAAGCCCACGGCCACGCCCTCGGCCACCGATGCCCACGCCACGCCAAAGTGCAGCTCCACGGGCAGCGCGTCGCGGAACAGGACCGGTGCGAGGCTCTGGAAGCCCAGGCCCGCCGCCGCGCCGAGCACCGAGCCGAAGACGCCCAGGGTCAGCGCCTGGATGAGGTAGATCCAGAGCGTCTGCGCCGACGACGCGCCCAGGCAGCGCAGCACGGCGACCGTGCGCAGCTTTTGCTTGATGTGCGCGTTGATGGCGCTGGCCACGCCGATGCCGCCCAGCAGCAGCGCGATGAAGCTGACCAGCGAGAGGAAATGGTTCACGTCCGCGAAGACGTGGCCCATCTGGCGCTGGCGGTGCTCGACGGTGTCGGTCTCGAGCTTGCGCCGGTGGAACTCGTCCTTGTGCCGGGCGACGAGCGCGGGCGCGCCGACCCCGGGGGGCAGCTTCAGGTACGTGATGTAGCGCACGATGCTGCCGCGCGCCGTGAGCGCGGCGGGCAACTGGCCGCGCGGGATGAGCACGCGCGGGGCGATGGCGGCGAAGGTGTTGGCCTCGCCGGGCAGTTTCTTGACCGTGCCGAGGATGGGCAGGTCCACCCCGGCGATGCGGATGAGGTCGCCGGGGTGCTGGTTGTATTGCAGGAGCAGGCTTTCCTCGACCACCGCGCCCGCGCCGCGCGCGAACGCCGCCGCCGCGCCGGGCGGGTCGGTCTCCAGCGCGCCGTAGAAGGGGTAGCCGCCCTCGATGGCGCGCACCTGGCAGAGCCGCGCGCCGTCGCCCCGGGGGAAATTGGCCATGGAAGCGAGCCGGGTTTCGCCCGCCTGGGCGGTCGCGCCGAGCGTGCCAATGAACTGCGCGGTGTCGGGGTCCGGGGCGTGGCGGCCCTCGATGACGAGGTCGGCACCGACGAGCGTGCGGGCCTGGTCGGTGATGGCGCGCTGGAGGTTCCAGCCGACGCTGCCGATGGCGACGAGCGCGGCGACGCCGAGGGTCAGTGCGGTGGAAAAGACGAGCAGGCGTCCGCGCGAGCGGCGGCTGTCGCGCCAGGCCATGCGCCAGACCCAGGGATCGAGGAAAGGAAGGCGGGCGGTGGGAATGCTCATGCGAAAAGAAGCGGCAATTTAGCCGCAAAAGGCGCAAAAGACGCAAAAAAGAGGCGAAGGGATGCTTTTCCTCTCCCTGGTCTTTCTTTTGTGCTTTTTGCGCCTTTTGCGGCTACCCCCTGGCCCGCCGTTTCACGTCCCGCACCGCCGCGAGGCTGTCGCGCAACGCGTCCACCGCGTAGCCGCGCGCGACCGGCACCCGCAACAGCGGGACCGCTGCCCGGGCCAACGCGGCGTCGAAGAACTCGTCCCGCTGGCGGCGTGCGGGCCGCAGGTGCGAGCGGTCGTCCAGCTCGATGACCACAGCCACCCGGAACGTGCGCGGGTCGCACAGCACGAAATCGGCGTGCTTGGAGGAAATGCGCCCGAACGCCGCGAACCGCCGCTTGCCCGCCACGCCGCGCTCGACCTGGAGGATGTCGCCCAGCCGCACCTTGGCAAACAGCACGAAGTCGCCCCCCGCCGCCTGCCGCAGCACGCCGAAGAACGCGCGCTCCGCCGGGGTCAGCAGCGCGTCGGCGGCGACGTAGGGCAGGTCGGTCCCCCGGCGCAGGACCGCCGCCGCGGCAGCCAACAGGAGCAGGGCGGCAAACGCGGCGAGAGCCAGGGGCGAGAACGAACTCAGCAGACGTTGCGCTGCCTGTTGGATTACCGGAGACATGGCCGTGCCCGTTTTTTACGCCGCTGCGGGCGCGGCTATTCCTCGCCGTCCAGGTAATCCAGGTTCTCGGAGCGGATCAGCCGCCGCTCGGGCGAGCGCACCAGCCACTTGCCGCTGTCCGGGTAGTGGCAGGACTCACCGACGGGATTGTCCGCGACCACGAGGAACACGAGGTCTTCCGCGCCTTCGTTGAGGATCTGGTGCGGCTCGCCGGGCTTGAACAGGAAGGCGTCGCCGGGTTCGACGGCGGTCGTGCCATCCGCGTGCCGCACCGCCCCTTGGCCCGACAGGACATGGTAGAACTCCCACTGCGCGCTGTGCGAGTGGTACGGACAAAGCGCCTTCCCCGGCGGCACTCGTGATATTTCCACGTCGAAGGGATGCCGTTTCAGCAGGTCGGTCGAGGACGGGTCGCGCCCGAGGGCTTCCGAAACTTCCTTCCCGTAGCCGCCGAATTTTTCCTGCGGCGAAAACCAGGACATTTCCTCCATCTGATGAGTATTGATCTTTTGCATATGGCTTCGTGGCAAAGAGCTACTCGAAAAACGGCGGCAGGGAAAGATCGCACCACGCCCGGAAGCCAGACACGCCCGGAAGCCAGATTATCGCAGTGGGTCGTCTTCCAACGGGCGGGCGGCGTGTTCGCGCCGTTTGCGCAGGTAGTTGGCCGTCGCCAGGAGCGGGACGACGGCGCTCAGCAGCGACCACAGGCCCCGGGTCGCCAGACGCTGCGGATCGGTTTCGCCATCGCCCCACGCGAAGGGCAGCGACGCCAGACCCGGCAGGAAGATCATCCAGACCCCCGCCACCACGATACGTTTGGGCGCGCCGTGCACCGCTTCCCGGTAAAGAAACCCTTCCGAGAGCGTGCTGCGGAGCGGGTCGGTAGAGGCCATCACGCTCAACGGCGCGCCGCATCGCGCGCAAAAGTCCGCCAGGGGGAGATTGGACGCGGCGCAGTGTGGGCACAGCACCGACGGCGGCGCGGGCGCTTCCTCGTCGTCCCCGCCGTCGGGCGGGCCTTGCGGATCGTGGCCGGAGAGCATCGCGCGGAATCTTTCCCCCAGAAATTCCTCTTTACGGCTGGGGGGCTTCGACCATCGCGCCGTCGCGCAGGCGGATCGTGCGGCCGGTGAGTGCGGCGAGTTCGGGGTTGTGCGTGACGAGCACCAGCGCCGTCCCCGACTGCGCGTTGAGCCCCAGGAGCAGTTCCACGACGCGGTCACTGGTTTCGGCGTCGAGGTTGCCGGTGGGTTCGTCGGCAAAGAGCAGGCGGGGGCGGTTGATGAAGGCCCGCGCGAGGGCCACGCGCTGCTGCTCGCCACCGGAAAGCTGTGTCGGATAGTGTCCCTCGCGGCTGGTGAGACCGACCTGCCGCAGGAGTTCGTTGGCCTCGGCGGCGAGTTCGGCGGGCTTGCGGCGCGTGCCGTTGCCGTTGCCTGCGCGCAGTTCGGCGGGAACCATGACGTTTTCCAGCGCGGTCAGCGTGGGCACGAGCTGGAAGTTCTGGAACACGAAGCCAGTGTGCTCGTTACGGACCCGGGCGCGGGCATCCTCGCCCAGGTCGTCGAGCGCGACCCCCGCCAGCCGCACGGAGCCGCTGGTGGCGCGGTCCAGCACGGCGCACAGGCCCAGGAGGGTGGTCTTGCCGCTGCCGGAAGGGCCGACGATGGCGCACGTCGCACCGGCGGCGAGGGAAAACGACACTTCCTTGAGGACGGTCAGTTCGCGGTCGCCGCTGCGGTAGATTTTGGTGAGGCGGGGGGCTTCGAGGACGG
>CAXTVY010000293.1:0-5162 GCA_964247665.1 uncultured Chthoniobacterales bacterium | reverse complement strand
GTCACGCCCTCGGTCCACGGGGCGGACGTGTGGCCGAACATCACGAGCCCGACGCCGTCGTTCCACTGGCTGAGCACGTCTTCCACCAGCACGTTGGAGCAACCGGCCAGCAGCAGCCCGGCCGTCGTGGAATCCGCGCCGCCTTTGCTCTCCGGATTGGCCGCGTGCTGGAACAGGAGGCCGCGCACGACGACATTGCGCCGGTTCATGATGGCCAACCCGTGGTCGCGCCGGCCGGTTTGGATCACGGCCCCGGTCAACTCCGTGCTGGGCGGGGGCTGGACCACGACGGTTCCGGCGGGGAACGCGGGCGCAGAGGCAGCAGCCAGACTAACGGCAGCACGATGTCGGCCGGTACTGCGGCCATCCGAGGCACCAGCGGCGGACGGGGGCTCCGTCAGCCAGAACGATCCCGGCGCGAGTTCGGCGGCAGCCCCGACCTGCCGCAACGGGTTGCCGTTGATAAAGAGCAGGTTGCCCCGGCGGTATGTCCCAATCGGAGGTGCGGCAGTAGACGCGGCGTGCGCGCTCCGCGGCGGCGTGGGGGCGCGCTGGAAGGGCCAAGGATGCGTCCAATTTGGCGGGGCGTCGGTCTTCCAGGTGGAGGCGGTCCAACCTTCCGCGTCAGCCCCGTCAATGATGACCTGGTCGCGTTCGGCAGCCTCGATGACCAGCGGGGCGTCCGTGTCACCCGCCTCCATGACAGATGCACGGATTTCGGCCGCTTCACGGTACACGCCTGCGGCGAGGATGATCTTGACCCCGATGCCGTGGTCCTTGTCGTCGGCGGCGGCCCGGCAAGCGCGGGCGAACGTGGCGAAAGGCTCGTCCTGCGTGCCGTGCTTGTCGTCGTCGGCCGCCTCGGCGTTGGCGGCGTCCACGTAGTAGATCTTCTGGACGCGCGATTCGTCCACGGACGCACCGTTGGCCAGCGGCGGCGGGGCGGCCGTGACGCGCGCGCAGCCGAGACAAACGGCCAGGCTCCATCGCAGGACGAGGATAGGGCGGAGGTTCATGCGTTGCCTCGAAAATCGCTCGGTGTCGTCCACGGTTCGCGCCTGTGCTTTCGCGCCGGATAAGGAATGGCGGCTACGCCAGCGCGCTGCGGTAGCCGTCGGGATCAATCTCGACGGCCTGGTAGCCGACGGCCAGCAGACCCTGGCACAACTCGGCCTCGTGGCCCGTGAGCCGCGCCGACATCTCCGCCGGGGCGATCTGCACCCGGGCGCGCGGCAGCGGACCGGTGCCATCCAGATGGTGCCGTACGCGGAACACGCGGAACCCCAGGCTGCGCACGAACGCCTCCCCGGCCTCGATCATCCCCAGCGCTTCCACGCTGACGGGTGTGCCATGCGGAATCCGCGAACTCAGGCACGGCTGAGCGGGCGCGTCAGCAGTAGGCAGGTTCATTTCGAGCGACAGCGCGCGGATTTCTGCCTTGGTCAGACCCGCTTCCTTGAGCGGGGCGACCACGGCGAACTCCTGCGCGGCCTTCAGGCCCGGGCGCACCTGCCGCGCGTCGTCCGCGTTCTCGCCATAGGCAATGGCGGCGAACCCGCGTTCACGGGCCATCTGATCGAGCCGGTGGAAGAGTTCCGCCTTGCAGAAGTAGCAGCGATTAAGAGGATTGCTAGCGTAGGCCTCGTTGGCCAGTTCCTCCGTGCGGACCACCTCCACCCGCGCGCCAATAGCCTCCGCCAATGCGAGGGCGTCCGCCAGCGCCTGCCTGGGCAGGCTAGGGCTATCCGCGATGGCTCCCACCGTCCGGTCGCCCAACGCGCGGTGCGCGGCGGCGAGCAGGAAGGCGCTGTCCACCCCGCCCGAGTACGCGATGAGCAGCGGCGCGTGCCGCTGGAGAATAGCTTCCAAGACTTCGACTTTGGTTTGCATGGCGGAAGGTCACACCATCAAAGCTGCAAGCGCCGGAACAGTTCATCCAGCGGCAACTGCAAACCGATGTAGAACTCCCCGAACTCGGCGTATTCCGCGCTGACGGGGTCGAAGCGCATCTCGTAGATGATTCCCTTCACGTCGTGCGTGTCGTGGGCAAAGAGCGTCACGAACCATTCGGAATCGTCCAGGCCGGTCGAACCGGTCACCAACTGCCGAATTTTACCCGCCCAGCTTCGCCCGATGCGCGCGTGGCCCAGCATCAGGTCCTTGCGCTCGGCGTGGTTCATCCGATACCAGTTCTGTTGCTCGGAGCGGCGCTTGCTCATGCTGTAGCAGCAGAGCACGGGCCGGTTGCCCAGCCTGGGATACAGCCGCTCCTTGCCGTACTTGTCCATGCGCTCGCGGAACTCGGTCAGCGCCGCGTCGAACTCGGGCGTCCCGGCGGCGAGGCCGCGCTCTTTTTCGAGTGTTTCGGCGGTGTAATCGGCCTCACTGGTCGTGTACTCGCTGCGCTCGGTCATCGACAGATAGCTGAATACGGGCGTCAGCACATCGGCTCCGAGCGACAAACTGAGCCGTTTCTCGAAGGCGTTGGCCGTTTGCAGGTCGGGCGTCAGCAGCATGAAGCCCACGTCCGCCTTGGGCGTGACGACGCTGAACGCCAGCAATTGCGTGTTCTCGGTCGCGCGGATTTCCTGGATGAGCAGCGACAAATTCGTCTTCGCCTGAAGCTGTTCCTCGCGCCCGAGGATCTGCCACTGGCCATATTCGACGCGGTAGAACAGGTGCAGGACATGCCAGCCTTCCGCGGGCACCACGGGGTCGAAGGAACGCTCGGTCGTCATCGTGCGTCTACCGTAGAACCAGCGCGGGTGCGGTTCAAGGAAAGTCGAAAATGGGAAGGTGGAAGGCCAGGGAGATGCAAGGTGTCGCTGGTGGGTGACAGGCGATCTGATCGTGTTCTGTCGTCCTGGGCAGGGACGAAGGAAAGGAGCCGCGCTGCTGCCACCTGCCATGCGCCGCAGGTGCCCGCATCCCGCATCCCGTTCGGCTTACGGCTTGAACCTCCGTCCCACCCTTCCTATCTTGGCCGTCCGTGGCCAACCAATTTCGGAAGACCAAGCAGAAGATCGCCGCCGCCGGGGTGCAGAAGAACCCCGGGCGCGCGCCAGTGATCCCCGTGCCAGCCACGGGTGCGCCCGCCCCCGCCCCGGCCGATGCGGACCAGGGGGCGTCCGTGGGCACGGCGACGCGGGTCGGCGTCCGGCTGGAAAAAGGCTGGCACAAGCGTAATTTTTTCACCGAGGTGCTGCTGCCCTCGTTGCTGTCCCGGCGCGACGGCACGCCCAACGCCGCGCCGTTCTTTCCCCCGTTGGTGGACGGTCAGATCGGCATCACCTGGATCGGCCACGCCTCGTTCTTCGTGCAGATGGCGGGCTTGAATATCCTCATCGACCCGAACTGGTCGCTGTGGCTCAAAGGGATCAAGCGGCTGAAAACTCCCGGCCTGCACCTGGACGAGTTGCCGATGATCGACCTGGTGCTCGTGACCCACGCGCATTTCGACCACCTGGACCGCCGCACCCTGCGCGCCGTGGCCGCGAACCAGCCCATCGCCGTCCCCTTCGGAGTTGGCAACCTCGTGCACGACCTGGGATTCGAGCGCGTCCATGAGCTGGACTACTGGGGCACGCTCCAGTTGGGCGGGTTGTCGGTCACGCTGACGCCCTGCCACCATTGGGGCGCGCGGATGCTCCACGACTCGCAACGGGGGTTCGGCGGGTTCGTCCTGTCGGCAGGGGGGCGGTCGGTGTTCCACTGCGGGGACACGGCGTACTTCGATGGGTTCGCGGAGATCGGGCGGCGGTGCCCGGTGGAAATCGCGTTGCTGCCCATCGGGGCCTACGACACTCCCAGTCAGCGCGCGGTGCACATGAACCCGGAGGAAGCCGTGAAAGCTTTCCAGGAATTACAAGCACGCACGCTGGTTCCCATGCACTACGGAACCTTCCGCCTGAGCTACGAACCGCTGGACGAGCCGCCCGCACGCCTCCTGGCACGAGCGCGGGAGATGGATCTGGAAAGACAGGTCTGCCTGATGGAAGAAGGGCAGCCGGGAGTCTTCTGAAGGCGGACGGCAGAAGGATGCAGGGTGTCAGCGTCCCGTGTGGTTGGTCTGGGCGTGGACGGCGTCCTCGAACATCTTGGACAATTCGTCCCGGTAGCGCTGGGTATCGGCCGCGTCACGCTGGAAGTAATCGTAGCGCAGCCGGGGCCGCACGTCCGCGATGTCCGTCTGGCAGGCGCGGCGCAGACCGTCGAGCATCCGCTGCTTGGCCTGCAACACGTCGCTCGGACTCGGGTGATGGCTCAGAGCGTCAAAGAAATCCTGCAAAGGCCGTTCCACCGCCGGGCTGTAGTGGCTCGCCAGGGAGATGTGGCCCTCGTTGTTGTGCACGTCCTTGAGCAGCGCCAAGATGTCCTTGGTCAACCCGTCCACCCTATGCACCATCGCAGCCTCCGCCTGGAACTCGGGCCACACGATGGGCTGCCACGCCCGGACGCTGTCGAGCCGGTAACCGAAGCGCCGCAGCTTTATCAGCGGCTTGTAATCTTCGATCACCTGCCGTCCGGCGCGCGGATCGACGGAATGAGGCTGCGGCGGGCGGGCGCGCTCGGCGTCGTCGTCGCGTTCCTCGCGCACGTAGGTGGCAATGCCCACGACTTTGCCGGTCTTGACCTGAATGATGGGGCTGCCGCTGTTGCCGGGCTGGAATGGGGCGTTGACCTCCACCAGGTTCGGCCCCAAGCCCACCACTTTGCCGGTGATCGGGGTGATGACGTGCGCGCCCTTCTCGTTGCCCAGCACGAGCACGTCGTCACCGACCAGCAGGGTCTCGTTGACCCGTTCGGCTACGGCCAGCGCGGGTGCCGCAGGCGCCACGGCCAGCCGGACCATGTCGTGCCCGACGGCGGCGTCCGCCGCGCCCACGCGGATCGGCGCGCCGTCGAGGAGGGTGAAATTGACCTGCGAGTTGCCCGCGAGGACGTGCGCGTTGGTGATGAGGAATTTCTGCGTGCCCAACGTGCACACGAACCCGCTGCCCGAGCCCTCGTGGCCTTCCACGAGTACGAGGCTGCCCTGGCTGTTGCGAATGATCTCCGGCGCGGCCAGCACGGCCGCGGTGGCGGGGAGTGGGGTGGCGAGGCCCGGTGCCACCAGGGCAGAGCTAGCAGTGGCAGGCGGCGTGACGGGAACTGCCACGGGT
>CAXTVY010000292.1:0-5168 GCA_964247665.1 uncultured Chthoniobacterales bacterium | reverse complement strand
TTCATGATCGGAGTGGATTATCCCTCTCGTGCCGAGGAGATTGCGATTGCCCGCAATACGACCGGCGCCCCGCTGCCTGCTCTGGAGCATGTGCTCGACGGCGAGCGGGTGCTGGCCTTCCAGGACCTCGTGCGCCGGGTGCCTGTGCCAGACCACCTTTACGAACTGGCCGTCGATCTTGTCCGGCGCACCCGCCCCCACGGCGGGGAGGCTCCGGCGTGGATCAAGCCGCTGGTGAGCTGGGGGGCCGGGCCGCGCGCCGTGCAGTACCTGATCCTGGGGGCCAAGACGCGCGCCGCCCTGCGCGGCAGTTACGTCGTACGGTTGGAAGACGTGATGGCCGTGGCCGACCCGGTGCTGCGCCACCGGGTGATGACCACCTTCACCGCCGAGAGCGAGGGGGTCACCAGCCGCGACCTGACAAAACGGCTCGTGGAGGAGTTGAGCAAGGCAGCGTAAGCCTTTCTCCTGCAACTTGATGGCCGAGCGACGATCCTTCCTGGAGCCCGCTGTCCTGGCGCGGCTGCTGGCCCTGCCGCTGCACGCGCGACAGGCCATGCTGGGCAGCGTGTCGGGCAAGCATCGCAGCCCGATCAAGGGCTCGTCGCTGGAGTTCGCGCAGTACCGCAAGTACGTCCCGGGCGATGATACCCGGCGGCTGGATTGGCGCACTTGGGGCCGCAGCGACCGCTTCTACATCAAAGAGTTCGAGGCCGACACCAACCTGCGGCTCTGCCTGCTGCTCGATACCAGCGGCTCCATGGATTTCGGCCCGGCGGGGAGTAGCCGGTTCGACTACGCGCGCCGGCTCGCGGGCACCCTGGGCTACCTCGCCGCGCAGCAGGGCGACGCCGTGGGCCTGTGGAGCTTGGCGGATAAGCCCGTGGAGATTCCCGCCCGGCGCGGCGCGGCGCACCTGGGGCTCGTGCTGGACCAGTTGACCCGCCTCAAGCCACTGGGCGGCACGACGTTGCTCCAGGCCCTGCACGACGCGGCGGAAACCTTGCGTCAGCGCGCACTCGTCGTCGTGTTCTCTGATTTCTTCGTGCCCCCGGCGGAACTCAAGCTGGCCCTCCAACACCTGCGCTACCGTCGGCACGACGTGACGCTTTTCCACCTGTTGGACCAGCAGGAGGTGGACTTCGACTTCGACCGCCCGGCACGCTTCGTGGACCTGGAGGGCGGCGACCCGATCCTGGCCGATCCATCGCTCATCGCGCGCAACTACCGGGCGGCGGTGAAGGCGTATCTGGCGGAAATGCAGGACGTTGTCCGCACGACCGGCGTGGATTACCAGGGCGTGCGGCTGCACGAGCGTTACGATGACGTGCTCGTGCGCTTCCTGTTGGGGCGCACCCCCAAACGCTCGTCCCGATGACTTTTCTCGCGCCTGCCCTGCTCGCCGCGCTGCCGCTCGCCGCGCTGCCGGTGGTCATCCACCTCATCCACCTCTACCGGCGGCGGCAGGTGCGCTGGGCGGCGATGATGTTCCTGCGGACGGCGCAACGGATGAACAAGGGTCTTTCCCGCCTGCGGCAGGTGTTGATTCTCCTGTTCCGGGTGCTGGCCGTGGCGGCGCTGATCTTCGTGGTCACCCGGCCGCTGGCGGGCGGCTGGCTCGGGCTGACGGGTGGCGCGCCCGACACTGTATTGGTCCTGCTGGACCGCTCGGCCAGCATGGAGCAGCAGAACCCGCTGACGGGCCTCAGCAAGCGTGCGGCGGGCCTGCACAATTTGGCCAAGGCCATCAACGACACCGTGGGCACTCGCTCGCGGCTGGTGCTCATCGACAGCGCCTTGGGAAAGGGACTGACCCTGGCCAAGGCGGACACCCTCAAGGACCTGCCTCAGACCGGGGCCACCGACACGGCGGCGGACATCCCGGGCCTGCTGCAGAGCGCGCTGGACTACATCACCACCAACAAAACGGGCCGCACGGACGTGTGGCTGCTCAGTGACCTCCAGGCGGGCGACTGGGACGCCGCCGGCGGCCGCTGGGAGGCGCTTCGCCAGGCGTTCGCCGCCGTGCCGGGCGTGCGGTTCCACCTGCTGTGTTATCCCCAGGCCGCGCCGGAAGACCTTGCCGTAACGGTGGACCACGTCGCCCGCCGCGAGACGAACGACCGGGCGGAACTGGTCCTCGACCTGCGCGTCGTGCGCCGGGGCGCGGACGGCGGGCAGGCGGCGGAAGTGCCGTTGCGCTTCGTGGTCAACGGGGCTGCCACCACGGCGAAGGTCACGCTCAGGGAAAACCAGGCAGCCCTGCAAGGCTACCGCCTGCCCATCGACCGGGCGCTCAAGCGCGGCTGGGGCCGGGTGGAACTGCCCGCCGACGCCAATCCGGCCGACAACGTGTCGTACTTCGTGTTCGACGAGGGGGCCGTGTTGCGCTCGGTGATCGTGTCCGACGACGAGGCGGCATCCGGCCCGCTGCGTGCCGCGCTGGCCGCCCCGGCGGACCCCGCGCACCGGTATGAGGCGACGGTGCTGCCCGTCCGCCGTGCTCCGGAAATCGCCTGGGCGGACACGGCGCTGGTCGTCTGGCAGGCACCTGTCCCGCAGCCCGGCGACCCCCTGGCGCGCCTGCTGCGCGAACACGTCGCCAACGGCCGGACCGCCCTGTTCCTGCCGCCGGAAACCCCGGACGGCACGCCCATCTTCGGCGTGCACTGGGACCAGTGGACCGGCAGCCCCGGCACGCCTGCACCCGTGGAGTGGTGGCGCAACGACGCGGATCTGCTCGCCAACACACGCGACGGCTCGGCGCTGCCCGTGGGCACGCTGGAAGTCCCGCGCCGTTGCGGCATCGTCGGCAGCGGCACGCCCCTGGCGCGCGTGGCCGGGCGTCAGACCCTCCTCTTGCGCGCCACGCCCGAGCGCCCCGGGGGCGGCAGCGCGTATTTTCTGGGCACGCTGCCCGGGCCGGGCTCGTCCAGCCTCGCGCGGGACGGCGTGGTGATGTTCGCGCTGCTGCACCGGGCGCTTGCCGAGGCGGCGGATACCCTCGGCCAGGCGCAGGCCCACCCGGCGTCGGCCACGGCGCTGGGGCCGGACCCCGGGGCGTGGCACCCCGTGGAGGCGGCGGGGCCGCCCGTGCTGGCGGAGGAACGGCCGTTGCGCGCGGGCGTGGTGGCGAGCGGCGACCGGCTCGTGGCGTTGAACCGCCCACCGTCCGAGGACGAGGCACGGACGCTTTCCACGGCGACGGTCAACGCGCTGTTTACCGGACTGGACTTCCACGTCATCACGGACACGCTCGAAGACAGAGGCAGCCTGACCAACGAAATCTGGCGCACGTTTCTCCTGATCCTCGCGGCGGCGCTGGTCGGCGAGGCGCTCCTGACTCTGCCGCCCCGCCGCGACCCTGCCGTGGCCAGCAGCCGGACGCCCGCCCCGGCCGTGGCGGCCTCCACCGCATGAAGGCCGCCAGCCAGAGTCTCGTTTTCAGTCACACGCCGCTCTCGCTGGTGGTGGGCGTGGCGTTCGTGGCGGTCGTGGCGTTCCTGGCCGGGCTGGCCTGGAAACGCAGCGGCTACCGCCCGGCGACCGGCTGGCTGGAACTCCTGCGCGTGCTCATCGCTGCCGCCGTGGCCCTGACGCTCGCCCAGCCCGAATGGCGGCAGGTCTTCCAGCCCGACTACCGGCCCACCCTCGCCGTCCTCGTGGACACCTCGCGCTCCATGGAGACGCCGGACGTGCCCGACCCCGCCGACAAACTTCCGACTTCCGACTTCCGACTTCCGACTTCTCCCCAAGCTCCAACTTCCGGCTTCCGTTCGCGCGCCGACGCTGCCCGGCCCCTGGCGGACCCGGCGGCGTGGAAGGCGCTCGCGGGCCGGATGGACGTGACCATCGAACCGTTTTCTTCCGCCGAGCAGCCGCCGCAGGAGGGCACGGACCTCAACGCGGCGCTGGCCCAGGCCGCCGAGCGGCATCCGCACCTCCAGGCGGTCGTCCTGCTCAGCGACGGCGATTGGAACACCGGCGCGCCGCCCGCGCAGGCGGCGTTGCGGCTCCGGATGCGCGGGGTCCCGGTGTTCGCCGTGGCCCTGGGCTCCGAGGCGCGTCTGCCCGACGTGGAACTGACCAGCTTCGACGTGCCGACTTTCGCCGTGGCGGGCAAGCCGCTGCGCATCCCCTTCACGGTGGAAAGCTCGCTGCCGCGCGACGAGCCCGTGACGCTGGAGATGAAGTCGTCTACGGGCGAGGTCGTGACGAAACCCGTCGTCCTGCCCGCCATGGGCCGCCTCCAGGACACCCTCGTCTGGCGGCCCGAGCAGCCGGGCGAGGTGCGGCTGAAACTGACCGTGCCAAAGACGGGCGAGGAACGGTTCCTGGAGAATAACTCGCTCGAAGCACCGCTTTCGATCCGCAAGGAGCAGCTCCGCGTGCTGGTCGTGGAATCCTTCCCGCGCTGGGAGTTCCGCTACCTGCGCAATGCCCTGGAGCGCGATCCGGGCGTCACGGTCAACTGTGTGCTCTTCCAACCCGACCTCGGCCAGCCCGGTGTGGGCAAGGATTACTTGCCCGCGCTGCCCTCCGCCGACGAATTGGCCCGGTACGACGTGGTGTTCCTGGGCGACGTGGGCGTGACGCGAGGGCAACTCACCGCCGAGCAGTGCACGTCGTTGGCCAGGCTGGTGCGCGATCAGGCGGCGGGCTTGGTGTTCCTCCCGGGCTTGCGAGGCAACGAGGCATCGCTCCAGGGCACGGCGCTGGCGGACCTGCTGCCGGTCGCCTGGGATGACACACAGCCGCGCGGATTCGGCACCAGCGCGCCGGGCAACTTCGCGCTGACCGAGGCCGGGACGCACAGCCTCCTGACAAAGCTGGAAGACACCGACGAGGGGAGCGCGCGGGTGTGGGGCAGTCTGCCCGGGTTCAACTGGTACGCCCCGGCTTTGCGCGCGAAGGCGGGCGCGGAAGTGCTCGCCACGCACAACACGGAATCCAACAAGTTCGGCCGGGTGCCGCTGATCGTGACCAAGACCTACGGGGCGGGCAAGATCCTGTTCATGGGCACGGACGGCGCGTGGCGCTGGCGGCGGGGCGTGGAGGACCGGTATCACTACCGGTTCTGGGGGCAGGTCGTGCGCTGGATGGCGTACCAGCGCAACATGTCGTCCGGCGACAAGATGCGCCTCTTTTACTCGCCCGACCGGCCGCGC
>CAXTVY010000291.1:0-5250 GCA_964247665.1 uncultured Chthoniobacterales bacterium | reverse complement strand
TACTGGCTGAAGGCGATGTCCGCCCAGAACACCGTGAAAGACAGCAGCAGCTTGCCCATGATGTGGAAGTGCTCCGTGCTCACGACCCCCTGGAGGTGCCCGCGGTTCTTGAGCCACACGGTGATCAGGATCAGCGTCGCCATGCTGCTCCACGCGCTGCCCGCGAAGATGTAAACGCCCCACATGGTCGAATACCAGTGGTACTGGATGCTCATCACCCAGAAGATCGCCGCCGCCGTCAGCAGCACGCCAAAGAGCGGGATGGACGCGAAGGACACCTTGCGCGACCGCGTCGTGCAGCTCGGATCGCCCGTGCGGTCTTGCCGGGTCGAGAGCCAGCGCAGGATGTAGCTGGCCGAGAAGAAAAACGAGAAGATGATGACCGTGAACACCGCCCAGGTCGTCGGGTTGAGCATCGCGCGTTTGGCGTCCAGGTTCGGGTCCACGCCCAGGGGCAGGTCCATCCACCCGTAGACGAGGTGCGCGCCGACCGCGATGGGGATGAAGAAAATCCACAGCACCGAGAACGAGTTGGCCATCGTCTCCAGGATGCGCCGCACGACCACACTCCATTCGGCGTCCACCGCGTAGTGCAGCATCGTCCAGAACAGCGCCCCGGCCGAGATCGTGAAGAAGAACATGAACGCGTAAAGCCACGAAAAGAGGAACTGCCGCCAGCCCAGTGGCGCGACAAACCCGGCGAGCAGCGTCACCACAATCCCAACGCCGGTAGCCACCAGCAAACCGAAGAGCAGCGGTCCGAGGTTCGTGTAGTTGAATCGCTCCTCCTTGGGGGCGGTGGCGGGCGGATGGTGGGCGGTAGCGGCGCTCATACTAAGGGAAAAGGCAGAAGGCAGAAGGTCGGAAACAGGACAGCGGGCGGGTAGAGTGCAGAGGATAGAGCAGCGATGAGTGGGAAGTTCAAGTTAAGTGAGAGGGGTTTCTGTCCTTCATCCTTCTGCCTTCTTACTTTCCGGCGATAGCCTGCCGCTCGTCGGCGGGCAGGTCTGTGAGCTTGACCAACTGCGAGCGTTGCAGCGCACGCAGATAAGACACGATGGCCCAGCGGTCGCGCACCGTCAGGTTCGCGCCATAGCCCATCATGGAGTTCTTGCCGTTGACAATCGTGTTGTAGATCTCGCCGTCGGCCATCTTGAGGTACTTGTCGTCGTGGTAGTTGGCGATGCCGTTGAGGCCGTACTTGCTCGTCACCCCGTTGCCGCTGCCCGTGCCGCCGTGGCACACCTGACAGTTGATCGTGAACCGGTCCCGGCCGCGCTCCATCAATTCGGGGGTCACTTCGATGGGGATGCCCGTGCCCCAGTTCGCGCCGATCTTGCCGGTATCGTAGTAATCAGGTCCGGCGGTGTAGCGCAGACGCGGCTGGTCCTCCGGAGCCTTGCCGCCGGTTTCAGCCGTCAGTTCCGAGAACGCGCTGTGCGCTGGGATGTTGTAGCCCATGGGGGCCGTGCCTTCGACCGGGATTTGGCCGCTGACGCCGTTGGCGAAGAACTTGTCGGGCGATTGGGGCTTGAGCTTGCTCTGGCGGACCATGTCCGGGAAGAACTCCAGCGGACGGCCCGGCGTGTGGCGTCCGCGCAGACCCGCGACGCCGACAACCAGAAAGATGATGACCAGGAGACTGAGAAAAATGTATTTCATGCGACGGACCGGGCGCTGGGGAGAGGTTGGCGAGTAGCAGTCTGGACGGACAGGGCACAGCCGATGTAGGACAACAGCAAGGAAGCAAACATGATGGCGATGCCAATGCCCGGTTTCCACGCTGCCCAACCGTCACCGTGGACGAGGTGCAGGTAGGTCATGGCGAGGTTCAGCCCAAGGCAACAAGCCAGGATAAAAGTAACCAAACAGAAACGGAAGTAGGTTGGGTTGACGCGGCCGTGCTGCATGAACAGGCCGTAGCCAACGAAGGAAACCACCATGGAAGCGAAGAGGAACGCGATCCCGACGCCCGGGCACCATGCCAGCCAGTTGTTGGCGTGGACAAAACGGAGGTAAGACAGCGCAAAAGAGTCGCCCACGCTGCAAGCCAGCACAAAGGCGAGCTGGCACGAGCCAAAATATAGGCGGCTGGGTTTCATGGTTTGGTGCTGGCGATGATTCGGGGCGGCGAGCGCGAACAGACAGGTCCGCTAGTCGTCGTAAACCATCGTGATGTTCGTGGCTCCCAGGCCGCTGAGGAAAGCCACGGTGTCCTTCTCGCTAAAACGCGGGTCGGACGCCTCGACGACCACGAAGAAGCCGTCATCCGTGACCTTGTTGAAACGGTCCCAGTTGAAGATCGGGTGGTGCCAGCGCGGCAGGAGGTTCATCGCCAGCATTCCGAACACCGCGCCAAACGCCGAGAACAACACGGTCAACTCGAAGATGACCGGAAAGAACGCCGGGATCGTCGTCAGACCAGCCCACCCGTTCGTCGGTTTGCCCTGCACGATCATCGGATAGAGGTAAAGCGCGCTGCCCAATTCGAGCAACAACGCCGTGGACGTGCCCGTCAGGCCAGCGGCCAGCACGATGAAACTGACGACCGACTTGCCCAGACCCATCGCATCGTCCATGCCGTGGATCGGGAAGGGCGAAAACACGTCCCAACGCTTGAACCCGGCGTCGCGCATCCCTTCCGCCGCATGAAAAAGCGCGGCGGCGCTGGGCAACTCCGCACCCAAGCCGTAGAGCTTGCGGTTTGTGGCCGGGGCCGTGGTGGGAACGGAAAGAGTAGCGGGCATAAAACGTTAAAAATGACCAAGGCGGAAAGGCCCAAGGCCCAAGGCCCAATGACCAAGGATTGAAAGGGTCGGTGTCACGGGGTAAGGAAAAATGGCTTCCGCTTCCGGCATTTGGGCCTTGGTCATTTTCTGCCCTGGTCGGCGGCGGAAGCTTTGATCGGCTCGGCCGGGTGCGTGCTGGTAGCGGGCAGGCTGCTACCCTCCGTCGCGGAACGGGTGCGCACGCCACTGGCAGAAGTTCCACCCTGCCCCTCGGGCAGCAGGTGCGTGGGCTCGGCCTGCGGACCAGCCGCGTAACCGCTCGCCGCGCCGTGGCCGGTGTGCGGGTCGGCAAAGGGCGTCACACCCTTGACCTCCGCGATGGCAATGGCAGGCAGGAAGCGGATGAACAACAGGAACAGCGCCAGGAACAGGCCGAACGTGCCCGTGAAAGTCAGCATGTCCACCCAGGTCGGGTGGAACATCCCCCACGAGGAGGGCAGAAAATCCCGCGCGATGGAGGTCACGATGATGACGAACCGCTCGAACCACATGCCCGCGTTGACGAACATGCAACCGATGAACACCACGATCAGGTTACGGCGGCTCCAGCGGAACCAGAAGATCTGCGGCGTGAGCACGTTGAAGCTCATCATGCAATAATACGCCCACCAGTAAGGCGCGTGCGGCAGCAACGGGAACGTACCGGGCCGGACCCAGTGCAGGAAGTCCGTCACGGGACCCGCCGCACGGGAACGCAGGAACGCATAGCCCTCATACATGTTGCCCGAGTACCACGCCACGAAGAACTCCATGATGTAGGCGTAGCCGACGATGGTGCCTGTCAGCAGGATGATCTTGCACATCACGTCGATGTGGCGCGGGGTGATCATGTCCTTGAGCTGCGGATAGATCAGCCGCATCGGCAGCATGAGGGTCAGCACCATGGCGAATCCACCAAAGATGGCACCGGCCACGAAGTAGGGCGGAAAGATCGTCGTGTGCCAGCCGGGGACGACCGACGTGGCGAAATCGAACGACACGATGGTGTGCACCGAGAGCACCAGCGGAGTCGAGAGGGCCGCCAGCAGCAGGTAGGCCATCTCATAATGCCGCCACTGGCGGTTGCCGCCACGCCAGCCCAGCGCGAAGAAGCCGTAGGCCATCGCCGAAATCTTGTCGCCGCGCCCCTTCGCGCGGTCACGCAAGGTAGCGAGGTCGGGAATCAGGCCTGTGAACCAGAACAGCACGGATACCGTGAAATAAGTGGACACCGCGAACACGTCCCACAACAGCGGGGAGCGGAAATTCGGCCAGATGGCGTACTGGTTGGGCACGGGAGCCAGGAACCAGGCCATCCAGACGCGCCCAACGTGCAGGCCGGGATACAACCCGGCGCAGACGACCGCGAACAGGGTCATGGCCTCGGCGGCGCGGTTAACGGCGGTGCGCCAGCGCTGGCGGGTGAGGAAAAGGATGGCCGAAATCAGGGTTCCGGCGTGGCCGATACCGATCCAGAACACGAAGTTCGTGATGTCCCAGGCCCAGGCGACAGGCGTGTTCTCGCCCCAGACGCCGACCCCCGTAAAGATCAGGTAGCCGAAGCACGCGAAACACACCGCGGCCAAGGTAGCGCAGGGGATGAACGCGGCCCACCACCAGAACGGGGTCTTGTTCTCGGAGATCGAGCAGATGTTCTCGGTGATCCAGTGCAGCGAGTGGTCATTGGCGACCAACGGCGTGCGCAGGTCGGCAAGCACCGCAGCAGCCTTGGGGTTGATCGTGGCGGGCGGCGCGGGCTCGGGCGAGGGCGCGTTGGCTGCGGTGATGGGAATGGCGGTGGCCATAGAGGAAAGTGAAACTGGGGCTGCTTAGGACCGCATCAAAATAACCAAGGCCCAATGACCAATGACCAACCGGTCAGAGGTGAGAGGTTTCTTCTCCCGACCGGACGCTTGCTCACGGTCATCTGTCTTTTGGGCATTGGTCATTGGGTTCTTGGTCATTCCGCCGCACTGCGCGGCCTCTAGTCATTGGTTCTTTGGGTTCTTGGTCATTTCCGCCGCGTATATCACGGCGCTCAGACCTTGTGCTCGCCTTGCGGGGCTTCCTTGCGCGGGTCCTCGGCTCCGGTGCCGGGCTGCTCGTCGTTCTCGTGCGCGGGTACGTTGGCAGGGTTGCCCAGCAGCGTCTGGCCGACGGTCCCGGCCCCGGGCATCGCCGGATTCGGGTTACGCAGGCGGGCCTGATACGAAAGGCGGGGACGCACGTTGAGATATTCCAGCATCTTATAGTCACGGTCCTGCGCTTTGACTATGGACACCTTGCTGCCCGGGTCAGCTACGTTGCCGAACACGATGGCCCCCGCCGGGCAAGCCTGGGCGCACGCCGTGGTGAACGAGTCGCGTGGCACCAACTTGTTGTCCGAGTCGCGCGCCACCTGAAGCTGCGTGATCTTGGCTTCCTCGATGCGCTGCACGCAGAAGGTGCACTTCTCCATGACGCCGCGCATCCGCACCGTCAC
>CAXTVY010000290.1:0-5256 GCA_964247665.1 uncultured Chthoniobacterales bacterium | reverse complement strand
GTGTCCTTGTCGCGCACGCCCGCGAACAATGCCGCCGGAGATTCATAGCCACGATGTGGAGCCTCACGGTAGTCCCAATGCCGGTTGTCATGGACATTGGCGAAGGCAGCGTAAGCTCCATCCTCCGCCCGGCGCAGTGCCATGTAGTCCGTTTCTGCCGTGATGCCCTTGTCGGTCTGGCAACGAAGGGCAAAACCTTGTGGGTCAGGCACTGAAGCGGTGAAAATCGTGCAGAGGACCACGCACCACCGGGGGTCGTCGGTCAAGCGCAACAACGTGCCACCGCAGGAAAAAGCCACGTCGTCGAGGTGAGGCGAGAGAAAAAGTGCCGTGGGCATGGCGGGCAACGGTTTCAGAGCAGGTGCGGCGCGGCACGGTAACGACAAGCCGGGTCCAACGGAGCAGGTAGCGTCCAACCGTTGTCAGGTGTCGTCGTCCGGACCTGCTCGTACACTCCGGCAATCTGCCGCGCCACGACCGGCCAGGAATACAACCGATGCACCTCCTTGAACGCGCATTCCGCCAAACGCCGCCGCAACGGAGCATCGTCGAGCAGGCGGCCCAGAGCGTCGGCCAGGGAGTGGATGTCTCCGGGCTGGACCAGCAGGCCATTCTCGCCGTCGCGCAGGCAATCTATCACGCCGACCGCGTGGCAGGAGACGACGGGTAAACCCGCACTCATTGCTTCCAGAATCGTATTGGAGAATCCCTCGGAATAGGTGGGCGAGGCGAACAAATCAGCGCGGCGGTACACCGCCGGCACGTCGGCGTAATCGACGTAACCCAAGCTGGTAAAAGCATCTTCCAGCCCGAGGGTTCGCACGCGTTCGGCCACGGCGTCGCTGTCCGGGCCGATGCCAGAATAAAGCAAACACGCACGCTGGGCCGCCGGGTGGCCGCGGCGGCGCAGGGTGGCGAAAGCATCCAGCAGGTCCAACGCACCCTTGCGCCGGTCCACCCGTCCATGGTAGAGAATCACTGGCTGTGCGGGGTCAATCCCCTCCCCTGCTTGCCAGTCAGCGCGAGGCCGGAAACGGGCAGCATCCACGGCACCTGGCACGATGGTAAAGCGCCCGGGCGGCGTGCCGTGGTTGTCGTGAACCTCCCCGGCAAAGGAGCGTGAACCAATGAGCAGCGCGCCCGCGTGGTTCAGAACGATCCTCATCGCTTCGCGGTGCGTTTCGCAACAATTGACACCGACCCAGTGACCGTCGCCACCTTGAATCGACACGACGTTCGGGAGACCGAGACGTTTCGATGTTTCCAGAGCCGCCAGACCCGTCGGGTAGCCGTACTGGGCGTGGAGCAGGTCGAAAGGGGTGCGCGCGTGCTCGGCCATGGCGGTTTGCACCATTGTTTCGATGTCTCGCTCGAAATGAGCGACTGGTTGCTCCTGCTCGCCTAGAGCTTCGAGTCCGATCACCCGCACTCCGGGCACGGCCGGTGGCGGCCCCCCGCCGTAGACGCGCGTGCCCGCTTCGTCGCCACGATACTGGGAAATCATCGTGACCTCATGGCCAAGAACGACAAGTTCCCGCAAAAGATTTTGCGCGTAGACACTCATCCCGGAAATGGCGGGAAAGTAACGGCGGGAGAAAAAGCAAATACGCATGACCGTAAAGAAGTCAGTGGTTGGCCCGGGCTTGTTCTTCGAGGATGGCAACCACATGGCGGCCCGGTTCACGGTACAACGGATAAAGTGGTCCGACAGTTCGATCCAGCATAGCGGGATCGAACCAGGGTTCGCCGTCGAAAGTGGCCGCAGCAGCTGGCGTGAGTCGGATCGGCAAGGCATCTGCCGGGCGTTGATGGTCTCCCACGCCAACGAGCGGCGAGCCTCGGGAGAGCAGTCGGCGGAGATTTCGCGCACCGATGCGTTGGTAGGTCATCGTCTCTACCTCCAGCCCGGGCACTATCGCCTTCAACGCGACAACGGGCGACCCGGGCGGCGTGAAGTCCACGGAGAAAACCTCCAGCCCAGCCTGCGTTAGCCGTTCCATCAACAGGGCAAGCAGTGCACCGGAATCGGGCACGCGCGTGGTCGGCAGTTCGTCGAAGCGCAGGTGGCCACGCACGTCAAAAAGCGGGTGACGAATCTCCGCGAAGTAGGCGGCGTGATCCAGTCGCATCCAACGTTGCATTCCGGTCAGAGCACGGTCGTCTTCGCTGCGAAGAGACGCCGGGCCAAACGCTTCCAAATAACCCGGAGGAGCTACCTTTCGAACTGGTGCAAGCGGCCCATGGTTGAACGCTTTCCGGGCGCGGGCGGACACAAATTCGCGCAGGGCTTTGGCCAGTGCACGTTCGCGGTCGGGATGAACCGCTTCGCCACATGCACTCAGACTGATCGCCTGGGGAGCCCGGTCGAGGTTCCGGTCGTGACCGACGACGTACAGGTTAGTCAGGCCGAAACTGTCGTCTGCCAATTTGACGAGGATTTCGATGCCCGCCGCATCCAAGGCTTGCAGGAGCGAGCGGGTCCGGGGATCACGCACCTGCTCGAATTTTGCACCGAGATCAATGAGCAATCCCCGGTCTAGCGCGCGGTAGTGCACGCTGTTACCGTCGCGTTGAAGCAATTCCAGGATGCCGTGCGCGAGAGCGTGGGATCGGGTCAGACCTGCGCCGAGACCGTTGGTGATGGGCACTGCCAAGGCAGTGTCGCGGTTAAATCCGGGGCCGAGATCGGCGAAGCGTGGTGCCACAAACTCTACGGGAACCAAGACAGGTTCCTGCGTGGGATGGCGGCGTGCTTCCACCCAGTCCAGAAGGGTGCCGTCGTGCGAGTACAGGCTACCCGCGGAGAGGCAAAGCGAAACGGGGTCGAGCACGGGTTTCCCATCCGCCCGCAGGGCCGAGAAAGTGCCCCGGACACGCGGCGCATGGCGAGACCATTCGCGGGCCAGGTGCCATTCTACGGCTTCACCCCACGCGCTGGCTTGAGCAGCAACCAGCGTCGGACCATAACCGAAACCATCTGAGAGCGTCCCGTCAGCGTCTACTGAGGCGACGGTCCACAGTGGCAGATCGAGCCGGTCCAAGGGTGTCTGGGAAAATTCAAAGCACTGGGCACCCGCCGCCAACGCCGGAGCATAAGCAGCACGGTAAGCGGCCAGCGCCGTCGCGTCACTACTTTCAGGAGCATCGATGCTTGAGTGACTATCCGCCTCCGTTGCGGGAAGCAGCGGCATGGGTCCGAAGAAGGGCATGCCACGCAACTGAGCTTGGAAAAGATGCAAAACTTGTTCCCGCGTACCAATACCCCTGGGGGCGTGCTCGAACGTGGTATAGATTTCGTCGAAATCCAGTGATTCGACCACCGCCCGGTAGCGGCGAATTTCCTCGTGGCTCAGCGGGATGCGCCGGTTGAACCCTTTGTGCGTGGAAATGCCTGGTGGATTTGCCGCCAGATGGAACTTGACCATGTCGCCGGCGAACAAGGTCCGTCGGTCACTCACGTAGAGGACAGCGTGTCCGTCGAAATGACCGCCCGTGCGGTGGAGTTCGACGCCCGGCGTGAACTCAAGAAATTCGTCAAACGGATGGTTGGTCTGGAAGGCATTCGTCCATGGCAAATCCTCCTGCTGGATGGCGACCGTCTCTGGCTGGAAACGTTCTTGCGCCTGCCACAAACCGCCATAGGCGTGCGGGTGCGACGCCGCCAGCCAGCGCACCCCGCCGCGGGCAGCAATTTCTGCTAAAGCCGCTTCGGAATACCAGGCGGGATGCTCGAAAAGCAGGTTGCCGCCGGGCAGTGATAGCAGGTAACCATTGGGTCCAATGCCAAGGGTGGGTTCACTGCGCAAGATCAGCACCCCATTCTCGTCCTCGTGCCAATTCGTAACGATCTTTTGGGCCGCTTCCTCCACACTCCAAAATTTGAAGCCGTTTTCCGACGGCGTGTGCCGAAAATCCAGGCACACGGGACAACTCGCGGGCACCGCGAAACTCCGTTGCCAGAAACCGCAGTTCGTACAAACGTAAGGAGACATCACGACGATAAACGCAGTTCAACCCTGTACCGCATCGGCGAGCAGACGCATGGTGTGGAGATCGTTTTCGGGGGGATAAGGGAACGTTTCATCCGTGCGCAGGCAGCGGGAAAATGATTCGATCCCGGCAGTAAAAGGCGAAACGTCCTCGTCGGGTGGAATGGCGACTGGCTCCATGGTGCCGGAAGCGGCATCCACCAGCCGCAAGGAACCGCCCGGGGTTTGTCCCATCGTATCCTGCGCGATGGCCATCGCGCGAGTGCCGATGAGTTCCAACGTGCGGCGAGGAAAATGGTCCGGACAGTTGTAGGCCACGTTCAACAAGAGCAGCGCCCCCGAACGGAAACGCCCGATGAGAGCTGCCCCGTCATCCACGGCATAGTCGAAAATCCGGCGTTGCAGTAAGCACTTGGTTTCCACCAGTGGTTCGCCAAGTAGGGTCTGGACGAGATCCAAACCGTGCGGCGCGAGGTCGATGAAAGCCCCGCCTCCGGCGCGTGCGGGATCTATCCGCCAGTTGTCGTGGACGCCTTCGGACGTGGGCGGTGACCAATCGGCAGGCGTCCAGCACGCATAATGCACCCGGACAGCGGTAATTTCTCCCAGTCGCCCGGTGCGCAGCAATTCACGCAGTCGGCGGTGGCGCGCCTGGAACCGTTGGTCAAAAGCTGTCGCGTAGCGCACACCGCTCCTCTGGCAAGCTGCGACCATCGCTTCCGCATCCGCCAGGGAGGTCGCCATCGGTTTCTCACAGAGGACATGCTTGCCCGCCCGCGCCGCTGCTTCCACGATGGGCCGGTGCAGGTGATTGGGCGTGGCGACGTAAACGGCTTCTATTCCCGGCGTCGCCAAGAAATCCGTCAAACCTGCGTGTCGGGCGATCCCCGTAGTCTCGGCGGCGATCCGCGACAATGCGCTGGGCTCAGGATCGCAGACCGCCGTGAGGCGCACGGCGGCACTCGCCGTCATGGCCGGAGCCACGTAATCCCGCGCTACCCAGCCGCATCCCACGATTCCCCATTGGACGGGAGCGGTTAGTTGCATGGCGGTGAAGACCGGTCCCCTGGTGTTAGGCCCAGCGCACGTGTAAGTTCCAGTTGGAATGCTTGCACCGGTCCGGGATGGATAATATCCATTTCACCCAAGGCGACTTCCAAGGTAAAAGCCGCAGTCCGCGCGTGCCATTCCATTTCCAAGACGCGGTCCATGGAATCAGCGGTTTGGAAAGCGCGGGCTTCCGGGGTATCGGCGCGGTAAACCGCCG
>CAXTVY010000289.1:0-5257 GCA_964247665.1 uncultured Chthoniobacterales bacterium | reverse complement strand
TTAGCCGCAAGCGGACTTTCAGTCCTCTTCAAACCTACCTGCTTTAGCTGGTAGTGGGTTAGCGGCTCCATTGAGATTAGTGATCAGGCGGCTGAAGCCATTGGGCGCATCGTGCCTCGGTTGCCCGGGGACGACACGCCCAACCATACGGTGGGCCTCTACACCGTCTCGGGCAGGCTCTACCTGCGCGGCGCAAACAAGGACCAGGAACGTGCGACGGAAGTCGAGGTGCCCGGTGCCACCGTCAGCGGCGATCCCGCCACGGTGTACTTGAACCGGCAGTACCTGCTCAAAGCCATCGGCTTTGGTCTGCGGACTATCGGCGTGCAGGAGCCCTTGAAGCCCCTGCGCTTCAGTGACGGCGGCAGCAGGCAAATGATCGTGATGCCTGTCCGGGTCGATGCCAATCCGCCGTCCCGCATGAGCAGCACCCCGGTAGCTGTACCGGTCCCGCCCATCACCCCGGCCGCAGCCTCCATCAACGCCGCGCTGGATCAACCCGAAACTACCAACCCCAACCCACAACCACACGAAAGGAACCAACCACCCATGGACAACACCACCAATGGCAACGGGCACCAGCCCATCACCAACGACGCTACCCCACCCGAGGAGAAGCACAGCCTCGAACAGGCGCTCGACCAGATCGAGTTCGTCAAAGGCTCCCTCCGGGGTGCCGTCACGAACTTGAACAACTTGGCTGACACGCTCCGGCAGGTGCAGAAGGAACGTCGTCTGAGTGAGCGGGAAATCCGCTCGGTGCGCGATACCCTCAAGGCGCTCCAGACCGTGCGCTTGTAGTCACCACAACCACTCACCCGAACGAGCCGAAGGGCCGGATGCCTCCCACGAGGTGTCCGGCCCTTCGTCGTTCACAACGCAGAAGACAACAAACGAAAGGAAGACAGAAAGTATGAGCCATAACCTCATGATTCAGAACGGAGAAGCCAGCATGATGTACGTCGGCGGCGTGCCCTGGCATGGCCTTGGCACCGCCCTCGACAAGCCCGCCACGGCGGAGGAAGCCATCCAGGCCGCCCGCCTGGACTGGCAGGTCAAGAAGCTGCCGTTGTACGCCAGCGATGGCGACAACAGCCTCCTGCGCCTGCCGGTGCCGGACAAATACGCTGTCGCCCGCGCGAACAGTCTCGATGTGCTCGGCGTGGTGGGCAGTTCCTACACCCCGGTGCAGAACCGGGAGGCGTTCGCCTTCTTCGACCCCGTGGTCGGCAAGCAGGCCGCGGTTTACCACACCGCCGGAGCACTCGGCAAAGGCGAGCGCGTATGGATTCTGGCCAAGCTGCCGGACTCCATCCGGGTGGTCGGCGATGACATCACCGACAAGTTCCTGCTCCTGACCAATAGCCACGATGGCACGTCATCCTTGCAGGTGAAGTTCACGCCCGTGCGCGTGGTCTGCCAGAACACTCTGACACTCGCCATCAACCAGGGGGGAGCAGACATCAAGATCAGCCATCACACCGACATCCATCAGCGCCTCAAAGCCGCTGAGAAGATGTTGGGCATCGTTCATCATCAGTTCGATGAACTGGCGGACACGTTCCGCGAGATGGTCCAAGTGCCGATGACCAACAACCGCTTGGAGAAGTATCTGGAGTACGTGTACCCCGAGCCCAAGGACCGGCAGCCCACTGAGAGCGAGGGGGAGTGCATCGCCCGGGATCGTTCGTGGAGCGAGTACTTCTTCGACCAGGGGGCGGGCAACCGCCTTCGGGGAGTCGAGGGCACGCTCTGGGCCGCTTACAATGGCGTCACGGAGTGGCTGGACCACCGCAAGATCTGGCAGAGTGCCAACCAGCGCCTGGTGAGCATCTGGTTCGGAGAAGCCAACCGGACCAAGGCGCGGGCGCTGACCGTGGCCGTCGAGATGCTTCCACACTTCCGCAACTAGCGCGCGGAGGAGGAACAGCAGAAAAAAAGATTCCCCGAGATGTGGGTTCTTTTTATCTATGAACCAGCGTCTACTTAGTTTTCTACCACTGTCAAAATTACGTCCAGATACATGGATCGGGGGACGCCGAGGAGTTGTTGCAGGATGTCATGGCCCCGGTCGCCCAGATGCTGCACCCCCTGGAGGCGCGCGGCAAAGAGGTGACGGTCGGCAACATTTGCTACTGCATAACCCTGCTAATAAAAAGTGGGCGGCGTAGCCAGTCGGCCAATCGTACCGACGCGCTTTCCCCGGGCGCAATGCTTGACGGCAAGAGTCGCGCCCCGAGCCTGGAAGAACTGGTCGGGCTGAACCCAGGAATCGGCGAGACCGTGGCGTTGGGCGAGATGCTGGCTGGGGTCCACGAGGACCCTGCCGCGGTGGCCGCGCGCAACATTGACTGGGCGGAGTTTCTCGATGGCCACGATGATCGCTACGCGGCTCTCGTGCGGTGCGCGGTGGCGGGCCAGCCAGCAAATACCTTGAAACGCAAACTCAAGGTCTCTGACTCGACGCTGAGCACGTTCAAGCGCAACCTCGCCGCAGACATCCGGGAAGCGATGGGAGAGGATGTGTTGGATGTCGTCTGCCGCCAACCCCTTTGGCAGGCCGGCATCGAGGCAGAACAGGTCCGGCCGCTCGAAGAACATCTCCAACCGCTGCCGCTGCTAGTCGCTCAAGTCACTCGGATAGCTCACGCGGACAACCTGCCAGCACGCCGAGAAGGCGCCAACGCTTTAACTCAACAGCTATTTATTGTAAATCTGTAGAAATTTGGATGTTCGGGCAGGGATCACTGAATCTAGAAACGACAACTCAGACGCGTTGGGGGAGCTGCGCTGATACCAATTTGGTGGGACGGGATGAGAAACAAAGTACTGAAAACCTGTGTGATTAAACGGTTTGTCATGGAAGGGCTGACGCTGGCGGGATGCCAGCATGAGCTATCCGAGCAACTTGAGCGACGGACAAAGGGAGAAGATCGCGCCCTTTTTTGAGCGGCCAGATCCGCGCGGAGCCCGCCTAAACATCCAAAAAGCGCGCGGTCGAAGCCATTTTCTACCGTTTGCGCGAAGGCTGCCGCTGGTGCGCCCTGCCGCATGATCTTTCGCTTTGGAGCACTGTGGCCAGCCACTTTCGGCTCTGGCGAAAGCGCGGCGTCTGGCAAGAAGCCGACACCGTGTTAGGCGTGCCCGGCGCGCTCCCCGCCATACCATCGGCTGTGCACGTCACTGCTGCGAACAAGGCGGATGGCGCGGAGGTCGCCGCCGTCATGGTCCAGGCCGTGGCACGCCACCCGCCGCTGGAAAACTTCACAGCCGACAAAAGCTACCAACGCCAGGCTGAAGCCGCCGCCCGCCGACTCCTGGGCCGTGACCTGTGCGTCACGGCCAAACCTGCGTCTACCACCCAAAAAGGGCTTCGCATCCGTTGCCTTTCGTGGGCGGGTCGAGCGCACCTTCGCCTGGTTTGGTCAGGACTGACTGCTCCCCAAAGAGTACGAGAAGACCGTCGCCTCCTCCGGGGCGTGGCTCTGGCGCACGATGATGCGCCTGCTCGTGCGCCAGTTTTCATAACAACCACACAGGCTCTGAGAATGGAAATAGAACTCTGCTTCCGGGAAAAGATCCGTTGCTTTCGCAATAGAAGAAGATCAGTCAGGGCAGGAAAACGATGGAATCATCACCTATGTTCTCTATCCGCCTGGCGATCATCGAAGACGCGGCCCCCTTCGCGCGCACGCTGGAAACGTTCTTCCGCAAGGGAAATTTCGGCGTCGATTGCGTCGCCATTTATCCCACGGCCGAGGCGGCGCTCGTCGGGATCGCGCACGTCGCGGCGCAAGTGGCGCTGGTGGACGTGAACCTGCCCGGCATCAACGGGATCGAGTGCGTGGCGAGGCTGCGAACGCTGCATCCGGCGGTGGTTTGCCTGATCCTGACGATGTACGAGGATGCGCCCGTGATCTTCGACGCGCTGAAGGCGGGCGCGTGCGGGTATCTGCTCAAGCGCACGCCGCCCGAGGAGATCGCGGCGGCGGTGGTGCAGGCGCACGCCGGGGGATCGCCCATGTCGCCGCAAGTCGCGCGGCAGGTGGTCAGCTTCTTTCACCACCGCCCGGCGGTCGAAGGGCTCGCCGGACTGACCGGCCGTGAACGGGAAGTCCTCGAATTGCTGGCGACGGGGTCGCTATACAAGGAAATCGCCGCCCGTCTGGGGGTGACCATCGACACCGTGCGCACCCACCTGCGCAACATCTACGAAAAACTACACGTTCATTCGCGCACGGAAGCCGTGGTGAAATACCTGACCAAGCGGGGATAGGGCGTATCACCCAAACATGCGAGTGACGACCCGGTTCCCCGGGGGTAACCTTGCCTCAGCCAAGCTCTATCGTGAAAACATATTCCCTCCCCCGCACCCGGCTCGCCACCAAGGCGCTCGCGGCCATCATGGCGTGCGCCGCCGCCCAGACCCTTTCTGCGCAGACGATGCCAGAGGTGATGCCGGAGTTAGCCAACAAAGTGCAGGTGTCGCCCGAGCACGACGCCCGGATGGCATGGTTCCGGGAGGCGAAGTACGGCCTGTTCATCCACTGGGGCCTCTACGCCATCCCCGCCGGGGTGTGGAAGGGCAAGGCGGTCCGCCCGAGCAGCGAATGGATCATGGCCCACGCGCAGATCCCCGTGGAGGAGTACGAGAAACTGGCGGAGGAGTTCAACCCCGTCGGGTTCGATGCCGAGCACTGGGCGCAGATGGCCCAGGATGCGGGCATGAAGTACATCGTCATCACCGCCAAGCACGGCGACGGCTTTGCCATGTACCGTTCGGCGGCGTCGCCCTACAACATTTACGACGCGACGCCCTTTCACCGCGATCCCTGCAAGGAACTCGCCGACGCCTGCGCCCGGCACGGTCTCAAGCTCGGGTTCTACTATTCGCAATCCGTGGACTGGCACGAGCCCGGTGGCGAGGGCAACAGTTGGGACTTCGGCCGCGACGACGCCAAGAACAAGAGCGGCGCGTTCGACCACTTCCTGCAAACCAAGGTCGAGCCGCAGGTCAAGGAACTCCTCACGGGCTACGGCCCGGTGTGCGAGCTGTTCTTCGACACGCCCGCGATGATCACGCCCGAGCGCGGCCAGCGCATCGCCGACGCCGTGCGCGCGACGCAGCCCGCCTGCCTGATCGACGGACGGCTGGGTGTGCCGGGCGACTACGCGACGATGGGCGACAACGGCATTCCCGCCGCCAACGTGGGCAGCGATTGGGAGACGCCGGGCGAGTTGAACCACAACTGGGGCT
>CAXTVY010000288.1:0-5266 GCA_964247665.1 uncultured Chthoniobacterales bacterium | reverse complement strand
ACAACGGCCCGCACGGTTTCAGCGAGATCCTCTACGCGTTCTCCTCGGCCACCGGCAATAACGGCAGTGCGTTCGCGGGCATCAGCGCCAACGCGCCCTGGTACAACACCACGCTCGCCCTGGCAATGCTCATCGGCCGGTTCTTCATGATCGTACCCATCATGGCGATTGCCGGGTCGTTGGCGGCCAAGAAGCTCACCCCTCCGGGCCCGGGGAGTTTCCCGGTGGACGGCTGGACGTTCATCATCCTGCTCATCGGCACGGTGCTGCTCATCGGTGCGCTCAACTTTCTGCCCGCGCTCGCCCTCGGTCCGGTGGTGGAACACTTCCTCATGCACACCGGCAAGCTGTTCTAACCACGTCGGCACACCGCTGTTCTTCAATCGGTTCCACTTTATTTTATGGCTACTCAATCCCGTTCCATCTTCGATCCCAAAATCATCGTGCCCGCCATCGGGGACGCTTTCAAAAAACTCAATCCCGTCACGATGGTGCGTAATCCCGTGATGTTCGTCACCGAGGTCGGCGCGCTCGTGACCACGGTGGAAGTATTCGCCTCGCACGAGAGCCGGGCGTTCACCGGCCAGATCAGCGTCTGGCTGTGGTTCACGGTGCTTTTCGCCAACTTCGCCGAAGCGATGGCCGAAGGGCGCGGCAAGGCGCAGGCCGCCACCCTGCGCGCGAGCCGCACGCAGACCACCGCCAACCGCCTGCGTGACAACGGTAAGATCGAACAGGTCTCCGCCGAACAGTTGCGCAAGGGCGACGTGGTGCTCATCGTGGCGGGTGAAGCTATTCCCGGCGACGGTGAGATCATTGAGGGCGCGGCCACCGTGGACGAAAGCGCCATCACGGGCGAGAGCGCACCGGTGATCCGCGAGGCGGGGGGTGACCGCTCCAGCGTCACCGGCGGCACGAAGGTGCTCAGCGACGAGATCAAGGTGCGCATCTCGGCCAACCCGGGCGAGAGTTTCCTGGATCGCATGATCGGCCTGGTCGAAGGAGCCAGCCGCCAGAAGACGCCCAACGAGATCGCGCTGACCATCCTGCTCTCAGCGCTGACCATCATCTTCCTGCTCGTCTGCATGACGCTGCTGCCCTTCGGCAAATTTTCGGGGGTGGACTTCTCGCCCACCGTGCTCATCGCTCTGCTGGTGTGCCTGATCCCGACGACCATCGGAGGGTTGTTAAGTGCCATCGGCATCGCGGGCATCGACCGGTTGGTGCAGAAGAACGTGCTCGCCATGTCGGGCCGCGCCGTGGAAGCCGCGGGCGACGTGGACGTGCTGTTGCTCGACAAGACGGGCACCATCACGCTGGGCAACCGGCAGGCTGTCGAGTTCATCGCCGCTCCCGGCGTGACCGCGCACGAACTGGCTGACGCCGCTCAACTCTCCAGTTTAGCGGACGAAACGCCGGAAGGCCGCTCCATCGTGGTGCTCGCCAAGCAGCAGGAAGGCATCCGGGGCCGTGAATTGGCGCAACTACCCAACGCCGAGTTCATTGCTTTCACGGCGCAGACCCGCATGAGCGGCGTCGATCTCGACGGCCAGAGCTACCGCAAGGGTGCGGCGGACAGCGTGCGCGCCTACGTGGGCGGCCGGTTCTCCCCGGAGATCGATGCGGCCGTGACTGCCATCTCCAGCAAAGGCGGCACGCCGCTGGTCGTCGCCACCAAAGAAAAGGCACTGGGCGTCATCTACCTCAAGGACATCGTCAAAGGTGGGTTGGCCGACCGCTTCGAGCGGTTCCGCGCCATGGGCATCAAGACCGTCATGATTACAGGTGACAACCCACTGACCGCCGCCGCCATCGCCAAGGAAGCAGGCGTGGACGACTACCTCGCGCAAGCGACCCCAGAGGATAAGCTCGCCTATATCCGACGTGAACAGCAGGGAGGGAAACTGGTAGCCATGACCGGTGACGGCACCAACGACGCGCCCGCCCTCGCGCAGGCCGACGTGGGTGTCGCCATGAACACCGGCACCCAGGCCGCCAAAGAAGCGGGTAACATGGTGGACCTGGACAGCAACCCGACCAAGCTCATCGAGGTGGTGGAGATCGGCAAGCAACTGCTGATGACTCGGGGGGCATTGACGACGTTCTCCATCGCAAACGACGTAGCCAAATACTTTGCCATCATCCCGGCGATGTTGCTGCTGGCGTTTCCAGCGGTGGCCCCGCTCAACATCATGCACCTGGCCAGCCCGAGCTCGGCCATCCTGAGTGCCGTCATCTTCAACGCGGTGGTCATCATTGCGCTCATTCCGCTGGCCCTGCGTGGCGTGCAGTTCCGCGCGCTGGGGGCTGACGTGCTGCTGCGGCGCAACCTGCTCATCTACGGGCTGGGCGGCATCGTGGTGCCCTTCATCGGCATCAAGGCCATCGATCTGGTCGTGTCAGCCCTGCACCTGGTTTGATTCCACTCCGTACTTCCACCATTACACCATCAGACGAACAAACATGAAATCTTACGATCTCACCCAACGCAACCCGAACACCGACCGAAAAATCTTGATCCAGACCGATCGCGCAGGTGCCGGAACGCCGGACTCAACCAAAGGTTACTCCATTCTGTCGGAAACCCTCACCTCCATCCTCGCCACCGTGGTGCTTGGCCTGATCGTCAGCGGCTTGTACCCGCTGGCGGTCTGGGGATTGGGCCAGGGATTGTTCCACCATAAAGCAAATGGCAGCCTGATCGTCGCCGCAGACGGCACAACCGTCCTCGGCAGCGAACTGCTAGGCCAGAACTTCGGCGGCAAGCAATATTTCAACCCGCGCCCGTCCGCCGCCGGTGCCGCTGGCTACGACCCGACCGCCAGCGGCGGCACCAACCTTGGGCCTACCAGTGACAAGCTCATCAACGGCCAGCACAAGAAGGACGCCACCGGCAAAGACGTGACTGACCCGTCCAACTTCGATGGCATCAAGGATCTGGTCGCCGCTTATCGCACCGCGAACGGGTTAAAGGACACGGACGCTGTGCCCGCCGACGCCGTCACGCGCTCGGGCAGCGGCATGGACCCACATATTTCGGTGGCCAACGCACAGTTCCAGCTCCCGAGGGTGGCTCATGCACGTGGGAAGTCGGTGGATGAAGTACGTCAGCTTGTAGATAAATACACGGAAGGCCGCGATCTGGGTCTCTTCGGCGAGCCGCACGTAAACACTTTGCTTCTGAACTTGGCGTTGGACGGCAAGCTGCCGTCCGTGGCCGCAAAATAAAGCGCCGGCCTCAAACCGTTGTCACTGGGATGAGACTGCCCTTCCACCAACCGGTTGCACATCGGGTGGCGGGAATTTATTTCTCCCGGCCTGGGAACCTGCTTCTGGTTCATGGGGCGGGAAAGGGCAGGGTGTCCATCCACGCGACGACCGACAACCTCAACCCGGAGCAGCAGGAAGTTTTCATCGGGTACTTGCGTGCGGAGGACTTTCTGACAGGTGCTTCCGAAGCGTGTCTCTAAGCGTTCCATTTCCCATTGTCTCGGGATGTTCATCGGGTCGCGGCCAATTTTTGACATGCATCGATCCATCCTTTCAAACGATGCTGGTGGCTTGCGTCAATCCACGCCTAGCCCAACGGGCATCGTGGTCGTCGCCGTCCTCTGGCTGACGTTCGCGTGTGGATTGCCGCTCCACCAATTACGCGAGGCGCGTCGCCAAGCTCATCAGGATTTGCAACATCTCCTCACCGCCGAAAAACTGGACGACGCAGGCATCATCGCGGCTTTTGATCACTCGAATCAAAACATTGACGCCGCGGCGTCAGGACCGTGTTTGATCCTGGCATTTACCAGCATCTTTCTCGTCAACCAGATGCTCAAACTCAAGCGCCGGTACAATGCGCTGGCGCATGAGTTTAATACTTCCAAAAACCAAGCCGCCTAACGTTATCAGACATTGGAAAACCAGATTCAGTGATGGTTTCTGCTCGCCGCAGGCGGTGGACTGATCCAGCCATGATGAACGACCAACCCAATCGTGCAGGGATGCGCTACCCACCGTCAAATGGCGCTCCGACGAAGCATACCCTTTCTGCCCTGCCGATGTTCCCCAAAAGGTGGCTGCGCGTGGATTGCTGGTTGCCTTTATTGATCGCAGCCATGGTCTGGTTCGTACTCGTTTACTTCCTGCCTCTTCACACGTTGCGTAAGTCTCGTCTGACCGCCCGGACGGAATTGACTCATCTACTCCAAACGGATAAGCCGAGCACACCAGCCATCCTGGAAGCTTTTGATCGGGCGACCGAACAGGTCCTTTTCTCGGCGGCTGGCCCTTACTTCATCTTGGGCATCGCCACGCTTTTTGTCATCTCGCACTTGGTAGCCGTCAAGCGCAGGCTCAATACGGCGGAGCGCAACATCCAAACTCTGCGGGATGTCGTCCTGGGCGTGGACGGCGTTCCGCGCAGATAATTTTCTCCTATGGAACCTGAAACCACCGTCTTCGCCATTCCCACCTACCGTCTGCGTGACGTGGCCGAGGCTATCGAAGCCTACGACGCCAACTTCTGGCGCAA
Organism: uncultured Chthoniobacterales bacterium; assembly: GCA_964247665.1. Taxonomy (GTDB): domain Bacteria; phylum Verrucomicrobiota; class Verrucomicrobiia; order Chthoniobacterales; family SZAS-18; genus CAHJWO01. The sequence goes on along the minus strand of CAXTVY010000288.1, from coordinate 741 downwards.
CGGCCACGCCGTGAAACTCATGGTCTTCGATGACTCCAGCGTCGCCAACCACGAGAAGTATTTTCCTCTGTTAGAGAACACGCGCACGTTCAACGAGCTTTACTACGTCGGTCCGCGGGAGAAAGAGGAGTTTCTTGGCGTGCTCAACCGCAAGCTGCGCGACAAGAAGCTCGAATCGCTCGTCAAGAACCTCTTTCGGCCAAGCTACGGCGGCAACCGCAACTGCACGCTAATGTGGACCTTGGGCAAGTTCCTGATCAGCTCGGACGATGACATGCGTCCGGACGCGCTCATCGAAGACAGTCCCGAATCGCTTAGTGACGACGAAATTTGCCGCGGCAGACTCTACCGCGCCGATGAAAAGAAAGGCTACGCGCGAAAGTCCTTCGATCTCCTGGAGGCTTTCGACGAGGTGTTGGGCCGCAAGGTCAGCCAGGCGCCCGCCAATTACGAGAAGGGTGACATGCTCGTGGACACTTCCATGGACCTGGAAACCAACACGACGCGCGAGTTTACCCGTGACAATTCGCTGATGCTGCAACACGGCAAGCTGACCCGTGACGCGCAGATCAAGATTGCGCAGACCTTCCGCACCGGCACCAACGACATCGACGCACTCGACTACGTCGCCATGTTTCTGGACAATGAGGGGCAGATCGATCCGCAGGAACTCAACGACCGCTATGGGCTGGTCAACTTCCGGCCCGTGGTCACCAGCAAGAACTGGCGCATCGATTGCGG
>CAXTVY010000287.1:0-5297 GCA_964247665.1 uncultured Chthoniobacterales bacterium | reverse complement strand
GTGCTCGCCGCGACGCTTTTCACGCCAGGAGGAGCGGAACCGGACGATCCAGTCCAAGAGCGCCTTTTCAAAGCCAATGTCATGACCGGCTTTTTCGCTCTCGATCCATTTATGACGGAGGATTTCCTCACGTTCGGCGAGAAATTCCTTATACAAAATGGAGTTCGTCACAAGATCCGCATCCTTTTCCGCTGTGGACACCGGTTTCTCGGGGGGGGAAGCTTTCATACCTTATAGGCCTAAGCATCACGCGCACCAACTGACGCGCCGCGAAACTGGACCTGACCATCACTCGTCACACAATCCAGACGAGAGCCAATACAATATTTATCATTGTTTCAAACAAAAAAACAGCTTGTGCCACGAGAAATCGGGCTCTGGAGGTAAATTCGCGGTGGCGTGGGTGACGGCCAGCCTGCGAAGGCGGGAACGGGAGCCGGCCCCCGTCAAACCGGCACGGTGCGCTGCAGGCGTTCGGCAATGTCTTGGAACATTCGCCCGACCACGCCTTCGGGCTCCGCCGCCACGATTGGCCGCCCGCGGTCGCCTGCCTCGCGGGTGGCGATGTCGATAGGAATTTCTCCGAGCAGCGGCACCCGCAGCCGGGCTGCCTCGCGCCGCCCGCCCCCCTCACCAAAAATGTCGTGCCGCTTGCCGTCGCCCGGGCTGACGAAGTAGCTCATGTTCTCCACGATGCCAAGCACGGGGACATTGGTCTTGGCAAACATGCTCGCCGCCTTGCGTGCGTCGATCAAAGCGACTTCCTGCGGCGTCGTCACGATCACGGCACCCGAGAGCGCCACCGTTTGCACGATGGTCAACTGGATGTCGCCGGTGCCCGGGGGCAAGTCGAGCACGAGGTAATCCAACTCGCCCCAGGCCACCCGCCGCAGAAATTGCTGGGTGTACTTCGTGACCATCGGCCCACGCAGGATGGCGGGCGATTCGTCACTGCCCAGCAGGAACGCCATCGACATCAGGCGCACGCCATGGGCTTCGATGGGGTTGATCCGCTCATCCTCCGTCGCGGTGGCGGGCGCGCGCGCGCCGAACATCAGGCCCATGCTGGGACCGTACAGGTCGCAATCACACAGCCCGACCGCTGCTCCGGCCCGCGCGAGCGCCACCGCCAGATTTGCCGCCACGGTGGACTTGCCTACGCCGCCCTTACCGCTGGCTACCGCTAGCACATGCCGAACGCCGTCGATGCGGTTCGGCCCGGTGCCGGTAGCCGTGGTGATCGGGTTCTGGATGTCGAAGCGTAGGTCCACCTCCCCGATGCCGGGCAGGGCGCGCAGAGCGGCGTCGGCCTCCCTCTGGATCTGCTGCGGGATGGCAGGTTGATTCGTGGCGAGAGAAACCAACACCGTCACGTCGCGGCCGTTCGGCGCAATCTCCACCCCTTTGATGATCCCGAAGGAAACAATGTCCCGGCTAAACCCAGGATAGCGGACCTGACGGAGTTGTGCGCGGACCTGATCTTCGGTGATGGCGGCTGAGATGCTCATGTAATTGGGCGGGAAAACGGGGCGGTGCCAGCCGGAACCGGCGGGCTGGAAAGCGGGTGAGCAGCTTGTCACTCCCGCACGAGAAAATCAAACCTGCCCGTAGGGCTTGCCTAGTCGTTCTTGCTCGTCGGGTCGGCAAGGTGCTTCTCGTTGGCCTGCCCGAGCAGCGAACCTTTCGCAGAATCCAATCCTAGTGCCTGATACAGGCCGCAATGACTCGTCATGCCCCGGTAGACCAACCCACCGCCCACTCCGAGCAGGAAAAACTGTTTGAGCGAGCGGGGAAACAAAGCACCCGCGAGGAACAAAACTCCGAGTGCCAACGAGGCGGCACTTTCCAGTGTACCCACGTTCTTCGGGTTTCCCGGCGCGGGCGGCGGTTGGGCAGGACTCTGAGCGGGTGCGGGTGCAGCGGATGTTTCCGCCTTTTTCCGGGGCCGTGAGCGGGACTTGGCGCGGGCAGCTTCGTTCTTCATGCAAATGGAGTATTCAGGAGCAAATCGCTACCGATTCGTTCGCGGCGACATCCACGGTCCTGGGAAGGGACAACTTTCCCGCTGGCGCAGGCGGCAGCCGCGCGTGAAGGATGGCATCCCGGCGTTGACTTTCGCCGTATGACCGGAGAGAACCGCGTCCAAATGTCTCGCACTGAACCGATGACTCCCCACATGCAGCGAGACGCTCCCATGCGAATAGGCACTGGTTTTCCCGAGCGTGGCCCGGGGAAACACCTGGACCCACGAGTGCCTTCCCTTGCCTTCACGTCTCCATCCGCTTCCGTGCCGGAGTACGATTTCGGTCGCCTACCCTGCGCGGCGCACCCGCTGATTGCGGTTCCGCCCCTGCCGGACTGCGAGCTTTGCGTGGTGATCCCGGTGCACAACGAGGAAGCGTCGATTGTCCGCACGCTGACCTCTCTGGCCACCCAGGTCGATCTGACGGGGGAACCGTTCGAATGCAATCGATACGAGGTCCTTGTCCTGGCCAATAACTGTCGGGACCGCACCGTTGCCCTGGCGCGAAAGTTTGGCGAAGCGCATCCCGGCTTGCGCCTCCACCTTGTTGACACCGTGCTGCCGCCATCGCACGCCCACGTCGGCGCGGCGCGGCGGCTTGTCATGGATGAGGGCTGCCGCCGCCTCGGGCGCATCGGCCGACCGCGCGGTGTGATCGCCTCCACCGACGGTGATACCCAGGTGCGGCCCGACTGGGTGGCTGCGATTTTGCGCGAGATCGCGCGCGGGGCCGACGCTGTTGGCGGGCGCATCCAGGCGAGTCGTGAAGACACCGCGGGACTGGACCCGGGTGCGCGGCTCTATTACCGGCGCGATCTGGCCTACCGCACGTTGCGCGCAGCTTACGAGAGCGTGCTGAATCCCGATCCGTTCAACGCCTGGCCGCGGCACCACCATTGTTTCGGGGCAAGTCTCGCTGTCACCGCCGAAGCGTACCTCGCCGCCGGTGGCGTGCCCGCTGTGCCCTGCCTGGAGGACGTGGCGTTGTGCCGATCGCTGGAGCGCATCGGTGCGCGCATTCGTCATAGCCCGGAGGTCGGTGTGCGAACTTCCATGCGTTGCGAGGGAAGGGTAGGGGTCGGTTTGTCCGGCACGTTGACCATTTGGTCGCGGGCCGCCGCGTCGGGTGCACCGTGGTACGTGGAGTCACCGGCGGCCATCGAACGTGAAGCAGTGGATCGCCGTCTGATCCGTGAATTGTGGAGTGAAGGTTGCAACGGTGAATCGATCATCCGCGGGGCGTCACAACTCGCCGTCGACGCCGGGTGGTTTGCGAAGGGGTGGCAGCACGCGGCAACCAGCGGAGACCTTTACCTGGCCGTCGAGGAACGCCAGCGGCAGCAGGGAACGGGACCGCTGGCTTTGCCGAAGATGGAGGTTCTCGCTGCCACGGCGGTTTTACGCGCTTGCCTCAAGGCGCACCGGGCCACGCTCCGGGGAGCTGCGCGGTTGCAGGTTCAGCGGCAAAAAGAAGGTTGGAGCGCCGAAGACACGGAAGACGGACTCGCCGCCTGATTTCTGGTGTGGGAAGTCAGGGTAGCCCCAGGTTAGAGGCGCTCGAACAGGTCCAGCCGGTACTTTTCCGTCCGTCCGCCGTGCAGATGGCGCAGGGTGGCAGCCGTTTCGCGGGCAAAGGTTTCGTGGACCTCGTCGCCCGTCAGCGGATAATCATGTACTTCCGGCGTCCAGTGCACGAGCAGCGCCTGGCCACAAGGCGTAAGTCCAGCGACGATCTGTTGGCAGAACGTGCGCAGGTCTTCCGGCGAGAGATAATAACCCACCTCTGAAACAAGGATCAGATCGAACCGGCCCGCCGGGAACTCCGCCGGCAGGTGGCATTGCTCGAAACGCACGTTGGGCAGTGGCGCACACCGTTCGCGCGCCGCGGTCAGCGCTTGTGTGGAAACATCGACGGCCAGGAGGTGGCCGCAACGGCGGGCGAGTTGCGCGGTGAATACCCCGATGGAGCAACCCGCCTCAAAAGCGGTTTCGTAGTGCATCCGCGGCAGTGCGGCCAGAGTAGCGGTGTACTTGGCGGCCTCGTATGGGCTGGCGGCAAAGTTCCAAGGGTCCGAGTTGGCTCCATAGACCGCGTCGAAGTAACTCGGCGGCAGCGACCCTGGGGCTTGCGGATTGGGCATGGCAGGAAAACTAGTGGGGGGCGGACGGCCAGTGCGCGTGGGCAGGGCGGGGATCGTTGAGTGCGTGGCGGCCGATACGCTCCATGACAGCGTCCGGCGCGGGCTGGCGCAGGTACATCGTCAGGTGGCGGATGAGCCGGGCGAAAGGCGCTGGCCGCATCAGGCCACGTGCGCCAACGCTGCGCTCGACGCCACGGATCGTGTCCATGCAAATCTGCTCGATGGACATGCGGGTCATGGCGGCGTAGGTGCTGATCTGCCCTGCCTCCTCGGGCGGGCGTTCCCAGACGGTGGCCGCGCCCCGCAGCCAGTTGGCACCGGCCTCCATGCCCATCGCCATCTCGGAAAAACGCTGCCGTTGCGCGGGGTGATCCGTACGATTCAACCCTTGGAGGTAAGCGCGGGCGGCATCATAGAGCCCTTCCGCCCCGCCAAGCTGCACCGCCGCGAAACGGATCGCGCCGCCGTTGAACCACGGATCACGGTAGTAATCGTCGGGCGCGCCGATCAGATCGTCTGGACCCAGTTCGATACCGGTGAAATCCACCAGCGCGCTGACCGTGGATTCCATCCCGATAGGCTGCCACCAGCTCGCGTCGATCCGTGCCCGCACCGCCTCCATGGGCACCACGCACATCTGCCAGCCGCCTCCGGGCAGCCGTCCGGTGACGATAGGCCGTGTAACATGGCCTGCCCCGGAGCAAAATAACTTGGTCCCCTCCAGCCGATAGCGGTCCGCGCCGAGTTCCGTTAACCGCACGCCGCCTTCTTCCTCGGCGTTCCACACGCCGAAGATACGCCGGTGCGTGTGCACATCCTCCGCGGCTCGGGCGAGCTGATCGGCCGTGCCAAACAACGCGATGAGGATCAGGGCGTTGGTGTGCCCCTCGTAAATGCGTCCGACCGGCAGGCCGCCGCGGCCAATGTGTTTGAGCAGCGCGAGCAGCGGCCCGGCCATCCCGGGGCCGCCTTGGAGGCCGCCGCCAGCGAGCCGGCGCGGCAGGGCGGCGGCCAGCAATCCGGCGTCCGCGATCCAACAAAACTCCTCCGTGGGAAAAGCGTCTGCCTCCGGGTGGCCGGGGCACCCATCCAGCCGTGTCGCGTGTGCCGCGCAACGGTCAGCCACCTCCGCC
>CAXTVY010000286.1:0-5336 GCA_964247665.1 uncultured Chthoniobacterales bacterium | reverse complement strand
CGTTGCCGTGGCCCATGATGAACTCGTCGATGGCGTTGTCGATGACCTCTTTGAGCAGGACATAAACGCCGTCGTCGTAGTGGCTGCCATCGCCGATGCGGCCGATGTACATGCCCGTCCGGGCGCGGATGTGTTCGAGGGACGAAAGCGTCTTGATCTTGCTCTCGTCGTAGACGGCGTTGGATGGACGTTCGGTGGCCATTGCTAGAGGGCGAATCTACCAGAATCCTCACACCACAGCAAGTGTTTCACGGTTGTGAATCCACAAGATTTTGCGCTTTTTTGCGTTCCAGCTCCGCTTCTTCGGGCGACGCCCCCAGCGCCGGTTCCGGCAGGCACTGGACCACCGGGCAAATCCGCGTCAGCGCATCCGCCAGCGTGTCCACGATCCAGTCCGAAGGGGCGTTCGCCAGATTGCGGTGCGCGCCCACGGAAGGCCGCCTGGGGTCCCACAGGCCGATCATGATGTTCAGATCCGGGCACCGGGTCCGCAGCTTCTTGGCGAGGTAACGCGCCTGCATGACCGCGAACGGCCGCACGGCGGACAGGCAGACCACCTCGGGGCCGCGCGCGGCCACGGCTTCCACCGCCTCCTGTGCCAGTGCCTTGGCGGAAAGCACCTCGTTGCCGATGCGGCCCAGCGTGAGCAGGTGGCCGAGCATGATCGCGGCCGTCTCGTCGGCCTCCGTTTTGACGGGCAGGACCATCACCCGCACGGGCAGATCAACGGCGGGCGGGGGCGGAGCGGCCAACGCCTTGGCGGCTGCCACCGTGGCGGCGGCAGCCTTCCCGGCCTGATCCGTGCCGCCTTCGGCGACGGGGGGTGGGGCGAGCGCCTCGGGCGGGCGCTCGCGCAGGTCTTCGACCAGCGTGCGGACGGTCTGGCGGATAAATTCCTGCCGGTCCTCGCCCAGGCTGCCCGTCCGGGCGTCGTGCTGGGCCTGGTTGAGCAGGGGGATGAGCACCTGGTCGTACAACTCCGCCACGGGATGCGCCGTGAGGTACTCGTCCACGTGCGAGGAGAATTCCTCCTCGTCGAAGGCCAGCAGGCGTTGGTAGAGCTTGGCGTCCACGGGCACGGCGGGCTCGTCGCCCAAGAGCGTGTGCAGGAACTCCAGTTGCGGCACATAGCGGCCCAGGACCACGATGCAAACCGTCAGCGGGGTGGAGAGGAGCAGCCCCACGCCGCCCCAGAGCCACGTCCAGAACGTCGCCGCCACGATGACCGCCACGGGGGAAAGCCCCGTGCTGGTGCCGTAAAGCCAGGGCTCGACGGCGTTGGCGATGGTCAGTTCCAGCGCCGCGAACAGGCCGACGGTCAGCGCGAGCGGACGCCAGGTGTCGAACGCCGCCAGCGAGATCAGGAGCGGGGCCGTGGCGGCAGCGACCACGCCGACGTAAGGCACGAAGCGGAACACCGTCGCCAGCAACCCCCACAGGGCCGCGTTGGGCACGCCGATGAAATACAGCCCCACGGCCACCACCGAGCCGAAGCCGACGTTGACCGTCACCTGCGCACGCAGGTAGCGGCTGACGCGGCTGCCCGCCTCGTCGATGGCCTGGGTCGTGATGGGCAGGCGCTCGGGGCCAGCGAGGTGAACGAGACGGTCGCGCAAATCCTCGCGCTGAATCAGGATGAAGACCGTGAAAATGATCACGATGCCCACCAGGCTCAGCGGCCCGAGCAGGGGTCCGAAGAAGTTGCGCAGGAACTGCAAGGGAGTGGCCGCCGGCTCAACGACGCGCACCGGCTGCGGCGGCGGCGGCGGCCGGGCCGCGGCGTCCCGGGTGCGGTCGGCCGCCTTGTCGTTGGCCTTCTCCGTGTGCCCCTCAGCGGGCGAGGCTTCGGAGGCGTTCTGCTGGAGTTTTTCGAGAACGTGCGCGGCCGTTTGGAACGAGCCGCCGCGGCCACGCAACGCTTCCAGCTTGTGCTGAATGTTCCCCTGATAACTGGGCACCTTGCCCGCCAATTCGATGGATTGGCTGACCATCATCCAGCCAAGCAGCGCGGCCAGACAGAAGAACCCGGCCGCCACCGTCAACACGCCCGGTACACGCCCCAATCCGAGGCGCTCCAGCCGGCGCACGACCGGCCCAAGCAGAAAAGAGAACAGCAGCGCCAACGCCAGGGGGATCAGGACCTCCTTGGCGAAGTACAGGATGACGATCACGCCCACCAGCACGCCATAGGGCAGCCGACGGGCCTGGGGGGCAGGCAGCGGGGAACGCACGGACGGAGCGTTCAGCAAGTTCCGGGTTTCGCGGCGTTCCTCCCGGGGAGATTCACCGCGCGGAACCGCGCGTCACAGGCCGCGGCGGCCCGTGATTAGCTGGATGACGACCATGATCACCGCGATGACCAGCAGCAGGTGGATCAATCCACCCGCCACGTGAAAGGCAAAACCGCCGAGCCAGAGAACAACGAGAATGATGGCGATAGTGTAGAGCATGGGACGAAGAGTACGGGATGCAGGATACTGAATGGATAAAATGCCGCCGCAACGGGCAAACAACGATCTTCAGGGGATGATCGTGTCATCTGGGACGGCTGCTCGCCTCCCCTATTCAAAATTACGGGCTCAAACCAGGATAACCGTCCATGCAGCGCAAGTGCATCCTGCATTGCGGTCACCGGCCGTTTTCAATGTGCGTGGTACAATTCCTCGCGAAACTGCATGAACTTCGACGCCAGCTTACGCATGGCCAGGTCCAGGCGAGTCTTGATCGTGCCCAGCGGGATGCCCGTGCGCGCGGCGATCTCGCGCTGGCTCATCTCCTCGAAATAGCTCAGGCGGATCACGCGGCCCTGCTCCTCGGGCAGGCTGCCGATGACGGTCGTCAGGAAGGCGCGCAGGTCGCTCGTGGACGCAGCATTCTGGCCGCCGCCGCCGTTGACGGGCACCTGCGTCTCCAGCCCGGGGATCGTGCCGTTGCCCGCCTCGCTCTCCAGGCGCAGCTTCTCGCTGCCCTCGGCGCGGCGGCGGATCTTGCGGTAATGGTCGATGGCGCGGCGGCGGGCCATGCAGATGATCCAGCCCAGGGGCTTACCCTTGCGCACGTCGAAGTTCGCGGCGCGCAACCAGATTTCCATGAACACATCCTGGAGAGCCTCCTCGGCGTCGGCCTCGTTGGGCAGGATCTCCATCACGATCTTGTTGATGAGCACCCGGTAGCGGCCATGGAGCTGGTTGAGAGCCCGCTGGTCGCGGTCGATGATGGCCTGCATCAGTTGTTCATCGCTGGCCTCGGCGTTGAGGGCGGCGGATTCGGTGGCGCGGTCGAGCAAGATTTGCATGGGAAAGAAGCGGCTGATGACAGGGCGAATCAGAAAGTCCCCTAGCTAATCATTCGGGCCCACGTCTGCCTATCGGGCCGAAGTCGGGTTGCGCCGTGGTCCGACATCCCCACACCGCCGTAGGGGGGTTCCCCCATCTTTGCGGGAGCGCCCGCCGCAGGCAGCCAGGTCCCGCCGGACAAACGATGTGTTGCCATCATCTGCCCTTCGATCCTGGCCGGAGGGGCGAAACGTCTGTCAAGGCGGGGTAGGTCCGCGTCCCGGGGCTTTTTTCATGACGCACCGTTCCTGCCAAATCCGCATCCTTACGGCTGAAGACAGCCGTTTCGAGTACCTGCGCGCCCTGCTGGATCAGGGAGACCCCGGATTGCTGCAACCCACCTGCCGCCACCTGCACGGGCTGTCCGAGGCAGCCCTGGACGACGGCGACGTGTTCCTGATCGATCACCTGCCTGGCACCGGCTGCGCCCTGCGGCTGACGCGCAAGCTGCGGGCCGAGGGTTACCGCCAGCCGGTGATCCTGCTGCTGCCCCCGGGGGCTCCCGGGGGGGCCGTCACCTACGCGGAAGCGCGGTTGGCCGGGGCGTCGGACTGCCTGCCCGACAGAAGGACAGACGAGTTCACCCTGCCCCGTGCCGTCCTCGGCGTTTGCGCGCAGGCCGCCGCCTACGCCTATCCTCCCCCGCCCTGCCAGGACGCTCCGCCGTGCGAGAAGACGCGGCTGCTCGACTTCATCACGGAGCACACGAACTCCATGATGGGGCGCATCGACGCGTTGGGGACGGTAGTTTCGCTGGCCGGGCCGCTGTACCACCAGTTGTGTCCCGCCACAGGCGGAGCGGTGGGCCGCAGCGCGTTCCAGATCTTCCCGGACGCGGGCGCGTTCCTGCGGCGGGCGTTGGCCGGGGAGGACACGGTGTTCCTGACCCTCCATTCGCACGGGGGGCGGGAACGTCGCCTGTACACGTTCCTGTTCTTTGACCGGGAGCACCGGAGCAGCGTGGTCTTCCTGACCCGCGACATCACCGACCAGGACGAGCACACCACGCGTGCCCTGTCCGAAAGCCGCCACCAGTTCCAGATGCTGCTCGCGCACAGCCTCGACGCCATCCTGCTCGTGGACGACAGCGGCCTGTGCATCGAGGCCAACCGGGCCGCCGGCGAACTGTTGGGCGCGCCCCACGCCCGACTGGCCGGGCGGTACGCGGACGAACTCGGATTCCGCGACTTCACGCCGTTCCGCGCCGCCGCGCTGGCGCAAACCTGCTCCCGGACCGGCAGCCTGGAAGGGCCGCTCTCGCTCACCCGGCACGACGGCCAGGTTCGGCTACTCGAATACACGGCCTACCGCGCCGCGCCGCACTTCCACCTGTGCATCCTGCGCGACCGGACCGAGCAGCGGCGGCTGGAACGCGAGATTTTGGAGGTCAGCGACCTGGAGCAGGAGCGCTTCAGCCAGGATCTGCACGACGGCCTGGGGCAGCATCTGGCCGGGGTTGGCTACATGACCGAGGCGCTGACGGCCCGGTTGCGGGCCCGCGGAGCGCCGGAAATCGGCGGGGCCAGGGAAATCAGCACGCTCATCGGCGAGGCTATCGTCCAGACCCGCGAGATCGCCCGGGGGGTGTGCCCGCCGGACCTGACGGCGGGCCAGTTGCCCGAAGTGCTTTCCCGGCTGGCAGCGAGTTTCCGGGCGGTCTACGGTACGGCCTGCTCCTTCGAGCAGAGCGGTTGCGATGGCCTGCTGCCGCTGTCCCGGCAGAGGCTTTTGCACCTCTACCGCATCGTCCAGGAAGCGGCGAAGAACGCCCACCGGCACGGGCAGCCGCAGGCGGTGGCAATCCGGCTGGACTGCTGCGATGGCACGGTGGCGCTGACGGTGCGCGACGACGGCCAGGGCTTCGCCCGACCCGTGGGCGAGGCGTCCACCGAGAAAGAGGATAGACACGGCGGCCTGGGTTTGCGTATGATGAACTACCGCGGCACCCTGGTCGGCGGTGCGCTTACAGTGGGGCCCGGACCGGACGGGGAGGGCACGGTG
>CAXTVY010000285.1:251-5358 GCA_964247665.1 uncultured Chthoniobacterales bacterium | reverse complement strand
GCCGCGTTGTCGCCCGGGCGCAGTGTCCTGTCCCGCGACACGAGCGGCGCGGAAGCCGAGGCGCTCGCGCAGGTCACCGACGCCCTGCTCAACTTCGCGCCGCTGCCCGAACTCGCCGCCGGGCTGTCGCCCGCTGACGGCGGCCTAGAGGCAGCGGACGCCGCCAACGTGCGCGCCGTGCTCGTCGAGCGCTGGCTATCCGAGGAGGAAAACTTCGCCGAAGCCAAGAAATACGCCACCCCGGCGCAATGGAGTGTGGCTGCCGCCCCGCTGGAGAAACTCGCCGCCGACGCCGACGCTGCCCCCGCGGGCGAGCCCCACGCGACCGCCTGTCAGCGGCTGGCCGACGGCTGGGCCGCCGCTCGGGGCAAGCTGCTCTACGAGCCGTTGGAGAGCGACGGGACGCGGACGCAGGTTTTCACGGAAGGCGAGGGCGCGCAGTACGCGGGCGTGCGGCGGCGTGAGAACGCTTTGGCGCTCGGACTGCCCGCCGACTGGATCAACCACGCGCTATCCTCGCGCGACGAGTGGCGGCACGCTTTCGATTGGTGGCTGAAAGCCGCCGCCGCCGCCCCGGAAAATTCGCCGGTCCGCGCCCGGGCGCTCTGGGCGGCCTTGCGCGCCATGCCTTCGATGGCGCTCGTTTCGCCGTTCACGTTCCAGCGGGCGGACGAGACGGACGACAGCGCGCTCTCGCACCGGCTCTACGACCGGTTGCGCAAGGAATGCCCCGCGTCCCGCGAGGCACGCGACTTCGCCGTGTACTACGATCTCGCTCCGCCGACGAAGAAGGCCGACGGCGACGATTCCGGCGGAGGAGACGGGAAGGATGAGAAGAAAGCGACCGAGCCGGACCTCACCGCCGCTTTGGGCCTGGACTCTCTGCCCTACGGCGAGCCTGAATACCAGTGGAACGAACACGACGAGAACGGCCTGTTGACCGATGACAGCGGCAGCGGGGACCAGGGGAATACGACCTCAGACATTACATCCGCCGCCGTGGACCTGAACAAGCCGGTCTGGACCGCCCATCCCGACCGCATGGCAAAGGAAGTCGCCCGGTTGCAAGCCAAGCTGCGCGCGGAACAGCCGGGGCTCTACGATCAGTTCGTGGCCAACTTCCTGGATGACCTGGGCGACTTCCTCCAGGAACCGGCCGCCAAGTTGACCCCGTCCATTGTCGCGCGCTACGTGCAACTGCGCAGTGAATGCATGAACGTCGAGAACTGGGGTGGCGCGGATCTGCCGCCGGTGCCGGATTGTCCCGAGGGCAAGGTCAACGAAACCGTGCTCGCGCACATCCGCTCGGCGTACCGCGCGCCGGAGATGATAGCAATCAAGGATTATCTGGATTTCCTGGCGCTGGCGGTCGTGGCCAACGCGAAGTTCGAGGTGCCCATCCCCGGGGAAATGCAGGAAGCCAAGGACGGCACGCCGGGCAAGCAGGAGCCGGTGACCTACACCTCGCGCGATTACCCAAAACTGGTTAAGCTCACCGAAGGATTCCTCAAGGATTATCCTCACAGCCGCAAGCGCGAGGCGGCGCGGTTGCTCCTGGCCCGTGCGCTCTACGCGGCGTCGCGGCCCCACCCGCGGGAGCAACACGCCGCGTGGCCCGGGAGCGGGCACTTCGCGGGCGGGACGATCATCGTTACGAGTGCACAGGAGAAGATCGCGCCGCAGGCCATCGGCGCGGCGCTCAATGCCTACGACCGCGAGTTTCCCCACGGCCGCTACGTCGCCGACATCCGCAACCTGCGCGGCCTGTTGGCATGGCGCACGCAGGATTGGTCCCTCGCCGTCAACCTGACTCTGCAAACCCTGGCGGATGGGCACGCACCCTCGCTCCAGCACGACGCCGAGCGGCGGCTCCGGAGCATCTTCATGGATGGCCTGAGCGACGAAACCGAACGCCGCGCCTGCCTGACGGCCGTCAAGGCGCACCCCGAAGCCGTCCAGCGGCTGAAGGACTTTCTCCCGGGCAGCCCTTACCCTCTCCGGGCCATGCAGACCTGGGTTACATCGCAATTGTGAGAACCCGCCGCAAGCGTCCTGCTCAGACGCTTCTCGCACCCTTTCTAAAGGGTGTGCAACGTCGATCCATTTGCTACAATCTCTCCCATGAACTTTCCGACCCGGCGGAGGCTGTCCCACCGCCCTCTCCCTGATCTCACACGCTCCCAGGCGGCCAGCCTGCGCCTGACTTTCCTGCCGGTGTGCTTGTTGGGCTGCCTCCTGTGGCAACGCGCGGCGGCGGCCCAGCTTCCACCGCCGGCGCCCGCTCCGCTAACCGCGCCGCCGACGGCCACGCCGTTACCAGCCATCACCCCGCTGGACCCGTGGCTCACTTCCCCCACGCTCTGGCAGACCACGCCCGAGCAGTTCCCCGAAGCGTCGGCGCTCGGCTTCCGCTGGGTTTCCAACGCCCACGACGCCCTGCGCGCCGCCAATTCCCGGCTGCGTTTGCACGGGCTGCCTGTGACGGAGGTCATCGCGCGCTTCTCACCCGCCAACGCCGCTGTCCCCACCGGCACGCCGGGCATCGCGCCCGCCCCGGCGACCCTGGCCGCCACGGGCGGTAAGACCCAGCTCGCGGGCGTGCAAATCTTCATCTACAACCGGGGCGACGCAGGCGAATTGGACAAGCAGAAGTTCGACGCCTTGGTGGAGCAATCTAGGGACGCCCTGGACGCGCTGTCCGGCGTCAAACCCATCGAGCGCGGGGTGGACAACAGCAGCGCCGTCCAGAGCCGCGGCCTGATCTGGGCCGGCGCATCCAGCCGCTACCTGCTGGAATGGAGTTCGACGCCCGAGAACCGGACCCAGGGCGTGCCATACCGCGCCGAGTTCGTCCGTCTGAAGATCACACCGTTGCGCGACCAGCCCAAAAGCACCCTCGAACAGATGCGCGCCGAGGCCAACCCGCCCACCGTGGCCAACCACGGCACCACTGTGCGCGCCGCGGACCTGCCCGCGCGGCTGGTCAAGAACCCGGACGGCAGCGAGGTGCTGCCGAACATCCCAATGGTCAACCAGGGTGAGAAGGGGTATTGCGTGACGGCGGCCACCGAGCGCATCCTGCGTTACTACGGCGCGGACGTGGACCAGAACGAACTGGCCCAGATGGCCAACACTTCCGCGACCGGCGGGACGAACATGGCGGAGATGCTCGCCGCGCTGAAAAAACTCGCCAGCCGCTTCAAGGTGAACATCCTCACCGAGTACAGCCTGACCTACGGCGATTTCGTGCACGAGATCGACGATTACAACCGCCTCGCCCGCAGCGCGCCCAAGGCGGCGGGCATCTCGCCGGTCGAGACGCGCGGGGGGCAGGCGCTCTCGCTCGAACTGGTTTACAGCCAGATGAACGGCGAGACCCTGCGCGACGCCCGCACGAAGCTCAACCCGGCGTACATGACCCGCTTCGAGCACGACATCCAGGCACACATCGAGCGCGGCCTGCCGCTGCTGTGGTCGGTGTACCTGGGCCTGCTGCCGGAGGAACGCCTGACGCCCGAGGCGCGCGGCGGCCACATGCGCCTGATCATCGGCTACAACCCCAAAACCAAGGAGGTGCTCTACAGCGACACCTGGGGCCGGGGGCACGAGTTGAAGAAGATGCCGTTGGCGAACGCCTGGACGATCACTGACGGCCTCTACACGCTGGAGCCGGGTTAAAGAAGGCGGCGGCCCGTTGGAAGCAACGGCTTGCGTTGCGGAAAGCCGCGTGGTTAGAACTGACCGCCCACCGTCCCGGTTCGTCCTTCCTTCACCCGCCCTTTTTCCCATGCCCCTCGTTGACAAACCCCTCGCCGAACTGCGGACCTACGCCGGGACCAATCCCTGCCCCGCCGACATCGACTCCTACTGGGACGATGCCCTCGCAGAGATGGCGGCCGTGGACCCCCGGGTGGAACTGCGGCCCGCCGCGTTCCAGGCACCGTTCGCGGAGTGCTTCGACCTGTTCTTCACGGGCGTCAACGGCTCGCGGGTGTACGCGAAGTACCTGCGTCCGAAGCACCCCGCCGGAACGCATCCCGCGCTGCTCCAGTTCCACGGCTACAGCGGCCATTCGGGCGACTGGCACGACAAGCTGAGCTGGGTCAACGGGCTCGGCTACGCGGTGGCCTCGCTGGATTGCCGCGGCCAGATGGGCGGCCAGAGCCAGGACCTCGCGGTGGTGCAGGGTTCGACCTTTAAGGGCCACATCGTCCGCGGGTTGGACGATCCCGACCCGCGCAAGCTCGCCTTCCGGCAAATCTTTCTCGACACGGCGCAATTGGCGCGGATCGTCGCGGCCTTGCCCGAGGTGGATGCCGGACGGCTCGGCGCGATGGGCGGCAGCCAGGGTGGCGCGCTGACGTTGGCCTGCGCCGCGCTTGCGCCCGAACTCATCCGGCGGGCGGCACCCGTTTTCCCGTTCCTGTGCGATTATCAGCGCGTCTGGGAGATGGACCTCGCGGAGGGTGCCTACGAGGAACTCGGCTCGTACTTCCGCCAATCCGACCCGCGCCACGAACGCGAGCAGGCGATTTTTACAAAACTGGGTTACGTGGACCTGCAACACATCGCTAGACGGATCAAGGGAGAAATCCTGCTGGGAGTCGGCCTGATGGATCGCGTCTGCCCGCCGTCCACGCAGTTCGCGGCCTACAACAAGATCACCGCGCCCAAGGAAGCCGTCGTCTATCCGGATTTTGGACACGAAGGGCTGCCGGGATTCCAGGACATGGCATTCAAGTTTTTGGGTGGGTTGTAAGCCGCGGCGGATGGCGTGCGCCTGTGACGGGTTGCAGGATGCGGGATGCATCCTGTATCCTTCCGTCTCAACGCGGCAGCGGCACTTCCAGATTCGCCAACGCATACGCCGTCACGGCCATCACGGCGGCGTTCTCGCCCAGTGCGTGCGGGTCGATCTTGTCCAGGGTGTCCGCCGCCGTGTGGTGATAGTTAAAATATGTGCGGCTGTCCTGGATCGGCTCAAACGTCGGCACGTGCAGGTCCGCCAGTGGCCCCACGTCCGCCCCGGCTTGCCCGACGGCCTGGAGCACGCCCGCTCCACTCGCGGCGAGCACGTCGGCCGCCGGCTGGAGCAACGCCCGCGTCT
>CAXTVY010000285.1:0-241 GCA_964247665.1 uncultured Chthoniobacterales bacterium | reverse complement strand
GCCCGCGAACCCGATGCCCAGCGGGTGATCCGCGCCCAGGTCGCTCTCCATCGCCGCAAAGTGGTTGGCCGCCTCGGCGGCGTGTTCCCTAGCGTAGAGCCGCGCTCCGGCGGAGCCGTTTTCCTCGCTCATCCAGGCGATGACGCGGATCGTGCGCTTGGGGGGCAGCCCGAGGCTCTTGACCAGTTGCGCCACCTCCATCGACACGGCCACGCCCGCACCGTCGTCGATGGCCCCGGTG
>CAXTVY010000284.1:0-5400 GCA_964247665.1 uncultured Chthoniobacterales bacterium | reverse complement strand
TGAGCCGGAAGTTTTCGCGGCCCCAATCCAGCGCCCGCCGGGACAGGTCCACGCTGACCGTGCGTACTCCCACCGCCGCCACGGCGACCGAAAACGCGCAGGTGTAGGCGAAACAGTTGAGCAAACTTTCCCCCGGTCCCAACCGCTGGCGCCACGTCAGCCGGTTGCCGCGCTGGTCCAGGAAGATGCCCTGCGAGTAACCACCCGCGAAGTCGATCCGGTACAACAAGCCATTTTCGCGGATGATAAATGGTTCCGTGGCCACCTCACCGGCCCAGTGCGCGGGCGGCTGCTGATGCTCGCCACGGGAATCGAGCCGCTTCCAGTAGATCGTGCGTGGCGCGTCCGGGCCGCAACCGCCGCACAGGGGGCGCAGCCACCCGGGCGGCGTCTGGCCGGGGCGGGTGGTCCCCACGAGCCAGCGTCCGGCGAAATCGTCGATGAAGAGCCCGGCGAACGCCGCGCCGTCGCCCGCGCCGTCGAGCAGGCGCAGGGCATCGGTCTGCCCATCGGCGCGCAACGGATCACGGCGGCGCAGGGCGCGCAAGAAATCTTCGGGTGGAGACGGCATGGGCTGGGTGACCATCCGATACTTCAAGCGCACCTACCCCGCCACCCCTATGTCCCCATTGATCGATCAGGTCCAAGCTGCCACCAAGGAGGGGAAGCTTCTCTCCGATAGCGCCAGAAACATCGCCGCTCTGCTCGGCGGACACGCTTCCGCGCTCTACCAGGACAGCCTCAGCGAGCTGGTCGCGGGCGGCCACTGGGACGAACTCAACGACCGCTTCTTCCGCACGCTGGCCTTCGGCACAGGCGGCCTGCGCGGGCGGACCATCGGCAAGATCGTGACCAAGGCCGAGCAGGGCGAGCCGCAGAAGCTCGACCGGCCGCAGTTCCCCTGCGTCGGCACGAACGCGATGAACTCCTACAACATCAGCCGCGCGACGCAGGGGCTGGTGCGCTACCTCAGGGCGTGGGTGGCCGAGCACGGCCCGGCGAGCGCCAAGCCAAAATTGGTCATCGCCTACGACACCCGCCATTTCTCGCGCGATTTCGCGGAACTCACGGCCAGGGTTGCCACGGAAAACGGCTGCGACGTGGGTCTTTTTGAGGGTCCGCGCTCGACGCCCGAACTCTCCTTCGCCGTGCGCCTGACCAACGCGCAGGCGGGCATCGTCATCACCGCCAGCCACAACCCGCCGCACGACAACGGCTACAAGGTTTACTTCGACCAGGGGGCGCAGATCGTCGAGCCCGAGGCCGGTGGCATCATCCAGGAAGTCAACGCGATCACGAGCGAGGAGTATGAGCCCCTGCACAGCGCGGAACGCGGCGAGATCACCACACTGGGCGAGGAGATCGACTCGGCCTACCTGGAGCGCCTCAAGACGCTGGTGCTCGACCCGGCGATGCTCGCGGGCGAGGGTGGCGCGCTCAAGATCGTGTTCACGCCGATCCACGGCACGGGTGCGGTGCTGACCCTGCCCGCGTTGGACGCGCTCAAGCTCAACTACGTCACCGTGCCCGCGCAGATCGTGATGGACGGGCGCTTTCCCACGGTCCAATCGCCCAATCCGGAAAACGCCGAGGCGCTGAGCCTGGGGATGCAGTTGGCCGACCAGGACGGGGCCGACCTCGTCATGGCCACGGACCCGGACTGCGACCGCATGGGCGTGGCCGTGCGCGACGGCGCGGGCAAGCTAACTCTTCTGTCGGGCAACCAGATCGGCTCGCTGCTGGCCTGGTACCGGCTGAAAACGCTCTTTGACCAAGGTGTGCTCAACGACGGGAACAAGCACAACGCTGTCATCATCAAAACGTTCGTCACCACGGACCTGCAAAAGAGCATCGCCGCGCATTACGGCGTGCGTTGCGTCGAGACGCTGACCGGCTTCAAGTACATCGGCCAGAAGCTGGGCATGTACGAGGCGGCCATCCCGGCCGCCGCGCACGCGGGCTACCGCCAGATGCCCGAGAGCGAAACGCGCGCCTTGCGCCTCACGGACGCGACGTTCTACGTGTTCGGCGGCGAGGAAAGTTACGGCTACAGCGGCGCGGACTTCGTGCGCGACAAGGATGCGAACGGCGCGTCGATCATGTTCGCGGAAGTGGCCGCTTACGCCAAAAGTCAGGGCAAGCCGCTGACGGCGCTGCTCGACGAAATCTACGCGCAATTCGGGTTCTACCTGGAGAAGCTGGGTACCCTGACGCTCGAAGGCGCGGACGGCGCGGCGAAGATCCAAACCCTGCTCGCCTCCTATGACAACCACCCGCCCGGAGAAATCAACGGGCGGCCTGTACAGGCAACGAAGAACTTCGCCCGGGAAGACATCCGCGACGTGGAAGGCAGTCTGATCCCGAAAGAAAAGATGCTGATGTTCGAGCTGGCCGACGGCGGCAAAGTCGCCGTGCGCGGCTCGGGGACGGAGCCGAAGGTCAAATACTACCTCTTCGCCAACCGTCAACCCGCCGCGGGCCAGCCATTTACGGAGGCGGAACTGGCGGAGATCAAATCCGCCGTGGCCCGGGGGCTCGACGAAACGTGGACCTGGCTGCAAAAGGACGCCGAGGGCCGGATGTAACGCTGACACCCGGCCGAAGTGGATGAAAATGCACGGCATTTTACCTGGTGGGGCTGCCGTTGACGTTAATCGCGCGCTGGTCTGCCAATCGGCAGGTGGATCGGGCACGGCCAAGGGAAGGCTCTTTCCCGAAATCTGTGCAGGGAACTCCTTCCTGACTCTGAACTTATGAAATACCCGCTTCCTCTCCTGGTGCTCGGCACCGCCCTCTTTCTCGGCGCGCAAACCGCTTCGGCCCAATACGGCAACGCCCCCACGGATCACATCGAGGGCCGCCTGGATGCCGCGCGCGCCGCCCGGGCTACCCCTACCCCCGGCACCGACACCACAAAGCCGGGTGTGAAGCAGCCGGTGACGGGCGTGCTGGCGAAGGACAAGGCAGGCAAAAATGTCACCACGTCGTTCATTCAAGCCGACCCGCAGGTTTTCCTCGTGTGGAAAGATCCCACGGCCATGAAGGGCGACACCGTCAAGGTGGTGTGGGTGGCCGAGGCTGTGCAGGGATTCCCGAAGAACAAGCAACTCAGCGAGGGATCACGCACGATGCCAAGCGCGGGCGGGTTCAGTTCAGATTTCTTCCTGAACGCGGAGAAGGGTGGGTTGCCCGTAGGCAAGTATCGCGCGGAACTATACGACGGTTCCAAACTGGCCCAGAGCCTGAAATTCACGATCTCGAAGTAATCTGCCACGATGGGAGTGAGGCGCGGAAGCTGCTTTTTAGAGCAGCATGGCTCGTGAAATCATTTTGAGCGGGGGTGATGTCAGTGTGCTCAAGGCGCTCGGCCTGTCTGGTGGCACCGTGAATGGCAGAACGCTCACGGAGCGGCTGGGCGGCATGGAAGCGGCGGAGATCGTCGATTCCATCGACGGATTGATGATGTTTGATTACGTGCTCTGCGATCTGGACACGATCAAGAACTCCGACGACTTGGTCCGCGCCAACTTCAATGTGAACACGGCGATGCTGCGTGACCTGCGCGAGGCTCTGGCTCCCCAGAAGAAAGAAACCAAGCCTACGCGTCAGCGGCGGGGGTGAGAGCAGGCAGAAGGGCGGAATCTGTAACCCGCTGCCATCATTCTTCTACCTCTTCCGCAGTCAGACGCAGTACCACTTCTAACCCGCTGCCACCTGCTGCCCGGTTGCGCGCGATCACCGTGCCGCCGCACGCTTCCACGCACATCCGCACGATACTCAGTCCCAGGCCGACACCGCCCGTTTCGCGCGTACGGGCAGAATCCACCCGGTAGAATGCATCGAAGATTCTCGGCAGTTCCTCCGGCGGCACCCCGGGGCCACGGTCGGCCACAATGATCTCCACTTGCGGCGGCTGCTCGTCTGTTGACGCGGCGCGCACCGTGATCCCGCTGCCCGCGCCGTGGCGCAACGCATTACGCAGCAGGTTGCTCAGCGCACGGCCAAGCAGCTCGGGATCGGCACGCACGTCCAGCCCGGCGGGGATGTCCAGCCGGATATCTGGCGCGGCTCCGCCGTGAGCAGCCTCCCGGTCCTGGATTTCCCCCGTCTCCCCGGTTTCCTGGCGCACCGCCGCTTCCGCCGCCGTGAGCACGCCTACCACCTGTAGCCGCGCCCCCGATTCACCGAGCGACGCGCGCGAGAATACCAGAAGCTGGTCCACCAACCGCGCGATCTGCTCCGATTTCTCCATTGCCGTGCGCGCGTATCGCTGCTGGCGCGCCGAATCGCCCGCGTGCTGCTCAATGATGCCCAGCGTGAGCTGCAACCGCGCCAGCGGCGAACACAGTTCGTGCGCCACGTCGCCCAGGAACCGTTTTTGCCCTTTGAGCAATCCGTCCAGCCGCATGGCCATCTGGTTGATGGCCTCGGCGAGCAGCCCGAGTTCGTCGTGCCGCCGGGTATGAACCCGCGCGTCGAACCGGCCCTCGGCGATCTGGCGCGTGGCATGGGTGATCTGGCGCAGGGAGCGCGTCAGCCCGCGCAGGAGCGGCAGCCAGAACAGCACCGAGAACACCACCGCGCCCGCCGCCAGCCGGACCCAGGGGGTCGGATCGATGATGAGTCCGCCCATGCCTGCGCTGGGCGCTTCGGCGATGATATTGAGGCGCATGGCTCCACCCGCCTGCGGATTGTCCACGCGCGCGGCCACGGCAAGCCAGTAGCGGGTTGGTGCCAGGGTGCGCAGGAAGATCTTCGGCTCGGTGACAGACGGCGGCGCGGGCGGCGCGGGTGAGGAGAGGGGTCGCCGCGCGGGCGTCGGCGGGCGCAGGAACGGCTGCAGTTCCAGGCGAACCTCGGCCGGGAGGTCTTCGATGGGTCCGAGCAAGTGACGGCCCCGGTCGTCGAAGAGCGTGAAGCGAACATGATAAGCGGTGCTGAATCGCTCCAGCACGTCCTCCCATTCGTCGGGGGGATGGGTGTTGAGGTCATCAACGACGAGGGCGCGCATGGCGTCCACGCGTTGCCGGGCCGCGCTGGCGAAAAGCCAGTCGAGGTTGAACTGGTATTCCGCGCTGAAAAGCAGCACGAACACCGTCACCAGGATGGCGAGGTTCAGGAAGAACCAGAGCAGGATCTTGATGGGGAGCGAGAGGCGCATGGCGGCACGGAACTTTAACACAAACACGATGCGGGTGGCACCGCGCCGCAGGCGCAGCTACTTCGGCACGGCGCTCGTCAGGACCTCGTACCCGTTTTCAGTGATGAGCACGTTGTCCTCGATCCGCACGCCGCCCAGGTCGATGTGCTGCTCGGCCAGCGGCCAGTTCACGGCGTCCCGGTACTTCTTGCGCCGCACGGGATCGTTGAGGATCGCCGGGACGAAGTACAGCCCGGGCT
>CAXTVY010000283.1:1215-5478 GCA_964247665.1 uncultured Chthoniobacterales bacterium | reverse complement strand
CGCGTTTGCCTTGCGAAGCTAGGTGCCAGGCGAGGTATTTGCCCGCCTCGCCGCTTCCCAGCACCAAAGTGTCGAATGCTTCGGGTGTGATCATAAATTATTGACCGGCGGAATACGTGTCGATCTAACATCCCCACTTGGAGACGTCGTGATGGATTGATGTGCAGGACGGGCTCCTTTGCGGGCTGGGAGTGCTGATCGATCAAAGACCTCTGCTGGTCACCCGCCGTTGGCAAAGTTGCCAAGTCATGGCCGTAAGCAACCCCAACGTCAGCCACTCCAAGGTGAACTGGCCCGCGCTAAGCATCGCCATGGGCGCGCTCAGGTGGGCGTAAAAGGGATAGTAAAACATCACGAAGAACAGACCTCGGATCAGCACGATCAACAAAGCAAAATGGACCGCACGCCATCCGGGCCGGGCGGAAAGCCGCGGCCACACCAGCGCAGCCATGATGAAACTAGCGAGCGTGGGTTCGACGTAACCGATGTATGCGACCGTATTTAGCTGCCAAGAGGTATCCGAGTAGATCTGATCGTGGCTCAGGTACTCGATGGCAGCCAAGAGATGCTTAAATTCGGCGGTGACCAGTGGCCGGAACACGAAGAAAGTCAAACCTGCGATCAGGAGGGCAGCGGTCGCTTTTTGCCAGAACCGCGTGAGCTTCGGCGCTGCCAGTGCCACCAGGCAGCCAATCAGAAGAAGGGGAAAGACACGTTGCACGTTGTTGACGAACGAATAAGCCCAGGCCGTCGTAATCACGCCTTCGATGAACATGACCCGAAAAACCTCGTTGAGCATGATGAGCAGCCCAGATAAGCCCAGGCATCTCCACACCAGAGACAACCTAGCAAACCCAGGGGACGCCAGATCGTAGAAGCCAAAGAGTGCCAGCACGCTCACGGCGTAGTTCAGGAAGGCGACGACTCCCGTCTTTGGCACTTGGGAGGGATAAGGAATCTTTAGTACATCCAACAACACCACATGGATGCTCAGAGCCAGCGCACCCGTCAGGATGATGCCCGGCACCAAGCGCCACCAGTTGATTTGCTCCGATTCGTTTTCGATCTTGTGATGGCTCTGGGAGGCGTCGGTTGGTACAAGTAAACTCATAAGATTAATCTCTTCACGACGTTCCTCGATGCTTGTTCGGGACCTATCATGTGCCTGCCCGCTGCACTCGCCAGCGGCCAGAAGACGGGCAGCCCCAAGGATGGAATGAAGCGCGCGACAGCCATGACCACGATGTTGGGCGATAGCGCCGTGGGCACGTTGCCATCCTCTAGGAGCGGCTTTTCAGGGCCGACGAACATAGGCGTAGCGGTGAGCGAGCTTCTTCGTGCCGGTGCCATCCGCCAACGTGAAGTATTGGTCTTTCGTGTCCCGGTCGGGTCCCTGGTACGTGATGACCTGTTCCATGCGCAGCATCTGGCCCGTGACCTCCGTGCCGGTGCCGACGAACGCAAAGGGCGCAAAGATCAGTTCGACCGTAGTGCCATCACCGCGCACGGAACTCCAGGCCGGCATGAGTCCGACCGGAGCGCGGGTGTCGAAGGAGACGTAATCCCAACGGCCCTCTACCCGGTTGAAAGTCAGCAGGTCCGTGCGCTTGATGTCCTTGTGAGCATCATCCGCAGGCGGACGGATGAATTCCTGGAGCAGCGAGCCCATCATCCGGCGCTCGGCGACCAGACCTGTCGTCACGACCGGAGCGGCATCGGGCGCGCCCCAAACCGTCTCGGTTACATCCCAAATCCCTACCCGGAACGCCATCTGTGAATTCTCAGGACCCAGCTCATTCAGGCGCGTGGCCGCAGACGGTGCCTGCTGGGCAAGGGCGACTGTTGGAATGAGCAGGATCAATCCGAGCCAAAGGGCTACATGGCCCCCGCAGTATATCCTCGTGGTAGCGTGCATAACAGTTGCTTCTTCTTTGTTGACTGTGGACTTCTTGTCACTGCCGTTTTTTGGTTCATGTTTCTGACGGATGCGCATTCGGCGAAGAACTTCTTGGCAGTGGCCAGACCAATGCCGGTGCTACCGCCGATAACAACGGCGACCTTGTCTTACAGAGGTGAATTCATCATTTTGAGCTGTTGCTCGGATTGATGCTTAGCCGTGCAAGAAGCGGGTGGCGTCCTCAACGAACATCTCCGGGTACGTTGAGGTGACCGGCGAAATAAGTGTCGATCAAGGTTTGCCACCAAAGGTCGCGTAATCGTCCAGGTCGAGAAAGTCGGCCCACGCCTTGATGTCCTCGCGCGTTTTGCTGAACTTCCCGACCAGTTCGACAAAGAATTCGAGAGTTTCCGCGTCGCTGTCCGGCCCGCGTGTGCTAATCCATTCGCTCCACTGCTGGATCTCCCAGGGCATCCGCTTGTGCTTGGCGTTGGCGTTGATCCAATCCAGAATTTCGCCGTCGCCCTTGCCGGTGGCGAGTTCTTCACGCAGCGCCGCCGCGTCGATGCCCAGGAAGCTGATGATGCGCTGGTCTGTAGTGCTATCATAAACAAACTCGCCGTTGGTGCCCGCGAGCGTGGCGCGACCCTTGTCGAGCATCCGTGGCAAGTGCGCGTAGCCGCCGAGGCGGGAACGGGTGCTGCGAGGCGGGCGTTGGGTCAGGTCGGGGGCGGCGATGGAAGATGGATCGGTCATGATGATTTCTTTGTGTCACTCGTCAGAGATCGAGCAAAAGGCTACGCGGGCATGGCAACCTCAGCTTCGGCGTGCTCGGGCGAGGCGGGCTGCGATGCAGGAGAAGTGTTATGGCTGTGGTTGACGGGTCGGACGCGGCCCGTGATCCGCTTCTCCAAGGTGCGGAAGATCACGTAAAAAACGGGGGTCAGAAAGAGGCCGAACACGGTGACGCCAAGCATCCCCGAGAACACGGCGATTCCCATCGCCTGCCGCATCTCCGCGCCAGCACCTTTGGAGATCACCAGCGGAACCACGCCCATGATGAACGCCAGCGAGGTCATCAGGATAGGGCGCAGCCGCAGCCGCGCCGCCTCGATGGCAGCAGCGACGGTTTCCCAGCCATCGGTTTCGAGTTCGCGGGCGAACTCGACGATGAGGATCGCGTTCTTGCAAGCCAGCGCGGCCAGCACGAAGAAACCGATCTGGGTGAAAACATTGTTATCCCCTTTGCTCAACCAGACTCCGAGGATGGCAGAGAGCAGGCACAGCGGCACGATTAAGATCACGGCCAGCGGCAGAAACAAACTCTCGTATTTTGCCGCCAGGACCAGGTAGACCAGCAGCACGCAGATCGGGAAAACGAGCAGCGCCGTGTTCCCGGCGATGGTTTGCTGGAAAGTCAGCTCCGTCCACTCGAATTCCATGCCTTTGGGCAACGTCTCGTTGAGGATGCGCACGATGGCAGCCTGCGCCTGGCCCGTGGAATATTCGGGTGACGCGCCGCCGTTGAGGTCGGCGGAACGGTAGGCGTTGTAGTGCATCGCGCTCTCCGGACCGGTCGCATCGCTGAGCCGGACCATTGCGCCCAGCGGCACCATTGCGCCGGAGGCGTTGCGGATTTTCAGCTTGAGGATGTCATCGGGAGCAGAGCGGAACTGCTTGTCCGCCTGAGCAATCACCTCGTAGGTGCGTCCGAATCGATTGAAATCGTTGATGTAGTACGACCCGAGGTAGATTTGCATTGTGTCGAACACGTCCTGGGCGCTGACGCCGAGTTGTTGCGCCTTCGTGCGGTCGAGGTCGGCGAAAACTTGCGGTGTGTTGATCTGGTAGTTCGTGAAAACTCCGGCCAGTTCAGGTGCCTTGGCAGCCTTGGCAGCGATCTGCTTCATCACGGCATCGAGCGCGGGGTAACCCAGGTCGCCGCGGTCCTCGACCTGGAGCTTGAACCCGCCGATGGTGCCCAGCCCCTGTACGGGAGGCGGCGGAAAAACCGCGACGAAGGCATCTTTCACGCCGTTGAACTTCGCCTGGAGCTTTCTGGCGATGGCCGGACCGGTCATGTCTGGCCCTCGACGTTCATCGAAAGGTTTCAGGGTTAAGAACGCGATGCCCGCGTTGGGAGTAGTGATAAACCCGTTAATCGACAAGCCGGGAAAGGCGACCGAGTTGAGCACCCCGGGCTCCTTGAAGGCAATGTCGGTCATCTCGCGGATGACCTTTTCGGTCCGTTCGAGATTCGCTCCGTCCGGCAATTGGGCGAAACAGACGAGGTAAGCTTTATCCTGCACGGGCACGAAACCGGGGGGAACCTTCTGAAATGTAAAATACGTCGCGGCGATCAGGAG
>CAXTVY010000283.1:0-1205 GCA_964247665.1 uncultured Chthoniobacterales bacterium | reverse complement strand
GCCCACGATGCCGCCCACCCCTTTGCCGTACCCGACCGAGCTGCGCTCGAACACCCGGTTGAACCAGCGAAAGAACGGACCAAAGACTTTATCCATCAAGCGCGAGAGGCCGTCCTTTTTGTCGTCCTTCCCTTTCAGTAAAATGGCGGCCAGGGCCGGGCTGAGCGTCAGCGAGTTGAAGGCCGAAATCACCGTCGAGAAGGCGATGGTCAGCGCGAACTGCCGGTAGAATTGTCCGGTCAGGCCGCTGATGAAGGCAATGGGCACAAAAACGGCGCAGAGCACGAGAGTGATCGCGATGATCGGGCTGGTCACCTCGTTCATTGCCTTGATCGTCGCGTCGTGCGGAGAGAGTCCTTCGTGGATGTTCCGCTCCACGTTCTCCACTACCACGATGGCGTCATCGACCACGATGCCGATGGCCAGCACCAGCCCGAACAGCGACAGCGCGTTGATGGAACCGTGGACTAGGTGCATCACGGCGAGGGTTCCGACGATGGAGACGGGCACGGCCAGCAGCGGGATGACCGAGGCCCGTCAGGTCTGGAGAAACAGGATGACCACCAGCACGACCAGCGCCAGTGCTTCCAGGAGGGTATGGAGCACCGCCTTGATGGAGTCGCGCACGAAGACCGTGGGATCGTACGCGATGGTGTAGTCCAGACCGGCGGGAAAACTTTTCTTCAGCTTGGCCATCGTGGCACGCACGTCGTCCGAGATGTGGATCGCATTGGCCCCGGGCAGGGCGAAGATCGGCACCGCCACGGCGTCGTGGTTGTCGAGCAGGGAACGCAAACCAAAGTCGGAAGCCTCAATCTCAACGCGGGCCACGTCCTTGAGGAAAGTGACCACGCCGTCCGCGCTGCGTTTGATGACCATGTCGCCAAACTGCTCCGGTGTTTGGAGGCGGCCCTCGACGTTGATCGGGATTTGCAGTTCCACGCCCGCCTTGTAAGGCGGACCGCCGACGACGCCAGCGGACGCCTGCACGTTCTGCGCGCGGATGCCGGCCACGACCTCATCCGCCGTGAGACCGCGTTCGGCCACCTTTTCCGGGTTGAGCCAGATCCGCATCGCGTAGTCGCCGGACCCGAACAAATTGGCTTGCCCGATGCCCTGGATCTTCGCCAACTGATCCTTCACGTTGAGAAGCGCGTAGTTGCGCAGGTAGAGCTTGTCGTAACGTCCGTTGGGAGAGGTCAGGT
>CAXTVY010000282.1:0-5496 GCA_964247665.1 uncultured Chthoniobacterales bacterium | reverse complement strand
TCGGCCCATCTTTGGGCGTAACGGTGATGAGCACGCGGTCCGCGGGTTGCTTCGTGGCCGGGTCCACCGCCCAGCCGCGGATACTCACGCGCCCGTTTTTATCCATGTCGGGTTCATCCAGGGCACCATAGGTTTCGTCAACCGTGCTGGTCACCTGCTGGAGCCGACCACGTAACGAGGCCGATGCGACGGGAAGGTCCAGCATGTGTCGGCGCAGCAGGTCCATGCCCCGTTGCTGCACGTACTCCGGGACGCCGCAGAGTGCGTCGAGGTTCTGGCTGGTGGCCATCAATGGCATGAACGACAGTCCATCCATGGCAAATTTGCGCCGCTGGTTGCTGTTCAGGACCCACGGCATCGTGGCGAGCTGCGCATCGGTGAAGATCACCCCGCCCACGCCGATGACCCCCAGTCCTGTCGCCAGCGCGAGGTATCGCCCCCACACGGCAATCCGTTGGCGGTGAAAGCACCAGAGATAGGCTCCAAGCACAAGAATGACCACGTCCGCGTAAGACGAAAATGAAATGTAGCGTGAGGAAAGCGCCTGGTGGACACCGAAAACCGAGCGGCCGAGCACCGTCAAGGTGCCCGTCCCCAAGGCATACGCGGCGAGCATCACCCAGGGATAGAGCCGCCGCTGTTCCTCGCGGTTGGCCAGGCCCCGCCAGCAGGCCGCCAACAACACGGTGAGCAACGCGAGGGTAATCATTCCCATGCGGATGGCCTGCGAGACGGGTTCACGCGGGAACAGCGGGCTGCCCAGCCATGCGAGGAAGTAGTTGAGCGGCGTTCCCAAGTGCAGGAGCATCTCGTAGAGCGACCCGTGGCCGCCGGGCTGCGTGTAGCCCCAGAAGTAGGCTGTCAACATGACCGCCGCTCCGGCGAAATATGTCGCGTGCCAGGCCAACTCCCGGCGGCCGGGCCGCCAGCCTCCGGCGGCGCTCCAGTTGGCGGGCAGGAAGCCGGGAAACGCCAGTACGCAAACGAGCACACCGCTGGAAAACGAATAGGCCGCCAGAAAGGCCAGCGCGAGGCCAGCGAGCGTCTTCCAGCCGAGCGAGCGATCCGAGACGTTGGCGAGCAACGCGAAACACAGCGCGGCCGGCACCACGTAGTAGCAGATCTGCGTGCCAAAGAACCAGTTCTCCTGCTGGGTGAGCGAGAACAACATCCAGCCGATGGCGAAGAGGAGAAACGACTGCATGAGCAGCGAGAAGCCCGTGCGGCGGAGCAGTTGAAACAGCGCGGCGCAAATGGCGGCGACCAGCACCACCTCAAAATACATCTCGCGTACCACATTCCACTTTCCGAACAGGCTCAATCCGAGGAAAATGAGGTTTGGGAACAAGGAGCGGCATTCGTTCTGCAGCCGGGACATTTCCCCCAGGGACTCGTGCCCCCAGCGTGAGACCGTGAAGAACTGGGCGTTCTCCCAATCATCCCAGTACGGCACGTCCACGGCGTAGGTCGCAATCAGGTGGATGATGATCCCCGCAGGCACACCGATCAGCAGCAGGAAAAGCAGCGTCCGCAGCCAGCCCGCCAGCAGGACCGTGCGGAGCGGCGTGCGGGCGGCGGGGGCGGAAGCGCGGACCGGTTGAATCTTGGTGGGCATCGGGATAAACGCAGCGGAGAAACGCTGTGGGAGTGTTCCCGGTTGGTTAGAACGGCGCAACAGAAAATCGCCCCGGAACCTACCGTGGCGGGTTCCTCCTCGCTGGAATGAGTGGGCCTCGTTCTGTATCTACCAGAAAGCAAGAACCTCTCGACTCCAGCCCGGAACGAATGCATCTAAAATCGTCTGTTCTCCAGAGCAGAGTGCAACGCAGCCAGGGCATTGTCCGCCGCCGGGGCGCGGGCCAAGCGGCCTCTTGGCAATGCGGGCAGACCCATCGTGCTCAAGGCAATGAAGCTAGCGAAGCATTCGCCCGGACCCAAAGTAATGTCTACTAAATCCATAGACAATAGGAGGATAATGGCTTTACAGCATGGGGTTCCTGGCCCATATTGTTTTCCCGTTTCCATCGGCACTTATCTTCTTACATGAGTTCAGAACCTGCCCCTACCAAGCCGCCCGCGGCCAACGAGCTCATCAAGGCCGCGTCGCACCATCTGCGTGGCACCATTGCGGCCGACATGGCCAACACCTCCACCGGGGCGATTTCGGATGACAACGGTCAGCTCACAAAGTTTCATGGCCTGTACCTCCAGGATGACCGCGACCTGCGCAACGCCCTCAAAAGAGCGGGGCAAGAGAAAGCCTTCGCTTTCATGCTGCGCGTGCGCTTGCCCGGTGGCCGGGCGACGCCGCAGCAGTGGCTGGTTCTGGATCGGCTGGCCGACGAAATCGCCTCGCCTTCGTTGAAGATCACCACGCGCCAGACGTTCCAATTCCATGGGGTGCTCAAGGGGAACGTCAAGGGGCTCATCCAGGGGATGCACGCGGTGTTGCTCGACTCTATCGCGGCCTGCGGCGACGTGAACCGCAACGTCATGGCCCCGCCCAACCCCGAGCGGGACCCGCTGCTCCAGCAGGTCTACGATCACGCGAGAGGCTGGAGCGAATACGCACTGCCCAAGACGCAGGCCTACCATGAAATCTGGCTCGACGAGGAACTCGTGGCCGGTGGCGAGGAAAAAGAGCCGATGTACGGCGACACGTACCTGCCGCGCAAGTTCAAGGTGGGCTTCGCGCTGCCGCCGCACAACGACGTGGACCTTTTCTCGCAGGACCTTGGCTTCGCGGCCGTTGTGGAGGACGGCCGGTTGGTCGGCTACAACGTGACCGTCGGCGGCGGCCAGGGCATGAGCCACGGCAACGTCGAGACATTCCCTCGCCTCGCGGACGTGCTCGGCTTCATCCCGCCGGACAAGGTGAACGCTGTTGGCGAGGCGGTGTTGACCACCCAGCGGGATTTCGGTGACCGCACGAACCGGCGGCACGCCCGGCTCAAGTACACCATTGAGGATCGCGGCCTGGAGTGGTTTCGCGGCGAGGTGGAGCGCCGTAGCGGCCTGACCTTGGCCCCCGCGCGCCCCTTCGGCTTCACGACCATCGAAGACCCGCTCGGCTGGCACGAATGCGCGGACGGGACGGCGTTTTACGGCCTGCACATTCTCAGCGGCCGGATCAAGGACGTGCCCGGCCGCCCACTCAAAACGGCCCTGCGCGAGATCGCCCAGATCCACACGGGCGACTTCCGGCTGACGCCCTCGCAGAACCTGACCATCTCGGGGGTGACGCCCACGCAACGTCCGGTGATCGACGGCATCCTGGCCAAGCACGGTCTGACCCGGGAGAACGACCGCTCCGGGCTGCGGCTCAACGCCCTGTCCTGCGTGGCGTTGCCGACGTGCGGCCTCGCGTTGGCGGAGAGCGAACGCGCGCTGCCGGACCTGCTGGAAAAGATCGAAACCGTGCTCGATGAGTCCGGCCTGAAGGAGGACGCGATCAGCCTGCGCATCACGGGTTGCCCCAACGGTTGCGCCCGGCCTTATCTGGCGGAGATCGGCCTCGTGGGGCGCGCGCCGAACAAGTACGCGCTGTTCCTGGGTGCCCGGTACAACGGCACCCGGTTAAATCGCTTGTTCTCGCCGAGCGTGACGCTGGACGACGCCGTCGGCCTGCTAAAGCCCATCATCAAACGCTATGCCGTCGAGCGCGGGGAAGGGGAGGGCTTCGGCGACTTCTGCGACCGCGCCGTGCTCCCGGCGGACGCCACCTTCCACAGCGTTGGCACGCTGCCCGGCGACCCGGGGCCTGAACCGGTCGTATCCGTCGTGCAAACCGCCACTTCCAACTGACCTGCCGACTGCTGCCTTTCTGGTTCCGACTGCCGACTTTCCCATGACTCCCCGACAAATCTCCCTTTGGAACGAAGAACTACGCGGACGTTCGCCCCTTGAGATTGCCCGCTGGGCGGTGGACCAGGCACAGGGCCGTACGCTGGTTTCGACGAATTTCCGCCCGTATGAGGCCGTGATCCTGCACCTGGCGACCCGGGTGCAGCCGCGGATTCCGGTGCTCTGGGTGGACCATGGTTACAACCGCCCGGCGACCTACCTGCACGCCGAGGAACTCCGCCGCTCGCTCCATCTCGACATCCGCCCCTATCTGCCGCGCCTGACCGCCGCGCACCGGGATGCGGTCCATGGCCCCATTCCCGACCTTGATGACGAGGCGGGCCTGAAGCAGTTCAGCGCGCAGATGAAGCTCGAACCTTTTCAGCGTGGCATGAAGGAACTCGCGCCGTTGGTGTGGATCACCGCGTTGCGCCAGTCGCAGAACCCGAACCGCGCCGGGCTGGACGTGGTGTCGCTGGACGAAAATTTCGGCACGCTCAAGGTCAGCCCGCTGTTCTATCAGACCGACGCCGATCTGGAGGCTTATCTGGCGGAGCACTCGCTGCCCAACGAGTGGGATTACTTCGATCCCGCCAAGGCCGACGAAAAACGAGAGTGCGGCCTGCACGCCGCCTGGGGTGGGGAAGCCGTGAAGGGTTGAGACGTGCGTTCCCGTGACATTCCTTCGCGCTTTCGCGTGGCAATTACCCCTGTCATCCTGAGCGACGCGAGTCCGCGAGCAAAGTCGAAGGACCTTCCGACTCGCGGCAGCGATATACCTCGCAGGCTGATGGCGCGTGGCTTGGTCATTGGATGCTTGCCTCCGGCGGCGGAAGGTCCTTCGGCTCGCCGAGGCTCGCTCAGGATGACAGAGTAAGGAACACAAAATTCTCCCACGGTCACATGAGTTGTTATCACCTGAACCACCTCCAGTACCTAGAGACGGAAGCCATCCACATCATGCGGGAGGTGGCGGCCGAGTTCGAGCGCCCGGCGATCCTGTTCTCGGGCGGCAAGGATTCCATCTGCCTGCTGCGGCTGGCAGAGAAGGCGTTCCGGCCCTCGGAGTTCCCGATGCCGCTGCTCAACGTGGACACGGGCCACCATTTCCCGGAACTCAACGAGTTCCGTGACCGCCGGGCGTCGGAATTGGGCGTGAAGCTCATCATTCGCACGGTGGAAGACGCCATCACCAGGGGCATCGCCGAGGTGCCGCCGGGCCAAGTCAGCCGCAACAGCTTGCAGATCCCGACCCTGCTCGCCGCCGTGGAGGAGTTTCGCTTCGACTGCCTGATCGGTGGCGCGCGCCGCGACGAGGAAAAGGCACGGGCGAAGGAACGTTTCTTTTCCTTTCGCGACAGCTTCGGCCAGTGGGACCCCAAGAACCAGCGGCCCGAAATCTGGAATCTGTACAACGCGCGGCTCAACCCGGGCGAGAACATGCGCGTGTTCCCCCTGAGCAACTGGACGGAGACCGACGTGTGGGAGTACATCCGCCAGGAGCGGCTGGAGGTGCCGAGCATCTATTTCAGCCACCGGCGCAATGTCGTGCGCCGGGGCGGCCAGTGGGTGCCCGCGACCGACCTCGTCCCCCCGAAGCCGGGCGAGCCGGTGGGGGAGTTAGTCGTGCGGGTGCGAACGATTGGCGACATC
>CAXTVY010000281.1:0-5525 GCA_964247665.1 uncultured Chthoniobacterales bacterium | reverse complement strand
CATATCAACCCCGTGATGACGAATCCCGAGGAAGTGACCACCGTTCCACCCATCGTAGACGAGAAGGCCCCGGCGGGATCGCCCGACCGTTTCGGCGACACGAAGACACAGGGCATTGGCGCACTCAAGCAGATCGAAGCAAGGTTGCAGGAAGCCGGGTTGAGCCTCGCCAATGTCATTTACCTGCGGGTTTACGTCGCCGCCGACAAAACAAGGGAGGGGAAATTCGATTATCCTGGTTGGTTTGAAGCATATGCACAATTCTTTGGGACGAAGGAAAATCCGGTGAAGCCGGCGCGCTCGACCGTCGGCGTGGCGAGCCTCGTCAACCCGGACTGGTTGATCGAGATTGAAGCTGTCGCGGTGTACCCGGCCGTTGCGCCAGATGCCGCCCCCCACCCCGCCCCATAAACGGGGATTGCACGTTTGGAGACACCTTCTGTCATCCGGTCGCTTTCGGCCAGCCCTCTGGTCGGCATCATCATGGGGAGCATCTCCGACTGGCCTACCATGGGGGCGGCGGCGGAGGTGCTCGCGGCAGCCGGTATTTCCTGTGAGACGCGCGTCGTCAGTGCCCACCGCACTCCCGCGCTGCTCTACGATTATTCGCGGGAAGCCGCCGGCCGGGGGTTGCGTTGCGTGATCGCCGGGGCGGGCGGGGCAGCCCATCTGCCGGGCATGACGGCGGCCATGACCCGGCTGCCGGTGCTGGGCGTGCCGGTCCGCTCAAAGGCGCTGGCTGGCCTGGATTCGCTGCTTTCCATCGTGCAGATGCCTGCGGGCATTCCGGTGGCGACATTTCGCATCGGGCCAGCGGGTGCGCGCGATGCCGCCCGCTTTGCCATGCACCTGCTCCGCCAGGCTTGAAACTGCACCCGCACGGCTTGCATCAATGTTTTGCCAGGAGCTGATGCGCCTCCTGATTTTCCGCCGGGACAGCAGCGGCGGCGAGGAATGGTTGGAGTGCCTTGATTGCCTGTGCTGGTTGGCCTAGTTCCCATGAAAGGGCTGCCAGTCGGCGCGCCCCTCCAAAATCGTCTGGCGCGAGCTGGTTCGCCCGAACCAAGTGCGCCAGACGGCTCGCGGCGTCCGGCGCGCCGCCGTTCGTTTGCTGGTCCGACCAATGAACATAAAGCGCCGCGAGTTCGCGGTTCAAACGTGGGACGGGCGGTTCGGCGTGCGTGATGGCTTGCTCCAAGGCGTTGGCGAAGCTCGCAAGTTGCGCCGGAGCCTCTTCACTGCGGAAAACAGCGGTCAGGGCAGGAGCTGCTGCAAGAAAATCCGGCTGGTTGATGATGAGTCGATCCGCCTCCTCCCTTCGACCCGAAGTTTTCAGTTGCTCGTACACAAGTGCGATGAGTTGCCCGCGCTCTACGAACGTCAACGGGAACCCGGCGCTGAACCCGCGTTGCGAAATCTCCCCGATCCCCCGCCCGGAAGCGCACAGGTATTCGGCCAACGGCCGCAAGTCGCAGCCTGCCGCAGGATGGCGGTACACCGGGAACAGCAGGCGGCGTACGTCCGGCCAGTTCTTGCGCCCCGCCTCGACGTGCGCCAGAGCGAGATAGGTTCCTGGGGAACGAACAGCGCCGGGGTCTCGTTGGGTCGCCCGCCGATAAAACTCCCGGGCACGGTCGGTGGCTCCCAACTCCTGATACAAGGCTGCCACCTGCGGCGAAAGGTCTTCCCGGAAGACGGAGGTGCGGTCCAGGTCTTCGAGGAAGCGGTTTGCCTCGCCAAGCCGTCCTACTTTCCAGAGCACTTGTGCGCGGCCGAGAGCAAAAGCCTCATTCTGCGGGTAGCGTCCATGCAAACGTTCCGAGATCGGCAGGGCAAGAGAACTCAAGTCAGAGTCAACCAGCCGCTTTTCCAAGCCAAAGAGAAATTGGTCTGGAAGGTCTGGTCGATGTTCGATGGCTTGCACGATCAGCCGCACCGGTTCGGTCTGATGACGGTCGAGGTAAAAACTGATCAAACGCTCGCCCGCCGGGAGATCACCAGCGCCATCACGCCACGCATGTTTTAATTCCCTCTCCAGCCAGGCGCCCGCCCCGCGGCGCTCTGCCAGTTCGTAGCTGACGGAATCGCATAAGGTGTGGAGTGTCGGGGTCGCCCTCGCGATTCGGCACAAGCGTTGCAATCCACTCACAAATTCCGCCAGCGGCAGGCCGGTTGGACCGGCGTTTGCCTGCAGGAACTCGCGTTGCAGCTGGAAGCGCGTCTGCGGGTCCCTGGACCGCTGGACGGCCTTCACCAGCCAGCCGAGTGCCACGTCCTTTTGTCCTGCCTGGATGAACACACGCGCGAGGCCAAGAAGCGTATCAACCTGTTTCGCCTCCACGGCACCCTGCGCCAACCGCTTCGCATCTTCCAGCCGCCCGGTGCTCAGATAGAGCTTCGCCAGCCGCAG
Organism: uncultured Chthoniobacterales bacterium; assembly: GCA_964247665.1. Taxonomy (GTDB): domain Bacteria; phylum Verrucomicrobiota; class Verrucomicrobiia; order Chthoniobacterales; family SZAS-18; genus CAHJWO01. The sequence continues at coordinate 3,115 of CAXTVY010000281.1, read as the reverse complement.
CACCGGTTCATCCCCAGCGTCCGCGAGCTTAGGGGCGACCTCTGCTTCCAACATCGAAATCGCCCCGGGCAGGTTGCCGCGCCGCTCCTCGACCCGCGCGAGCGCCAGCCGGTAGTTCCTCGCATTGGCGGGGTCGGCAGCCAAACCCTCTCGCCAGACCCGGACGGCGTCCTCAAGCAGATTGGCGTGCTCATATTCCAGTGCCAGGGTCGTCGTGACCGGAGCGCCGCGCGTGCCAGTCTGGAACTCGTGCTCCAGCAAGCGGAGTGCGCCTGCCGCGTCGCCGGTGTTCCTTCTCAACACTGCCAGTTGCTGGACCAACTCGGCGCGGTTCAAGGACGATGGTAGCGGGCGCGAGCCATCGAGTAACCCGGACAAGATGCGCTCCTTCGCGTCGGCGTCGCCTTCGCTCTCACAGGAGGTTACCAGATTACGCCAATTTTCGCCTTCCTCGGGTTCCAACACCGTGAGGTACTCGTAAAATTGACGGGCGGCGGTGAAATGTGAGGTCGCCAACAGTTGCGTTGTTTCCGCCGCGACCAGCCCCGCCGGAGGATTTGCGTGCAGATAAGACAACACATGTTCGCGCGCTTCTTCAGGGTCGGCTGCCGTGGCGATTTCGAGACCAACCAGGCGGCCACGGATATCTGCCAGGGTACTCTGCAGGCCGCTCGTCTGCCGGTCGAAGGCTGTCAATTCCTGCAAGGCACTCCGCCAGAGGTGCTTGGCGAGCGGGCCGAGATTCCAGCTCTCGAGTTGTGCACCGTTGACCAGCAGGTAGTTCCAGCGGCTCACATCGGGCGAGCCACTCGGGTCCTCACCGACCATCCGCATCGAGAGCAGCGTGTCCAATTCCCCTTTCGCCGTCTCCTCGTCCCCTTGCAGCCCATGCAGAAGAATCGCGGAAAGGATGCCGTGGACCGGCTCGCCGCGGTCCCGCCATTGGCGCAGGTAGCGTTCCACAAATCCGGCCCGGTCTTCGACCGGCAGCAGTAAATAGTAGGCACGGAGCGCGCGGAAGACCGGGCTGCCTCTGAGGCCATCGTAAGCAATTCCTCCGCCTTCAGCAATCGCGTCGCCCAGGACGGCACGGGCCGGGTCGGCCCTTCCCAGGAAAAGCTCCCACCGGGCCGTTTCCACGGCATACGCGGCCCGGCCGCTCGAAACGGATGACGCCACCCTCTCGCCGAGTTCCGCGGCCTGAAAGTACCAGGAGTGTTCCGCAAAACCTTCCCGGGCTGCTTTCCAGAGCAGGTCGCGCGCTTTCACGCGAATTGGAAACAGTTCACTGACCATGTGATCGGTCGGCTTCCCACCCGCGGCGAGAAATCGCACGAGCGTCTCAACGAGCAGCGAGCCGCGGAAAGCGCCTTCGGCCACCGGGTCTTCCGGCCAAGCCCACCGCGCGAGACGCCCGTAATCGCCCAGGTGCAGGCCAGCCATGAGGAACGTGACGCACAATTCTTCGTCCGAAGGACGCTGCGCCATCCAGGCGGCGAGCAGGTCCATGGTGGCACTGACTTCATGCGCGGCGTACAAAGCCTGCAATGGCTCCGAACGGGCTCCCCCGGCCGCCTCCGCCGTCCAGCGGGACAGCCAGATCTTTCCGGGTTCGACACGGTTCGATACAAGCGGATGCAGTGATCCATCCGGGCCGGGAAGCAGGTGTGCCAATTCACTGATGGCACGTAATCTCAACGCGCGATCATCGTTGCTGACGGGGCCGGGTGCAGGCGTCGAGCGACGAGGCCGGTAGAACGTTGGAACACTGCCGAGACTCACCCCAGGATCAGGCGTTGGTTCGAGTTCCGGCGGCAGCCGCAACGTTTCACCGGGCTTTTCGGGCTCGGACCGCGCCAACACCTGCTCGAACTTTTCGCGCGCGCCGTCGAGGTCGCCCGCGTCACGCAGGAGTTCCGCCAGGTGGAACTGCCGCGGCACGTCTCCTGGATCAATCGCGGTAGCCTGTGTGAGCAGTCCGCGAGCGTGCGGGATATCATCCATTCGCTCAAAAAATTCCGCGCCGTGGGTCAGCGCGCCGGTATCCCTCGGAAAATGCGTGACGATCCGGCCCCAGGTCTGGCTCGCCGCGTCCTCGTCAAGGTTGTCTTCTTCGAGCAACGCGAGTTTTTCTAGGTTCTCGGCCGTGTCCTGACCAGCCATAGCCACCAATCGGGACCGGTCGGCGAGCGCTTGATCATCCTCGCCCGATGCCTCCGCTTCATCCGCCAATGACTTGAGCGCTGCCACCGGATCGGGCGCGGAGTAAAAGGCACGCGTCAGGAGCTGGTACGCGTCCGTTTCTTTGCCCCGCCGCTTGCGGAGTTCCGCCACGGCTACCATCGTAAAATAATCGTCCGGTTGCCCCAGAAGCCGACCTTCGTACACTCCGGCGAGCCAGTCCGAGAGGGCATGTACATTGCAAAATTCGGCTAGATCGTGGAAGACCTCCTGTTTGCGAGCCAGTTCCGGCTGTTCGTCGACGGCGGTCTGGAGCAACTCGGCACCCTGCTGAAACTCTCTCAGGTGCTCGTATGCCGCGACCAGGGGACGGCGCACGTCGCTGCGTTGCGCTGGCGTCAAGGACGGCAAGGCATACGCGCGCTTCCACGCAGCCAATGCGTCAAGCCAATGGTCAGCACGCTGTTGCGCCAAAGCCAACTCCACCAGCGCATCTGCCGAGCCGGGTTGCTGTTCCTGCAGGTGTTGGTAAACCACCAGGGCCGCGTCGAATTCGCCGGCCGCCATTTGTAAGTTGGCAATCTGATGCAGGTACGCCGCCTTTTTCGCCGGGTCGAGAGTGATCAATTCCCGCAACCCGCGCTCCGCCTCGTCGCGCTGGTTTGCCTCCACCGCCAGAGAGACGAGCAGCACACAGGCGGGAACGTTGCCGGGATCGAGCGACCGGGCCTTCTCTGCGGCAGCCGCGGCCTCCGCCGGAGCATGCGCCCAGGTCTGCCACCTCGCCAGACGCAGATATTTCGTGGGCGTGGGATTGAGCGCCGCCGCTTCGTCGAGCCCATCGAGATACCGGTCCAGCGGGCCGCCCGGCACCACCGCAGCCGGTTCCGGACGGCTGGCCGCCACGAACGCCGCGAGACTCACGGCACGACTC
>CAXTVY010000280.1:0-5540 GCA_964247665.1 uncultured Chthoniobacterales bacterium | reverse complement strand
GACCTCCATCACGCGTTCCTCGGCGTATTCCTTCGGCTCGAAGATGGCGTCCAGGTAGCCCCAGCGCAGCAGCGAATCCGGCGCGTCCGGCTCCAGCAGGTGCACGGCCACCTTGGCCCCGGGCTGGTCCAGGTACACGGCGGCGGAGCCCGCCGGAAACGTCAGCGTGCGCCGGATCGCGTGGAACTTCACGTCCTTGAGCGCGTGGTGGTTCTCGAAGGGCTGCGCCTGCCATTCGGGCTGCTCGAAGGCGTAGGTTTCCACCTCGTGCGTCCACGGTTGCGTCAGCGTGCTGTACGCGAGGCCGTGCGCCTTGAGCCGGTCGATGATCACCGTCCAGGCCGCCGGGACCACATAACCCAAAGGTGGCACCACCGCTTTGCTGACGGCCACCTCGTTGTAGAAGGGCACCGTGAACGTCACGGGTTTCGTGGGGTCGTACCACGTCCAGACCGACCCGGAGATCGGGCTGATCTCCTTGTGCGACTCGACCCCCAGGAACTCGAAGGGCACGTGCCCCGGCCCGCGCTTGAAATCGACCGGCACCGTGCGGCCCGGATCGAACGCGCGCCCGGCCGCAACCGTCTCGCGGTCCGCCGCCTCCGTGACGCGGCGCAACTCGCCGGGCGCGTCCTTGAAGTACGTCAGGATCTGCCGCAGCAGGTCATACGTCCCCGTGACGCGCGTGCGGTAATCCTTGAGCATGTGCGTCTCCAGCAGCAGCGCCGGACGGTTCCACAGCGCGGCGTAGCCCGTGGAGAAGCGCGGGGCGGTCGCGCCGTCGCCGAAACCCGCGCGCGGGTCGAGCGGATTCTCCAGCACGATGTAGGGCGCGATCTTGTGCCCCTGCTTTTCCAGCGCGGGAAAGATCACCTGGTCGAACGCCTGCTGCTGCCACGCGCGCACCGCGGGCGGCTCGTTGTCGAAGCGTTCCAGGGTGTACGTCAGGTCGTACTGGTAGTCCGCGCCGTCCGTCGTGTGCACATCGACCAACAGGTCCGGCCGCCAGCGGTGGAACAGGTCCAGCATCGCGCGCATCTCCGGCGCGTCGGCCTTGAGCCAGTCGCGGTTGAGGTTGTAGTTCTGCGCCGTCGTGCGCCAGCCCTGCTCGGCCGGGCCGTTCTGGTTGATGCGGTTGTAAGGCCCGAAGCGTTCGTGGCCGTCTACCCCGTGGATGGGTACGAACAGCAGGATGGCGTGGTCCAGCAAACCGCTGGTCCGGTATTCGCCCCGGATGAGCAGGTCGCGGATCAGCGCGAGCCCGGCGTCCTTGCCCTCGCACTCGCCCGGATGGATGCACGCGTTGACGAGCAGGACCTCCTTGCCCGTGGCCCGTGCCGCCTCGGGCGTGAACGCCCGGTCCAGCGACACGACCAGCGCGAGGATGTCGCGCCCCTCCGGGCTGCGGCCGATGGTTTCGACGCGCACGAACGGCGACGCCGATTCCAGGCGGCGGCAGTACGCGGCGTTTTCCGGGTAGCGGTCGGTCTAGCGGTAATCCGTGGCCTCGGCTTTCGTGCGCCAGTCCCCGGCCGGGGCGGCATCCTGGGCGGTGGCGGTCAGCATGAGGCACGGATAACAGCAGGCCAGCAGCAGGGCGAGGCGGTTTTGCGCGTGCATGGGAGCGGTGATGTCACGGTTTGGGTTTGTCGGGCAGGGTGGCCTGGAGCGAAACGTGCGTGAGCAGGTGCCAGCCCAGCACGTTGTCCTGCCAGCCCTGCACCGTGGGATGCACGAGGTAATTCTGGCTGAGATGGAAGAGCGGGATCATCGGCAGCTCGTCGAGCAGCGCGGCATCCAGGCTTTGCAGATGCACCTCGCGCGCCGAATCGTCCGGGGCCTGACCGGCGGCGGCAAATTCCTCGTTGTACCCGGCATTGTTCCAGCCCGTGTTGTTGTTGGGTGATGAACCCAGGAAAAGCTGGAACAGGTCCACGGGATCGTCGATACCCGAGAGCCAGCCATCCGTGAGCATCTGGAAGTCCTTCGAGCGCATCGTGTTCAGCCACACCTTCTCCTCCTGCGCCACGAGATCGACGTGTACCCCCAGCTCCCGCTGCCACATGCCCTGCAACGCCTCGGCCATGTTCTGGTCGCCCTTGGATGGGGCGATGACCAGCGAAACGTGCGGGAAATTCGCGCCGCCCGGAAACCCCGCCGCCGCCAGCGCGGCACGGGCCTTTCCGCCGTCGAAAGGCAGGTGCACGCGCGCCGTGTAGTGGCCGCTGCCGGGCACGGTCAGGTTGTCGGCGGGACGGCTGCCGTCACGCAGCACGTCCCGCGCGAGCGCCGTGCGGTCCACCGCCAGCGCGAAGGCCCGGCGCACGCGCGGGTCCGTGAACGGCGCGCGGGTCGTGTTGAAATCGATGTACTTGGTGTGGATGTACTGGTCTGTGTGGACCAGGGCGGGTTGGTCCTTGCGATACCCCGGCAGCTTGACGACGGGCAGGTTGCGCGTGACGTGCAGCAAGCCGCCCCGGAACGCGCGTTCCTCGGCGTCGAGGTTGTCGATGGGATGGAACACGGCCTCCCGCAAGGAGACATGCGCGGCGTCCCAGTAGTGCGGGTTTTTCTCGACCGTCACGGCCTCGTTGATCCGCCAGGACTTGAGCCGGAACGGACCGTTGCAGACCATGCTTTCGGGCTTGGTCCACGCGCCGTCGCGGCGCAGGTAGGCATCGTGTTTTTCGATGGTCGTCCGGTGCAGCGGATAGAAGGGATTCTCCGCGATGATCCCCAGGAAGTACGGTGCGCGCTCGCGCAAGGTGATCTCGAAGGTTCGCGGGTCGGGTGCGCGGAAGCCGACGGCGGCCAGGTCGTGTGTCCTGCCCTCGCGGTAGTCCTGCCCGCCGACGACCCAATCGGCGTAGATGGCCAGCTCCGCGCCAAGCGGTGGCTCGATCAGGCGGCGGAACGCGTAGAGGAAATCGGCCGAGGTCAGCGGGTCGCCGTTGCTCCAGGCAAGCCCCGCCCGCAGGTGGAAGGTGTACGTGCGGCCATCGGGCGAAACCTCCCATCGTTCCGCCGCCCCGGGGATCATCTCGCGGCAATCGGGCGAGTAGTTGACCAGTCCCTCGAAGAGGGCGCTGAGGATGTTGGACTCCGTGTTGCTGACGGCCGTGGAGGGGTCGAGGTCGCGCGGCTCGGAGGTGTTGCCCAGGTGGATGACCTGTTCCTTGACTCCGGTTTCGACGGGCGTCTGGCGTTTGCACCCATCGGCCAGCAGGAGCAGCGGGAGCAGCAGGGTGGCAGCGGCAGCAGGAAACCAGGCGCGGGGCATAGATGGCAGCAAGAGTAAGGGCGCGCGGGGTCCGCGCAAGGGGCAACTCGCGGGCAGCTCCCGGGGCAATCTACCGTCCGTTGCGCCACGTCGCCGCGATGTAGTGGCCGCACACCTGCCGCAGGACGGGCCGCGCGAGCCGGGCCAGCGTTTCGTTCGCGTAACCCATCCAGGCCACCGGCGTCAGCGTGTCCAGCGGCGCGTCGAGCGGGCGGCCGTCGGGCGTCTCGACGATTCCGCCCGCCTCCGTGAGCAACAGCGCCGTGCAGATGTCGTAGGGATGGCACGTCACGGCGTGGTTGTACCCCAGCGAGGGCAGCACCAGCGGACGCAGGTCGCCCACGAGCCGGTCGTGGCCCGCCAGCAGCTCGTAAACCTGTCCGCCGGTGGAGAGGTACTGGTCGTCGAAGACGTGCGGCGTGGCCGACCGGCCGCGCCCGTGGAGCCGATCCCACAGCGCCTCCTCGATCTGCGCCGTGAGCGCCTTGCCCTCGGGGAAAAACTTCACCAGCGACGCGAACCCGTGCCGGAAATCGCTCGCCTGCGAAGGCCGCACCGCCAGCGGCTGCCGCTCGCCCGTGAGCACGTTGACGCTCTGCGCCACCATCCCGCCGGGGCCCGCGCCGCGCACGACGCTCAACTGGTCCGCGCGCCACTGTTTGCTGGTGGGCAGTTCGGTCATCGCCGCCGCCATGATGTCCCCCAAACCCGTCGCCGGGCCGCGTTGCGGCGCGACGGCCGCCAGTGCCCAGGCCGGACGCTTGTCGTACATCAGGCAGCGCGTGCCGTCGATGGGGTCGATGATGAGCTTGACCCGCGTCTGGGCCAGCGGCGTGTGCCGGGGAAACGTCACCGGCACGCCGTCCTCGCCCAGGCCTTCCATGACCAGTTCCACGGGCCATTCCGCCGGCCACGACACGCCCAGCCAGCCGAGCACCGTGCCCTCGCTGACTTTGTCGATGCCGTAGATCGTGTCGGCGGCGGTGACGGCGGCGACGCTGGCGAAGGCTTCCGCGGCGACGGTGGCGCGCGCGGCGATTAATTCCTGCTGGATGTCGTCCTGCAAACGGCAGAGCAGGCCGCGCATCCGCTCCCAATCCTGCCGTGTGAAGGGTGCGCTGTTCATCCGGCACGGTTCCGGGTCAGAGCAGCAGCTTGAGCAGCGGCGCGGCCTTGGGCGGCAGGTCGATGGGCTTGCCTTCGACGAACTCGCGCAACGCGACTTCCAGCCACTCGCGCGACGCCGCGACTTTGGCGACGCGCAGTTCCGGCTTGGCCGCCGTGCCGCCGATCTCGTAGCCGGTGAGCGTCACCTTGATGGGTGAGTCCTCACCCTTGAGCAGGATTTCCGCGTAGATCGTTTTCGTCTCGGGTTGAACGGAGAAGTTGAGCATCGAACCGTATTTTTCCAGGTAGGAGTTGAGGATTTGCTTGCCCGCCATCGAGACAGCCTGCCCCTTGGTTTTATCGAGCAGGTTTTTGAACAGGGACATGGGCGGGCGCTACTTCTCCGCGATGAGCCGCGTGATTTCAATCGCCACCTCCAGCGCCGCCGCCGCCTGCTGTCCGCCGACCTTCGGCTGCAAGCCGCGGCGCGCGCACTCGACGAACGACGCCAACTCGCGCTTTAGCGGCTCGTCCTTTTCGATTTCGACGGCCTCGCGCGCGATGCCCGCCGGGCCGCGCCGGAAGACCTCGCCGGTCTGGTTCTGATAGTCGAGCGACAGGTACGCATCCTCCTGGAACACGCGGATCTTGCGCATCTTCTCGGGGCTGATGCGGCTGGCGGTGACGTTGGCCACGCAGCCGTCCTCGAACCGCAGCCGCGCGTTGGCGATGTCCTCGCCCCGGCTCAACACGGGCACGCCGACGGCGTCGATCTGGGCCAGCGGCGAACGCACGAGGTGCAGGATGATTTCCAGGTCGTGGATCATGAGGTCCAACACGACACCGATTTCCGTGGATCGCATCGGGTAGGGCGAGAGCCGGTGCGCCTCGATGAACTTTGGTTTGGTGAGCAGCTTTTCCAGCGCGCCGAACGCCGGGTTGAACCGCTCGATGTGCCCCACCTGGAGCACGCAGCCTTTTTCCTGCGCCAATTCGGACAGCGTGCGGGCGTCGGCGGTGTTCTCGGTGATGGGTTTCTCGACGAGCAGATGCTTGCCGCGTTCCAGCAGCAGCCTGGCCAGCGGGAAGTGCGTCGGCGTCGGCGTGGAGATCGTGGCGGCATCGACGAGGTTGGCGAACTCCTCCAGCGAAC
>CAXTVY010000279.1:0-5553 GCA_964247665.1 uncultured Chthoniobacterales bacterium | reverse complement strand
ACCTGAAGGAAGCTCTCGTCGTGCCGGTCGTGAAGGAGCCGCCGATTTACCAAGACCCCGACCAGCCGCAGGCGGCGCGCATCGACGACCTCTTACGGAGAATGTCGTTGCACGAGAAGATCGGGCAGATGGTCAGCAAGTCGATGAAGATCGACCGTCTGCAGCTCCCCCCTTACAGTTACCAGAACGAGTGCCTGCACGGCGTGGTGGGCGACGGCCACGCGACGATGTTCCCGCAAACCCTCGGCAATGCCGCCACCTTCGACGATGCCCTCGTGGGCCGAATGGCGGAGAGTATTTCCACCGAAGGCCGTGCCAAACACGCCGCCGCCGCGAGCAAGGGTGACTACGGGACAAACCGCGGCCTGAACTTCTGGAGTCCCAACGTCAACATCTTCCGTGACCCGCGCTGGGGTCGCGGACAAGAGACCTACGGCGAGGACCCGTACCTGACCGCGGTGATGGGAGTCGCCTACGTGCGCGGCTTGCAGGGCGACGATCCGCGTTATCTGCGCGCCACGGCCTGCGCCAAACATTTCGCCGTGCACAGCGGGCCGGAACCCGGCCGCGGCGGGTTCGACGTGGAGCCGGACGAGCGCGACCTCCATGACACCTACCTGCCGCAGTTTCAGGCGTTGGTCCAGCAGGGCCACGTTGGCGCGATAATGTCATCCTACAATTCTTTGTACAAGGTTCCGGCCTCGTGCAGCCCGTGGCTCCTCACGGGATTGTTGCGGGAGACCTGGGGCTTCCAGGGGCAGGTCGTTTCCGACTGCGGTGCCATCGTCAACATCACTAAAATGCATCACTACGTGAAGACGGTCCCGGAGGCGGATGCGCTCGCCGTGCGAGCCGGTTGCGACCTGGAATGCGGCACGGATTACGCGGCGCTGGCGGCCTCCGTCCAACAGGGTCTCATCACCGAGAAGGAGATCGATGTCGCCGTGCGCCGCAACCTGAAAGTGCGTTTCGATCTCGGGCTTTTCGACCCGCCGGACCGCGTGCCTTATACGAAAATCGGGCTCGACGTGGTGGAAAGCCCCGCGCACCTCGAACAGGCGACACAACTCGCGCGCGAGGGCATCGTGTTGCTCAAGAACGACCGGAACACCCTTCCGCTGGACCCGGCGCGGCTCAAGCGTTTGGCGGTGGTCGGCGAGAACGCGGATTCCGTGAAAGTGCTGCTCGGAGACCCGTGGTATCAAGGCCCCCCTTCGCACCCGGTGACGATTCTCCAGGGAATCAGGAACGCCCTGGGCACGAGCGTGGAGGTTGCCTACGCCAAGGGCTGCCCGTTGGGCTTGAAGGCGGGCGAGGCGTGCGACGAAAGCTCGCCCGACTTCAAGCAGGCCGTGGAAACCGCCCGCGCGGCGGACGCCATCGTTTACGTCGGCGGCATCACTGGCTACATGGAGGGCGAGGAAAAGAGCATCGATTTCGTCGGCTTCCATTCCGGTGACCGCACGCGCATCGAGTTGCCCGAACAGCAGACCCGGCTGCTCCAGGCGCTCCACGCCACCGGCAAACCGGTGGTCTTCGTCAATTGCAGTTGCAGCGCGATGGCCATGCCGTGGGAAGCCGAGAACCTGCCCGCCATCGTGCAGGCGTGGTATCCTGGCACCAACGGCGGGACCGCCGTGGCAGACGTGCTCCTGGGCAAGTACAATCCCGCCGGACGGCTGCCGGTAACGTTTTACCGTTCGACCCAGGACCTGCCGGACTACCACGATTACCACATGAAGAACCGGACCTATCGTTTTTTCACGGGCAAACCGCTTTACGCCTTCGGGCACGGGCTCAGTTACACGACGTTCCGTTACGGTGCCGCCGCCCTGGAAAGCTCCGCGACGCTCGACGCCGGGGGCGCGGTCAAGTTACACGTGCCGGTATCGAACACGGGTTCGCGCGACGGGGATGAAGTGGTGCAAATCTATGCCCGGCGGCTTGACGCCAACCCCGGGATGGGGGACACGATCCGCTCGCTGGTGGGTTTCCATCGGGAAACGGTTCGCCGCAACGAGACGGTGTCGTTCCAGTTTGCGGTTCCCGTGGAACGCTTACGGCGCTGGGATGTGACCAGGAAGAGTTACGTGGTACCGCCGGGGCGGTACGAATTCCAGGTTGCCGCCGCGTCCGATGACATCCGGCAAACCGTGCAAGTTACTGTCCAATAAAACTGTCTTCCGAAGCGATTATGGCCGTTCGTAGGTGGCGATGAAGCAGCCCCGCGCCAGCACGTGCCCCCGGATCGCGTCTCTGACCGCCGACCGCCCTGCGCCTTCACTCAAGCCAGCCGGAGTGTCGAGCGCGTAGAACTGGAACACATAGCGGTGCGTACCGCCACCCGGAGGCGGGTCGGGCGGCAGGTAGGCCGCTCTGAAGAAGGTATTTTTGCCCAGAACGTGCGCCACACCTTCCGAACCGGGGCCGCGCAATTCGCCCTCACCCAACTGGCCGTCCGCCGCCGGCAGATCGAACACCAACGCGTGCACGATGGGCGCAGGCGTGGGGCTGTCCGCATCCTCGATCACCAACACGAGGCTCCGTGCTCCTGCGGGCACGCCGGTCCAGGCCAGTGGTGGGGAAACTTTCTCGCCGTCTTCCGTGTAGCGCGCGGGAATAGGTTGCCCGTCGGTCAGAACCGGACTCGTGACCATGATTGGCTCGGGAGCGTCCGCGTGGGCCGGATCGAAATACATGGTCTTGTCCAGACCAGGGCCCGTGCCACGGAGATGGTGTCCGATGAGATGAGGTAGCTTTTCGAGCATCGTCGAGCAGGGTTAAGCCATTTGATTGGATGCTACGGTCCGCACCGTTCACCCGGTTGCCTGCCAGCCGGTGGGGATTATCCCCATTTCCGCGGTGTGGTCGCGGCCCCCGGCACATTTATTGGGGACCGCATCGCGCCTAAAGTCCGAACAAGGGACATGCTCAAACGTAAGACCGTCCCCCTGTTGTTTCGTCTTGCACCCGTGCGCGCCGCGCTCGCCGTTGCTACCGTCGCTGCTTTTTCGGGTGGGTCACCGGCTGCTCGGGCCGAGCCGAATGCCCAGATGAAAGAAGTGCTCGACGCTTACGCTATCATCAGCCCCATCCCCATCGAAAAGGCGACACCCGCGCTCGCCAAAAGCGCCCCGGCGATTTCCACGGCGGTCAAGACGGTGGCACTCAAGGACGGCAAGCCGAAGCCGGACTTCACGGGCTCGACGCAGGACTTCAAAATTCCCGTCGGCGGCGGCAAGGAGGTGGATGCCCGCGCTTACATTCCGTCCGGCGACGGACCGTTCCCGACCGTGCTCTACATCCATGGCGGCGGCTGGGTCATCGGCAGCATTGATGCCTACGACGCCTCCCCGCGTGTGCTGTGTGAGATGACCAAGGCGACCGTGATCTCGACGGACTACCGCCTCGCGCCGGACAACCAGTTTCCCACGGCGCACGACGACACGATGCAGGCTTACAAGTGGGTGCTCGACAACGCGGGCAAGTACAAGGGCGACCCCAAAAAAGTGGCCATTGCCGGTGAGAGCGCGGGCGGTAACATGGCTGCCTCCATCTGCCTGGAAGCCAGGAAGCAGCATCTCCAGATGCCGCTGCACCAACTCCTGATCTACCCGGTGTGCAACTACGATTTCACCACGCAATCGTACCAGGAGAACGCGGCCACCAAGCCGTTGAGCGCCGAGGGCATGAAGTGGTTTTTCAAGTATTACCTCGCCAAGCCGGAAGACGGCAATGACCCCCGCCTGTCCATCCTCCAGGCGACCGATTTTAAGGGCCAGCCGCCTGCCACGATCATCGCGGCGGAGATCGACCCCTTGCGCTCCGAGGGAATGGCCTACGCCGAGAAGCTGAAAGCCGCCGGCGTCCCCGTGACGTACCAGATGTACAAGGGCGTCACGCACGAGTTCTTTGGCATGGGCATCGTCATCGATGAGGCCAAGCAGGCGGAAACGCTCGCCTCCACGGAGTTGACGAAGGCTTTCGCCAAGTAACGCCCGCCCTTCGTCCGCAAATTGCCTACGCCGCCGCCGTGTCCCGGGACACGGCGGCGGTTTTTGCTGCCGTTTCCTCCGCAATTCTTCAGCCGACCGTGCCCGGGCTCATGGTCCGCAATCGTTCGACCGCTCCGGCGACGATCTCCACCCCGCGGCCGACTTCCTCCTCGGTGTTGAACCGGCCGAACGAGAACCGCAGGCTGCCGCGCGCCCGTTCGGTGGAAAAACCCATCGCCATCAGGACGTGCGAGGGGTGCAGCGAGCCCGACGTGCACGCGCTCCCCGCGCTCGCGCACAGTCCCGCCTTGTCGAGCAGCACCAGCATCGCCTCGCCGTCCACCCCGGGGAAATACAGGCTCGCCGTGTTCGGCAGCCGACCCACGGGGTCACCGTTGACTTCCACGCCCGGCACCCGCGCCCGCACCGCCGCCTCGAACCGGTCGCGCAGGCCGCGCACGACCGTCAACTCTTCCTCCAGGCGCGCCGCCGCGATCTCCGACGCCTTGCCCAGCGCCACGATGCTGGCGACGTTCTGCGTTCCGGCCCGCCGCCCATCCTCCTGGCTGCCGCCGATCAGAAACGGTGTGAACCGCGTCCGCCGTTGGACGTAGAGCGCCCCCACCCCCTTCGGCGCGTGGAGCTTGTGTCCGGCCAGCGACAGGAAATGAACCGCCGAGCCCGCGAGCGCCACCGGCACCTTGCCGACCGCCTGCACGGCGTCCGTGTGGAAGTATGCGCCCTTCGTCCGGGCCGTGCGCGCGATGTCCTCGACCGGGAAGATCACACCCGTCTCGTTGTTTGCCCACATGATCGAGACGACGGCGGTGTCCTCGCGGATGGCCGCCGCCGCTTCGGCGGGGTCGAGCTGCCCTCGGGCGTCCACCGGCAGCCACGTCACCTCGTAGCCCTTGCGCGCGAGCGCCTCACAGTAGTTCTTCGTCGCGCTGTGCTCGACCCCGGTGGTGACGACGTGCTTGCGGTCGCGGTCGGCGGCCAGCGCGCTGGCGATGGCGGCATTGTTGCCCTCCGTGCCGCTGCCGGTGAACACGATCTCGCCCGGGTCCGCGCCGACGAGCGCCGCGACCTGTGCGCGCGCCTGCTCGATGGCATCGCGCACCCGCGTGGCGAAGCCGTAGGCGCTCGAAGGGTTGCCGTAGAATTCGGTCAGGAACGGCATCATCGCCTCGACGACGGCGGGGTCGAGCGCGGTGGTGGCGTTGTTGTCGAAGTATAGGAGCGGCGGGCTGGAGCGATGCATAACTGAGAACAAACAGGATACCGGAAGAAACGCCGTGCGCCAAGTGCGGCTGCGCAACGGACGGCAGCGTCGTATCAATCAGTCTTTCTTCGTCTCCTGTTCCCCTATTTCTGGCCGTTTTTCTCCTCGGGTTAGGTCCACTTCTGCCATGCGATCCGGGTCGGCCGCGGTCGGGGCGGCGCTGCCGTCGTCGGGCCGGGGGGCGTCCGCCGGGCCGGGCGGATTGCCGCGCGCATGGCGGCTGATCAGGACCAGATTGCGCGCCGCGATGATCGGCGTCACCAGATAGCCCAGGAT
>CAXTVY010000278.1:0-5562 GCA_964247665.1 uncultured Chthoniobacterales bacterium | reverse complement strand
ATTACGTGTTCGATGAGGATGGCCGGTTTGTCGGCGGCGGTATTTACGCGTTGGAGGAAGGCTGGCAAGGAGGCATTGTCCACCAGCAAACGAACAATGCGCACGAAATCACGCTGCCGGTCTACCAGGGTCCCATGCCTATGGACCCGGATTACTTCTATTTTGTCCTGGTAGACGACGATCTCGTATTGCGAGGCTCGACCGACACCGGGGGAAAGAACAGGAACGCGGAGGAAACCCGCACGGCTTTCCGCTCTCATTCCGGGGACTGCGTACGTCTGAAGTACCGCGTGCGGGCCAAATAGGACGGCGGACACGGCGGTGATCTCGCTGGCCCTTCACCTTTAAAACGGGAACATTCTTTTCCACGGTGACGCTCCTCCGCCCGTTCCGCCATCCCCTCGTCGCCGCCTTGCAGACGGCCGCCGGGCTGCTCTACCCGCCCGAGTGCGCCGGGTGCGAGGCGGCGCTGGAGCCGGGAGAATACCTCTGCGCCCCGTGCGACGCGCTGGCCCCGCGCATCGAGCCGCCCTTCTGCGCGCTGTGCTCGCAGACCTTCGGCCAGAGCGTCAGTGGCGATGCGCTGGCGGTCCTGACCGGTCCGCTTTCCTGCCCGTACTGCCGGGAACGGCCGCCGGTCTTCGATTGCGCCGTCAGCGCCCGGCGGCACGACGGGCTGGCGCGCGACCTCATCGCCCGCTTCAAGTATCAGGAACAGCACTACCTCTGCCGACCCCTGGCCGGGTGGATGGCCAGCGTCCTGCGCGACGATCCCCGCCTGCGCGACTGGGCGGCCGGGGACGGCGGGGCGGTGCTGGTGCCCGTGCCGCTGCACGGGCGGCGTCGGCGCGAGCGCGGGTTCAACCAGGCGGAATCTCTCTGCCGCGCGTTGTCCCGCCAGACGGGCCTGCCCGTGTGGAACGCCCTGCGCCGCGTGCGCTACACGCAGACCCAGACGCAGCTCAACCGCGCCGAACGCCAGCAGAACCTGCGCGACGCCATCGAAGCCACCCCCGCGGGCCGCCGGTCCACCCGGACGCTCCGGGGTGCGCGGGTGATCCTGGTGGACGACGTGTTCACGACGGGCTCGACCGTCAACGAGTGCGCCCGGGCGTTGCGCCGCGCGGGGGCGGCGGGCGTGCGGGTGTTGACCGTCGCGCGCCGGTAGGCGGGGGCGCTCCGCGCGTTGCGGGCACCTGCGGTGCGTTGTGGGTTGCGGGTTGCGGGGCACCTGCGGTGCGTTGCGGGTGGCGGGGCACCTGCGGTGCGTTGCGGTGCTGGTTGCCAGCAAAGGAGTGTCTCCCCAAAATACTCTGTCATCCTATGCGTTTTGGGGGTTACGCGCCTCTTTTGATGATCTGCATCCCGCATCCCGCAACTCGCAACCCACGACGCACGGCAGGTGCCCGCCACCCGCCACCCGCCACCCGCCAAGGGAACCACTCCCCCCGGTTTGCACGAACCTTCTCTCACAATGGAATACAGACAATTAGGCGGCTCGGGCTTCATGGTGCCGGTCTTGAGCCTCGGCACGGGGACCTTTGGCGGCGGCGGCGAGTTCTTCAAGGCCTGGGGCGAGACGGACGTGCAGGAAGCCACCCGCCTGGTGGACATCTGCCTGGAGTCGGGCCTGAACATGTTCGACTCCGCCGACGTGTACTCCGGGGGCGCGGCGGAAACCATCCTCGGCCAGGCCGTCAAGGGACGCCGCGACCAGGTCATCCTCTCCACCAAGGCCACCTTCCCGGCGGGCCAGGGGCCCAACGGCCAGGGCAGCTCGCGCCACCACCTCACCCGCGCCGTGGACGCCGCCCTGCGCCGCCTGCAAACCGATTACATCGACCTCTTCCAGTTGCACGGCTTCGACGCCCTTACTCCCGTGGAGGAAGTGCTCAACACCCTCGACGACCTCGTGCGCGCGGGCAAAATCCGCTATCTCGGCTGCTCGAACTTCTCGGGCTGGCACCTGATGAAGGCGCTCGGCTGCGGGGAGAGGTTCAACCTCACGCGCTACGTCGCGCACCAGGCGTATTACTCGCTCATCGGGCGCGAGTACGAGTGGGAACTCATGCCCCTGGGCGTGGACCAGAAGGTCGGCGCGGTCGTCTGGAGCCCGCTGGGCTGGGGACGGCTGACGGGCAAGGTCCGCCGCGGCCAGCCGCTGCCCGAGCAGAGCCGCCTGCACAAGACCGCCGACAAGGGGCCGCAGGTGGGCGACGAATATCTCTACAAGGTCGTCGATGCGCTCGACGCCGTGGCGGCGGAAACGGGCAAGAGCGTGCCGCAGATCGCGCTCAACTGGCTGCTCGGGCGCCCGACCGTGTCGAACGTGATCATCGGGGCGCGCAACGAGGAACAACTCCGGCAGAACCTCGCCGCCGTGGGCTGGAACCTCACGCCCGCGCAGATCGCCGCGTTGGATGCAGCCAGCGCCGTGCCGAAGATTTATCCCTACTGGCACCAGACGCAGTTCGCCGGGCGCAACCCGTTCCCGACCTCGTAGCGGGAGCGCGGTTCACGCCCCCGCGCCCCGCCACCCGGCGCGTACCCCCCGCAGGACGCCGGGCACGTCCGTGGTGATGGCATCCACGCCGGCCGCCATCAGCCGCTCGGCCTCGCCGGGATGGTTGACCGTCCAGACGAACAATGCCAGCCGCGCGGCGTGGACCTCGCGCACCAGCGCCGCGTCCAGTCCGGGGTGCGCCCACAGGTCCAGCCCGTCCAGCCCGGCCCGGCTGGACGTGGCGATCATCCGCCGGATGGCCCCGTCGAACCCCTCGCCCCGGCGCGGGTGACGCGGATCGGCCAGCCAGAGCACGCTGGCCGCGCGCAGCCGCGCCTTGGACAACCGCGCGAGATCCTCCTGGAACGTGATGAGCACCACCCGGTCCAGCCCCGGACCGCCCGCGGCTTGCGCTGCCGCCAGATCCTCGGCCAGCGGCCCGAGCAGTTCCGGACCCGCCTTGAGTTCCAGCACGACGCGCCGCCCGGCCGGCACGGTGGCGAGCACCTCGCGCAGGGTCGGCACGGGTTCGCCGCGCCACGCCGGGCCCTTGAAGCTCCCGGCGTCGAGCGTGCGCAGTTCCGCCAGTGTCGCGCCCGCCACGGCGATTTGCGCGCCCGCCGTGCGCCGGGCGGTGGCGTCGTGCATGGCGACCACCTGCCCGTCGCGGGTCAGGCGCAGGTCCACTTCCACGGCGTCCGCGCCCTGCTCCCAGGCCAGCCGGACGGCGGCGAGAGTATTCTCGGGCGCATCGGCCGACGCGCCGCGGTGCGCGACGATCCAGGGGTCATCCGGGCGGGAGTCCATGCCGCTAAAAACGTTTCGGGAGTGCGAAAAAGAAGAAACCTGTCGCCGAAAACGTCAACACCCACGCCAGCCAAAGCTCCGCCCCGCTTGCAAACGGCCGTCTGCGAGCGTTGCCGGGCCCAGCCGGTGGACGGGGTGAACGGGGATCGGTGCCGCCCGGGAAACGGGCAGACTGGCTTACTTCTTGCCGGACTTCGGCGCGGGTTTCGGTGCGGCTTTCGCGGCGGAAGCCGCGGACTTCTGTTTATTGGCCGCGTCGGTCTTCTTGTTCTTCTGCGAGTCCTTCTTTTGCGTGTCTTTCGGTGATTTGTCGCCCATAGTCCGCGCATCCTACCCGCTTCGGGCGGCGCACGTAAAGAAACGGATGCGAAAATCTGCACATCGGCCCCGGGTCAGCTTCCCTCCCTTTTCTCATCCTGCATCCCGCATCTTGCATCTTGCATCTTGCATCCTGCATCTTGCATCTTGCATCCTGCATCCCGCATCCCGCCACCTGCATCCTGCCTCCTGCATCCTTCCGCTTTTTCTTCCCCGGCACGCTTCCCGCTCTATAGGGCTCAACCCCTTTTATTCCGAGCGTGCAAATCCTGATTGTCGAAGATGATGCCTCCACGCGGACCCTGCTCGAGCAGATGCTCCTGATCCGCGGCCACACCGTCGCTGCCTGCGCGAGCGCCGAGGAAGCCACCGTCCGCTACCGCCAGAGCTATTTTCCGCTCGTCGTGCTCGACCTCTACCTGCCCGGCATGGACGGCTTCGAGTTCTGCCGCTGGCTGCGCGCCGAGCCCGACGGCGACCGCCCCTACGTCCTCGCGGGCACCGCCAGCCGCGAGCCCCACGACCTGCGCCGCATCCTCGAAGCCGGGGCCGACGACTACCTCCTCAAACCCTACCAGCCCGATCTCTTCGACATCCGCCTCACCGTCGCCGAGGAGGCGCTCCGGGCCCGTGCCTGCCGCAAACAACTCGCCGACGAACTCGTGGCCGAGCGCGACCAGTTCGCCTACCTCGCCTCGCACGACGCGCTGACCAAGCTCTACAACAAGGAGCATTTCACCGCCGCCGTGGAGACCGCCGCCGCCGCCGCCGGCGCGGGCGGGCCCGACGGCGCGCTCTTCTACCTCGACCTGGACCACTTCAAGATCGTCAACGACGCCCTGGGCCACGCCGCCGGGGACCGCCTCCTGGTCCAGATCGCCTACCTCCTGCGCAACGCCGTGCGCCCCGCCGACCTCGTCGCGCGCTTCGGCAGCGACCAGTTCGTCGTGCTCCAGGAGGGGCTGCCGCTGGCCGAAACCCGGCTGACGGCCGAGCGCGTGCGCACGCAGGTCAGCAACCTCGCCTTCTGTGACAGCGGACGGCGCTTCCAACTGGGCGCGTCCATCGGCGTCGCCCCGCTCAACGGCGATACCATTGCCGCGCACGTCCTCGCCGCGGCCGACAGCGCGTGCTTCAGCGCCAAGGTGCGCGGACGCGACCGCGTGGAAATCTTCTCCGCGGGCGACCCCGAGCTGGCCCGGATGCGCGACGAAACCTGTCGCCTGGCCGAGTTGCGCCACGCCCTGCGCACGCACGATTTCACGCTGCGCTTCCAGCCCGTGGTCGATCTGGAGACGCGGCGTGTCGAGTTCCACCAGGCGCGCACGTTTCTGCGCGCCGCCGACGGCGATTGCCGGGAACTGGGCGGCTACCTCGCCGCGGCCGGACGCTCGCACCTCGTGCGCGAGATCGACCGTTGCACGATCCGCCTGGCCGCGCGCAGTCTCGCGGCGCATCCCAACCTGCGCTTGTCCGTGAGCCTCGCGGGCGTGTCGTTGCAGGACACCGGACTGGCGGCCTTTGCCGGGCGCATCTGCGAGTCGGCGGGCGTCCTGCCGGGCCGTCTCACCTTCGAGGTGGCCGAGACGGAACTCCTGCCCAACCCGGAGATGGCCAACCACACGCTGGCGCGGCTCTGCGGCAACGGGTTCCACGCGGCGCTGGTGGGCCTGGGCGCGGGCGGCGGGCCGTTTGACTATTTGCAGGATTGCCCGTTCGTGTATCTGAAGGTGGACGGTGGGCTGGTGCGCGGGGTGACCCAGAGCCCGATCAACCTGGCGTTCGTGAAGGTGTTGAGCGAATGCGCGCGGCACCTGGGGATCCGCAGCGTGGCCGGGGACATCGAGAGCGGCGGCGCGGTCAAGACGGTGCACGGCCTGGGCATCGATCTCGCCCAGGGCCATGCCCAGCGCGGCGAACCCGGCCTTGCCATC
>CAXTVY010000277.1:0-5574 GCA_964247665.1 uncultured Chthoniobacterales bacterium | reverse complement strand
ACATCGGCGGCTACATTCCGCTGCTCGGTGAATCGGTCGGGGAGATCGCCGCGCAGAGCCGTTCCAGCCACCGCAGCCAGGGTTTCGGCGTGGTCGCCAGCCGCGGCTCGCGGCTCGACGAATTCCAATCCCTCGATGGCAAAGCGGCTGGCACCAGCCTTTTTGACGGCCTCGACCCCGGTTGGCCGCGGGTGCCCGGCGGCGCGAAGATCGATGCGCTGATCGCCGACAGCATCACGCGCTTCAATCCGCTCGATCCAACCACCATCGTCCCGTCCCTGCTGGCAGTGGATCAGCTTCTCGATGGAATCTCCTTCGGACCGGGCAGCATCGACCCCACCCGGGAGGCAAAACGCGAACAACTCCATCGTATCATCGCGGACGCCCTCGGCCTTTACGTCGAGTCAACCGTGGCACAGGCGGAGGTCGTGCCGGGCGAGGATATTGCCCTGCGTCATACCGCCATCCTGCGTTCTGCCTACCCGGTCGAGTGGCTGCCGGTGTCATACGTTGGACCGCAACGGGCCGGAGACAACAGTTTGCTCCTCCCGCTGAAGTTCCCGGACAAGAATGACGATGAGACGGTCACCCTGCGCCAGGACCAACCGGTGATCCGTACTGCCACGATGACGCTGCCCGCGGAGACTCCCTTGACCGAGCCTTATTGGCTGCGCGACGACGGAACACCCGGGATGTACCGGGTAGATAACCCGCAACTCATCGGACAAGCCGAGAACAGTCCGACGTTGCAGGTGTACCACCAATTTCTCGTCGGTGGGCGGCGCATCATGGTGTCGGTGGAACCCGTGCAAATCTATGCTGACCCGGCAAAGGGCGAGGTGCGCCTCCGGCCGGACGTGGTTCCGCCCGTTTCGCTCGCGCTCGGACGCGAGGTGCAGCTTTTCTCCAACGGTGCGACGGGAAAAGTAGAGGTGGAAATAAGGGCTTACCGTGACCAGCAGGCCGGTGCTTTGCACCTCGACGCGCCAACGGGGTGGAAGATCACGCCCGGGTTGCAGGAGTTCCAACTGCTGCACGTGGGCGACCACGCACGCTTCACGTTCTCGGTGACCGCGCCAGCCAGCGCGCAGACTTCGTTGCTGACCGCCCGGGCCACCATCGACGGCAAGACCTACGACACGGGGCGGCAGGAAATTCGCTACGAGCATATCCCGCCGCAGCTCCTCCAGCCACCGGCGCGGGTGAAGGCGGTGTGCCTCGATCTGGCGATCCGGGGCAAGCGCATCGGCTACCTGCCCGGGGCGGGGGACCGCACGGCGGAAGCCATCGCCGCGATGGGGTACGAGGTCACGACGCTTTCCGGCGCGGATCTGACGCCGGGAAGGCTCCAGGATTTCGACGCGGTGGTGGTCGGCGTGCGTGCGTTCAACGTGCGGACAGACCTTGCGCCCGGCCTCCCGGCACTGTTCGCCTACGTCGAGAACGGCGGCAACGTCATCGAGCAATACAACACGCCCGGCGAGTTGAAAACGCCCCGGCTCGCACCCTACGACCTGACGCTCTCCCGTAACCTGCCCCAAAATCGTGTCACCAACGAAAATGCCCCGGTGACGATGCTCCTGCCCGATCATCCCGCGTTCAACGTCCCGAACCGCATCACGGCGGCGGATTTCGAGGGCTGGGTGCAGGAACGTGGGCTGAACTTCCCCTCCGAATGGGACCACGAGCATTTCAGCGCGCTGCTGGCTTGCAGCGATCCCGGTGAGCCACCGCTGCAAAGCGGGCTGCTGGTGGCCCGCCACGGCAAGGGATACTTCGTCTACACCGGGCTGTCTTTTTTCCGGGAACTGCCCGCCGGGGTGCCGGGTGCTTACCGGTTGTTCGCCAACCTCGTCTCGCTCGGCAAATGAACCCGCCATCCGACGCGCCGGACGATACGGAAACGGGTCTCCCCCTGCTGCGCACCTGGCGCGCGGTGTACGTCGCCGTGGTGGTGGCGTTCTGCGTCTGGATAGCGGGTCTGGTGGCGCTGCCTTTTCTGTGCTCGTGAACGGGTTCGACTACATCGTGCTGCTCGCCACACTGCTCGGCATCGCGGGCTACGGCATCTGGCGCACCCGGGGACGGCAGGATCTGCGGACCTACCTCAAGGGCCGGGGTGACTCGGGCTGGCTCACGATTGGGCTGTCGGTCATGGCCACGCAGGCCAGCGCGATCACGTTCCTTTCCATGCCGGGACAGGGCTACCGCGATGGCCTCGGCTTCGTGCAGAACTATTTCGGCGCGCCGTTCGCGTTGATCGTGATCTCGGTCGTGTTCCTGCCGATCTACCGGCGGCTGAACGTCTACACGGCGTATGAATACCTCGGCCGCCGTTTCGACGGCAAGACGCGCTCGCTCGGCGCGGGCCTGTTCCTGCTCCAGCGCGGGTTGGGCGCGGGCATCACGATCTACGCGCCCGCCATCGTCCTGGCGACGGTGATGGGCTGGCGGCTAGACCTCACGATCATCGGCACGGGCATCCTCGCCGTGGGCTACACCGTGGCGGGTGGGAACGAGGCGGTGAGCATCACGCAGAAGCACCAGCTCGCGGTGATCTTCGCCGGGATGGCGGCGGCGGGCATCCTCCTCGTCGTGGGACTGCCGAGGGAAGTCGGTTTTACCGACGCTTTGGCCGTCGCGGGCGGGTTCGGCAAATTGGACGCGGTGGATTTCTCGCCCGATCCACACCGGCGGTACACGTTCTGGTCGGGGCTGCTGGGCGGCATGTTCCTGGCCCTGGCGTACTTTGGCACGGATCAATCCCAGGTGGGCCGCTACCTTTCGGGCGCATCGCTGCGCGAGAGCCGGCTCGGGTTGATGTTCAATGCCGTGTGCAAGATTCCCATGCAGTTCTTCATCCTCGGGTTGGGCGTGCTGGCGTTTGTGTTCTACCAGTTCGAGACGCCGCCCGTGTTCTTCAACCAGACAGCCTGGACCGCGCAAGTTGCCCGCGCCGGAGGCGAACGGTTCCGCGCGCTGGAGGCTCGTTTTGCGGCGGCCCACGCGCAGGAGCGCCAGCAGGTGCTGCGCTGGCTGGACGCGCGGCGAAGCGGCGTGCGCGACGCCGTGGACGCAGCGCACCGGTCCGCCGAAGCGGCCCGCGGGCGCGCCGAGGCGATCCGCGCGGAAGCCGCCAAAGCCTTGCACGACGCCGATCCGCACACGCCCGCGAACGACGCCGATTTCGTGTTCATCACCTTCATCCTGCGTTACCTGCCCCACGGATTGATCGGGTTGCTGGTCGCGGCGTTCCTGGCGGCGGCGTTGTCGTCCAAGGCCGGGGAACTCAACGCGCTCGGCTCGACGACGACGGTGGACATTTACCGGCACGCGCTGCCCCGGCCGATGCCGGACGCGCACTACGTGCGGGCGTCGCGCTGGTTCACGGCGGGGTGGGGCGGGGTGGCCATCGCGTTCGCCCTGTTCGCCGACCTGTCCGAGAACCTCATCCAGGCCGTGAACATCCTCGGGTCAATTTTCTACGGGGTCGTGCTCGGGCTTTTCCTCGTGGCATTTTTCCTGCGTCGCGTCGGCGGTACGGCAGTATTTTGGGGTGCGGTGGCGGCCCAGGCGCTGGTGTTCGCGCTCTACGCCACGCAGTCGATCTCGTACCTGTGGTACAACGTCATCGGATGCGCGGCGTGCATGTTCTTCAGTGGGTTGATTCAGACCGTGCTCGGTGGCCCGGGCCCTGAAAACCCGGAGCCAGTCAACGTATGAGTGATCCCATCATTTGCTTCGGCCAGCAGCCGTGCGGCTTTTTCCCCAAGCGGTTTCTGTACGCCAAGATCGTCACCGCCCGGCGGATGCAACAGGAACTCGGCGGCGAGATCGTTTTTTTCCTGCACGACAGTGACCACGACCCGCGCGAAACCCAGACGATCCTGACCCACCGAACGTCCGGTCAGCCCAAGGGGCTCAACTTCACCTTCGCCAACAAGGTGCAGCGCAAATGGTCGCCGCTCGCGTGCAAGCGGGTGCTCCCGGATTGGCAGGAGCACATGAACCGGCAACTGCCCGCGTATCTGGATGGCCCGGCGGTGGCGGCCTTCAAGGCGGCCACGGGCGAAAACGTGGCCGATTTCTGCCTGGAGATGTATCGCCGCCTGGGATTGCTGGAAGGCATTCGCGTCGTGCGATCCGCCGACCCGCAGGTGAGGAACGCCGCATGCGACGTGCCGGATTTTTTCGTCGATGTTGCCCACGCGGGGGAAACCGTCCGCGCGCGCTGGCAGAACGGCGCGCTGCGGCTGCACGAGGGAGGCAACGCTTACGTCGATCTGCCGCCGGGGGATTTTACCAAGGCGCAAATCAGCCCCACGCGTGACACGCGGCTGCGCTGGATGCAGTCGGTCGTCCGCTGCACCCACTACGTGGCCGGGGCGGGAGAAATTCAGTACCTGCACACCGAGGAAACGCCCGAAGTCACCTTCGTGCAGCGCGATCCCATCGACCGCTCCGATGAAGCCTATACCGATCTACCCGCCTGACCCACCCGCCGTGCCGCCCATGCTGGTATTTGGCGCGCATCCGGACGACATCGAGTTCGGCTGCGGCGGGGTCGTGGCCGTCGAAACGGCGCGCGGGCGCGCGGTGCATTTCGTCGTGTGTTCACGCGGCGAGGCCGCGACGCACGGCACGCCCGAGACGCGCGTGGTGGAAGCGCGCCGGGGGGCGGAGATCCTCGGTGCCACGCTGGAAATCCTCGAACTGGACGGAGACGCCCGGCTGGAGGAGCGCGCGGCGCACGCCGTCCGGCTGGCCGGGGTGATCCGCCGCGTGCGTCCCGCCAGCGTGCTCGCACCGAGCATGACGGGAAACCAGCACCCGGACCATCTCCGCCTGGGCAAGCTCGTGCGCGACGCGGCGCGGCTGGCCCGCTACGGTGGGGTGGCGGCGTTGCAGGCCCAGCCCGCGCACACGGTGGCCGCGCTGTTTTTCTACGCCGTGACCGCCGAGGCGGAACCCACTGAAGGGCAACCCATCCTGATCGATCTTTCCGCCCCGCAACCGCTCGCGGCCTGGCAGGCGTCCATGGAAGCCCACGGCTCGCAGGGAGCGACGCGGCCGTATGCCGAGCTGCAAACCGCCCGCGCGAGGGTGTGGGGGTTACGCGCGGGGGTCGCATCCGCCCAGCCGTTGTGGCCCAATGATCCGTTGGTGTTCGATTCGCTGTCAGCCGTCACCCGTTCGGCGCGGCGTTTCTAGGAATCACCATGCCTTCGACCCGCCCGCTGCGCATCGGCATCACCTGTTACCCTTCGGTGGGTGGCAGCGGCATCCTGGCGGCTGCTTTGGGGGAGGAACTCGCACGCCGGGGACACGCGGTGCACTTCATCAGCTACGAACCGCCGTTCCGGATGTCGAACGCCCCGGGGATTTCGTTTCACGCGGTGACGATCAACGATTACGAGCTTTTCAAGTATCCGGATTACACGCTGCCACTTTCCGTCAAGATGGCGGAGGTGAGCGAGGCGCACCGGCTCGATATCCTCCACGTGCACTATGCCGTGCCGAACGCCACGGCGGCGATCCTCGCGCGGGACATGCTGCCGCCGGAGACGCGGCCGA
>CAXTVY010000276.1:574-5602 GCA_964247665.1 uncultured Chthoniobacterales bacterium | reverse complement strand
AGCGTGCTTTTTCCGGCAGACAGCAAGCACTTTGTTCGCGCCCATCCGCAATGTGTCTCTCACGTTCCCTGGTTTGGCAAATGCCCACCCGGCATATTTGCAAACGCCTCAGCAAGAGGCATGCACCCGTGAAGAGTCGAACTTCAAACCTTCTGATCCGTAGTCAGATGCTCTATCCAATTGAGCTACGGGTGCTTTCCACGCTAGCCGCCAGAACCTTAAGGGGTCAGGCATCATCGCAGGTCGGTTTGGTAACCGAATTTTGGCGGCGCGTCAAATGGAAACCGCCGCTC
This sequence comes from uncultured Chthoniobacterales bacterium, assembly GCA_964247665.1. Lineage (GTDB taxonomy): Bacteria > Verrucomicrobiota > Verrucomicrobiia > Chthoniobacterales > SZAS-18 > CAHJWO01. The sequence continues at coordinate 5,309 of CAXTVY010000276.1, read as the reverse complement.
AATGTCACCAGCCCGCAAAAAACCTTGGCAGCAACCGCCGCCCTGCCGGATGTTCCGCCCGTGGACGCCACCGCTACTCTCTCACCGCCCTGCCCGACCGAGCACAACGACCCGCTCAACGCCCGGATCCTCGCCGTTAGCGAGGACAAGATCGCCGGGTTCAGCCCCGACCCCTTCCGCGAGATCGCCCGGCGCAGCGGCGTCGCTCTGCCGCTCGTCCTCCAGCGCATCCGCGCCATGCTCCAGACGGGCACCGTGCGCCGTGTCCGCCAGACCCTCCTGGCCACCAACCTCGCCTCCGGCGCACTCGTCGCCTGGAACGTCCCGCCCGACCGCCTCGAAGCGGCCTTCGACTTCATGTTCCGCCGGGACCCCTTCAGCGGCCACGTCGTCCTGCGCTCGACCGACACCGCCACGGCCGGGAGCGACTACAAGCTCTGGACCACGCTCAAGGCCCCGCGCGGCTTCTCACTGGAGGCGCACGCCGAATTGCTCCGCGAACGCGTCGGCGCGAACCACTTCCGGCTCATGCCAGCCAAGGGAATTTTCGTGCTCGGCGTCGGGCACGTGCGGCGCAAGGTCATCGAGCCGGGCGCGCGGGCCGACCAACCGGCGGAAATCACCGTGGTCGAACAGGTTGAACTGGACGCTCACGAGTGGCAGGTACTCCTGGCCCTCAAACGCGAACTCGCGCCAGAAGAAATCCACGAGGAAACCCCCTGGGCCGCCCGCGCGCGGGAGGCCGGGGTCAGCTTCGAGGATTTCTGCCAGACGGCGCTCGCGTTGCAGTCGCGCAAGCTCATCGGCCGGTTTTCGACGTTCCTGGAACACGTCAAGCCCAGCGAAACCGGCGTGCGGGTGACCCGCTTCAACGGGTTGTTTCACTGGGCCGTCCCGGCGGGACGCGAGATCGAGGCGGGCGGCGAGGTCGGGCGGCATCTCATTCTCACCCACTGCTACTGGCGCGAGGGCGGCCCGGAGTTTGGCCACGTCAACATCATGGCCGTCGCCCATGGCACGGAGAGGGACCGGCTCCTGGCCCACAAGGCTGCCATCGACGAGCACCTGGCGAACATCGGCATCCCCGTGTCGTACACGAATGTCTTCTGGGGCGGGCGCAGCGAGATCAAGCCCTCGGAAATCTCGCCCTTCGTCTACCGCGAGTGGCTGGAGTCCATGCGCGCGGCGTGAGTTGCCAATCGTGACCACCGTCTAAGGCGGCTGACCGGGCCAGATTTACTTCGCTAACCCTTTGATCTCCAAATATGTCCGGGTGTGGACGTGGTCCGTGCCTGGATCGAAGCTCTCGATCTTCATCTGCTTGAGGTACCACCTTCCCTCGAATTGCTGGCCGCTGGAAACCGTGAAGCGCCGGACCAGCTTGCCCTGCTCGTTGTAGCCCTCGGCCTTGAACAATGCGCCGTTCTCCTTGCCCACCCAAAGGAGCACGCTCGCGTACTGCGAATGCTTCGTGGGTGATTGGAGCCGCAGCCGCCAGGTAGGCTGGGTGAAGGTCATCAACCGATCCTCACCTTCGATGGCCGCCCGCGACCAGTAGATGAACCGCAGCGATAAATCCTCGTAGGTCAGGTCCGTGCCGAGGATTTTCTTGTCGAAATTGGCCGGGGTCAGCTTGCCGCCGTCGGGGCCGGATTCTTCCAACGTGGAGTTGTCCACGTTATAGTGCACCTGCACGGTTTCCGGCGGCTTGCCCGCGAACTGGTAGCGCACCAGCGGCCCGTCGGCCACGAGGCGGAACGGGAAAGTTTTGTCGTTGGAGTCGTCGCGCAACTGGCCGTCCAGCGCCTCGTGGCGGCCCGACTGCCCCTCGCGGACGGCGTGCAGGATGTCGGCGGCGGTGAGGTCGGCGGGCGGGGCGGACTGGGCCGGGGCAGACCCGACGGAGCCGGTGAACAGGCAGGCCGCCAGCAGTGCTACGGGCAGGAAAGAGGGTCGAACCATGGCGCGGGCAATCTGCCCCGGCACGTCGGGTTTTGCAAAAGCTGGCGGAAAGGGCTTCCCACGGGCCTGCCCACTCCGCATTCTCGCTGCTCCGCCCGTTTTGCGCCTCCTCGCCGGAGCATGGACCAGACCCTCTTTTTCCTCGTCAACCGGCAGTGGACCGGGCCGATGCTCGACCGGATCATGGCCGCGGTGTCCTCACTGGACCTGTGGCTGCCGTTCCTCGTCGCGCTCGGGCTGCTGACGGCCTGGCGCGGCCGGGCGCGAGCGCGGTGGTGCCTGGTGGCGCTGGGGCTGACGCTGGCGGTGGGCGACGGGCTGATCTCCGGGCCGTTGAAGCACTCGGTCCACCGGCTGCGGCCATTTCAAGCGATGGCGGGGGTGCGGCAGGTGGACCTCGCCCGGGCCACCCGGCCGCGCTTCGTGGCGCTGTTCCAGCCGCTCCAGACAAGCGTCACCGCCGCCCCGCTGGTCATCGGTCCGGCGAATCCGTTCCCGGGACGCTCGTTTCCGTCGAGCCACGTCGTCAACAATTTCTGCGCCGCCGTCGTGCTGGCGTGTTTCTACCGTTGGCGCGGTGCGTTGTGGTTTCTCCCGGCGAGTCTGGTGGGGTATTCGCGTGTTTATGTCGGCTCCCATTGGCCGAGCGACGTGGCGGTGAGCGCCGTGCTGGGCGTGGGGGTGGCGCTGTGCGTGCTGGCGGCGTTGCAGTGGGCGGTGGAAAAGGCGGAAGGCGGAAGGTCGGAAGCCTGAAGCGCGTCGAGCGGCGAACGGCCTTCCAACGGCGAAACGGCCTTCCCTCCCCCTGCTTTCACCCTGTAGCCTTTGATCTTTGCCTTTCCGTCCTTCTGCCTTCATCCTTCTACCTTCTGCCTTTCCGTCCTTCCGCCTTCCGATGTCTCCCACCCGCGCCGTCCTGCTGTTTTTGTTGCTGCTGACCGCCTTGCGCCTGGCGTATGTCGGCCGGGTGGAACTCTCGCCGGACGAGGCCTACTACCAGATGTGGAGCGAACGGCTCGACTGGGGTTACTACTCCAAGGGCCCGGGCGTCGCGGCCACCATCCGCGCGGGCACGGACCTGTTCGGAGTCAACGAGTTCGGCGTGCGGGTCTTCAGTCCGCTCCTGGCGCTGGGCACGAGCCTCCTGCTGTTCTCGCTCGCGCGGCGGTGCTACGGCGTCAGCGCCGCAGCCTGGACCGTCGTCCTGATGAACGTGACGCCCCTGTTCACGGCGGGCTCGCTGCTGATGACCATCGACCCGCTCTCGGTGTTCTTCTGGTCGGCGGCCATGCTGGCGTGCTGGCTGGCCGTGGAGGAAAACCCCGGGGCCGCCGGGCGGCTCGGCTGGTGGCTGCTGACGGGGCTGTGCGTCGGCCTGGGCTTCCTGGCCAAGTACACCAACGCCATGGAACTGCTCGGCATCGCGCTGGCATTGTGGCTGGTGCGACGCTGGCGGCGGGAGTTCCGGCGGCCGGGCTTTTACCTGATGCTCGCCACGGCCGCGGCGGTCGGCTCGCCACCGTTCTTCTGGAACGCGCGCCACGCGTGGATCACGCTCAGCCACCTGCACGACCGGGGCAAGCTCGGCAGCGCGTTCGACCGGCCGCTGGGTGAGTTCGGCAAGTTCCTGGGCGCGCACTTCGGGGTGTATTCGCCGCTGATCTTCGCCGGGCTGCTGGTGGGGATCGTCTGGGGCTGGCGGCAGGGCAGGCTGCGGCTGGTGTTCTGGCGGCGGGGGCGGCGCAACCTGCCCGCCGGGCTGGACGCGGCCGGGGTGCGCGCGCGCTTCCTGCTGGCGTTCGGGCTGCCGCTCCTGGTCATGTACACGCTGCTGGCTTTCAAGACGGCGGGCGAGCCGAATTGGACCGCCCCGGCCTTCCTGAGCCTGAGCATCCTCGCGGCCGGGATGTGGTACGAGCGCGCGCAGACCAGCCGCGCGGCCGGGGTGTTCGCCGTGGCGGCGCTGGCCGTGGGCGTGGTGATGAGTCTGGCGGTGCTGGACACGGACCTGTTCCGGGGGCTGGGAGTCCGCTGGCAGTACGACCGCGACCCCACCGCCCGGCTCGTGGGCTGGCGGACCACGGCGCGGTGCGTCGATACGTTCCGCCAGGACGAGGAGCGGCAACTGGGCGCGCCGGTGTTCCTGATCGCCAGCCGCTACCAGCTCGCCGCCGAGCTGAACTTCTATCTGTCCGACAAGCGCGTCCAGGCCAGGGAGCATCCGACGGTGTACCTGCCCGAGTCGCAGAGCATCGAGACGCAGTTCTCGCTCTGGCCGGGGTACGATCAGGTGCAGGCTCCCCCGCCCCGCCCCGCCAACGCGCCGCCGCCGACCACGGCGGAGGAGGAATTCCGGGGGCTGGAGGCGAGCCCGTTCGTGGGGAAAAGCGCGCTGTACGTCACCGACGACGAGCGGCAGCGGCGGCTGCCGAGCGCGATTGAAAGCGGGTTCGAGGAGTGCAATCTGGTGGCGCGCTTTGAAATCCAGCGCCGGGGGCTACCGCTGCGGCACTTGCGGGTGTACGCCTGCTTCAATTACAAGGGGCTGGATTTGTAGGCGGTGACTGATGGCGGCGGGTTGTCAGCGGCGCAGGAGGGTGTTCAATGATAGGTCATGAGCACCGCGCAAATCCTGAGCGAACTGCCCCGCCTATCGCACGCCGACCGCCGGGAGATCGTCCGCCGACTCATCGCGTTGGAGGAGGAAGCGCAGACCCTCGCTGACGCCGACGCCCGGGCAGACGCCAATTTCCAGATACTCGACGCCCTGGAG
>CAXTVY010000276.1:0-564 GCA_964247665.1 uncultured Chthoniobacterales bacterium | reverse complement strand
GAGACAGAGGATCATGCCCGCCAGAGTCGGTTACATATGTGCGCACCTTCCGCATAACTTCAACATGACAAATATGCTTAATAATGATTCCTACGACTCCCAAATTTTCCCCATCGTCTCTACTCAAGAGGCGGGATCGTCTCCTTACTTGTATGTATTTGTCACCGAAACTGGAGCAGTCCACGAACTCGATGCAACAGACCGGCAGTATCTCGAAACCAAGTTTCATCCAGCTGATGGTGCAAGGCCCTTCGTCAAGGCTAGGTACGAACAGAGGAACGGATGGGGTAATTTGCTAGGATTTTGTCTGCGTAGGGAGATTCCGGCCCACGTTCCCATTTTTGCACAGCCAATATTTCGTGAACCTCCGAAATCGGCTATAGAGACACTAAAGGAAATGAGTGAAAAGGGAGGATATAGTTTTGTGCAAAATTCGGATGGGACTTACACCTCAAATCCTAAAAGAGGATAAAGAAAAAGGATAAAGGGAGGATAAAGGGGACAGGGAGGATAAAGGGGACAGGCATGAATGGCACTAAGATAAGCGGGTTTTTGTGGAGGCTC
>CAXTVY010000275.1:0-5651 GCA_964247665.1 uncultured Chthoniobacterales bacterium | reverse complement strand
GCACAGTTGCGGCGAGTCCATGGTGGGCGGAGGATTCTTTCGGCTGGCCCTCAACGATGGAAGCACCGGACAACCCTTGCCGCTGTCAGGCTTGCGGCGGGAGCGCGTTCGCTGGCCAGGAACAGACCTCCGGGAGCCGTGGACCGGCGGCAGGCTGTGTTCCACCCGCCACCACCCGCCAGCCAGCCGCTTGCAGGCGGGCGCGGCCCGGCGGATGATGTGCCACTTTTCCAAAACCGATGCGCCGTACCCTCTTTCTCCCCCTCCTCGCCGTCTGCGCGGCGCTCGCCCTGCCCGCCTGCCAGACCGCCGCGCCGGATAAACCCGGCAGCGCGTTCACCGCCCCGCACGGCCGCCGGGGCGCGCTGGTCCACCGGGATTCGGACTTCGCGTTCCCGCCCACGCTCGCCGGGTTCCATCGCCTGCGCCACGTCCAGTACGACGCCTCCGGCCAGGATGTCTCCGTGGACTACCGCCACGACGGCCCGGCGGTCGCCGCCGCCATCTTCATCATCCCCCGCCACGGGCAGAAGGCCGAACAGGAACTCGCCCGCCGGGCCGGGGAGGTGCAGGCCAAGCACAAGGGGGCGCGCGTCGTCTCCAACGGCCCGGCCACCGTCGGCCCCGGGCACGCGCCGGCGCTATCGGCCGAGTTCCGCTACCAGGGGCCCTTCAACGGGCAGCCGCAGGCGTTGCGCTCGCGGCTGATCGTCGCGGAGCACCGGCAGTGGTTCGTCGTGTACCGCTTCACCTATCCCGCCGACAGCCAGGCGGCGGCCGAGCCGCTGACGAGCACGCTGGCGGCCGAGTTCGCCTACCCGTGAGGCGGGCGGCGGGCGGGAGAACGAAAGCGGGCGGTTGCACCCGGGGCGGCCACTGAAAATGCCGATCATCCTCTGCGAGGTCCGCGTCCGCGCCCCGGTCGAGCGGTGTTTCGACCTCGCGCGCAGCGTGGACCTGCACGCCGATTCGTCCACGGACATCGGGGCGCGGGCCGTCGGCGGACGGCGCGCGGGGCTCTCCGGGGCGGGCGACGAAACGGCGTGGTCGGCGCGGTTCTTCGGGCTGCGCTTCACCATGACCACGCGGATCGAGGACTTCTCTCCGCCGACCCATTTTGGGGACACGATGACGCGCGGCCGGCTGCGGCGGTTCGCGCACGTCTACCGTTTCCGCTCGCTGCCGGACGGCGGCTGCGCCCTGTCGGACGAACTCCGCGTCGCCGCGCCGGGCGGGGGGCTCGGGCGGCTGGTGGAGGCGGTGTACCTCACGCGCCGGATGCGGTGGCTGGTGCAGCGTCGGCTGGAGCACCTCCGGGCGGTCGCGGAAGGGGACGGGTGGCGGCGTTACCTCGGCTCCGGCGATTGAAGCGGCCGGCGCGCCCCCGAGATGCGGGCTGCGTCCGCAGGCGGAATGGGCTACCCTCGCCCACCATGAAAATCATCATTCCCGGCGGCACGGGACAGGTCGGCGCGCTGCTCGCGCGGGCGTTCGTGCGCGACGGGCACGAGACGGTCATCCTCAGCCGCCGCGCGGACCCCCCCGTCCCGGCGGGGGCGCGGGTCGCCCCGTGGGATGCGCGCACGCTCGGGGCCTGGACGGCCGAACTCGAAGGCGCGGACGCCGTCATCAACCTCGCGGGCCGCAGCGTCAACTGCCGCTACCACCCGGCGAACCGGCGCGAGATCATCCAGTCGCGCGTGGAATCGACGCGGGCCGTCGGCCGGGCGCTCCGGCGCGCCGTCCGTCCGCCGCGCGTATGGCTCCAGGCGAGCACGGCGACGATCTACGCCCACCGCTTCCTCGACGCCAACGACGAGGTGAGCGGCCTGCTGGGCGGCCACGAGGAAACCCTGCCCGACACCTGGCGCTTTTCCTACGACGTGTGCCGGGCCTGGGAGAGCGCGGCGGAGGAGTTCGCGGACCTGCCCGCCACCCGCCAAGTGCTGCTGCGCTCGGCCATCACGATGAGCCCGGACCGGGGCGGCGCGTTCGACGTGCTGCTGGGGTTGGTCCGTTGTGGGTTGGGCGGCCGGGAGGGCGACGGGCGGCAGTTCGTGTCGTGGATCCACGAGGCGGATTTCGTGCGCGCGGCGTACTGGCTGATGTCGCATGACACGCTGACGGGTCCGGTGAACCTGGCCGCGCCGCAGCCGCTGCCCAACGCGGAGTTCTTGCGGGCGTTGCGCGCGGCGTGGGGCATCCCCTTCGGGCTGCCCGCCGCGCGCTGGATGCTGGAGCTGGGCGCGCTGTTGCTGCGCACGGAAACGGAACTGATCCTCAAGAGCCGGCGCGTGGTGCCCGGGCGGCTGCTGGCGTCGGGGTTCGCGTTCGAGCAGCCCGCGTGGCCCGAGGCGGCGCGGGAACTCTGCGCCCGCTGGCGGGCGGGGCGCGCCGGGGGGTGACTGGCAGGCGGAGCCCGGCCGGGCGCGCCGGGGGACGATCCTCAGGCCCGCGCGCCGCCCTCGCGCGCCGCCTGGTCCAGGTGGGCGCGGGCGGGGGTGTTTCCCGGCCCGGTTTTGACCGCCTGCTGGAACGCGTTGAACGCCTCGCGCTTGCGGCCGAGTTGCTCGTAGCACAGCCCGAGCACGTCCCAGCCCTTCGAGAAACCGGGTTGCGCGCCGACCGCCTGCCGGCAAACCGCGGCCCCGTCCGCCGGACGCCCCGCCCGCAGGTAACAATAGCCCAGTTGCACGGCGACCAGCCCGTTGCCGGGCACGAGCGAGAGCGCCGTCCGCAGAGGCGCGATGGCGTCGCCGGGCCGGTCGGTCTGCAAGTACAGCACCCCCAGCCCCTCGAAGGCCATGGCCAGGTGCCGGTCGAGCGAGATCGCGCGTTGATAATCGGCGGCGGCGGCCTGGTACTGCTTGCCGTTCGCCTCGCAGAAGCCGCGCATGGCCCACATGAACGCGCTTTTCGGGGCGAGCGCGGTGCCCTGCCGCGCGGCGCGGATGGATTCCCCGTGGCTGCCGCTCAGGCTGTCGTAGTAGGCCAGGGCCGTCCAGGCGTAGGCCGCCAGGAAGGAGGGCGGATGCGCGTCGAGGCAGCGGCGCATGGACGCGGCGGCGTCGCGCGGGTGGTCTTCGAGGAACTGGGTCGCGCCGGTGTAGTACCAGCCGAGCGACGCCGTGCGCCCGTCCGCCGCGACGGCCCGGAACGCCCGCTCCGCCTCGGGGTACGCCTTCGCCAGCACGGCCAGGCGGCCGTAGGTGAACTGGATGACCGGGTGGCCGGGATACCGGGCTGCCACGGCGCGCATGATCTTGAGCGCGGCCGGGATGTTCTTCTTGCGGAGCGCCGCGTCCACCCGCGGGAGGTCCGGATCGTGGGTGGCGGGGTCGAGCGCGTCCTGCAAGGGCGATTCCTTCCACTTGGCCGGATCGGGCAGCTTGGCGATGAGGCGGTCCAGTTCGGGGTTGGCCGCCGCGCGGACCGTGGACGCAGGGAACCCGGCGGCGAGCAGGCTGGCGGCGGCCAGCGCAACCGGCAGCAGGACGCGGAGGAAAGAGAGGTGCGGGGCCACTGGCCTGTGCTTTAGCGGAAGCGCGCCCACAAAACAAGCGGTCGTTGCGGCGGTGGCGGGCAAGGGGCGGTTGCCAAGCGGCGGCTCCGTTGGTATGGAACAGGCACGATGCGAACCCCCCTTTTCCCCCGGCGCGGGCCCCCCGGGGCGGCGGTGCGGCTGGCCGTGGTCCTGTGCCTGGGGCTGGCGGGGCTGGCGGCGGGGCCGTCACGGGCGCGGGGGTTGAGCTGCGTGTGGAAGGTGACCGCGCCCGCGGGCGGCACGCTGTACCTGGCCGGGTCGGTCCACGCGCTGCGGCGGAGCGATTTCCCGCTCCCGGCCAGTTACGACGCGGCGTTCGCGGCCAGCGCGGGGCTGGCGTTCGAGACGGACCTGAGCACGTCCCCGGACAAATGGGGCGCGGCGCTGGAGCAGGCGGGCACGTTGCCCAAGGGGACGACCCTGCGCGACCGGGTGGACCCGCGGACGTATGCTTACATCGTGCGGGTGGCGTCGCAGGTGAAGGGCGCGAACACGCCGGAAAAGCAGTTGGAGCACCTGCGGCCCTGGGCGCTGGCGTTCATGCTGACCCCGCAGGGATTCGAGGGCGTCAGCAGCGCGCACGGGGTGGAAACCTACCTCGGCGCGAAGGCCAAAGCCGCGCACAAGCCGATGGTGGGGCTGGTGCCCTTCAAGCAGCACATCGCGGTGTTCGGGGACATGAGCGACGCGGACAGCGAGCTGTTCCTGGTCCACGAGTTCATCCACCTCGATTCCGGGAGCGCCGAGTTCAAGCGCACGGTGGCGGCGTGGCGGCGCGGGGACGTGGAGGCGGTCGTGCAGGATTACGAGGACGCGCCGACGATCCGCCGGAGGTTGTTGACGGACCGCAATTTGTCATGGATGCCGCGGATCGACGGGTTCCTGCGCTCGGGCAAGACGTGGATGGTCGTGGCCGGGGCGGCGCACATGGCGGGGCCGCAGGGGTTGCCCGCATTGTTGAAGGCGCAGGGCTGCCGGGTGGAACAGCTTTGAGAAAGGCGGAAGGTTGCGAGTTGCGAGTTGCGAGTTGTGGGTTGCGGTGCGCCTGCGGCGCGTTGCGGGTGGCGGGTTGCGTATGGGGGCACGGCTTCCTTGGGGTGGCCCCGTCAAGAACGGCCGAAAGCAGCCCGGGGTTTACCCTTGGCTGGATCAGAACCACGAGGAACAGAGTCCGGCCGGGGACAGCAGAAGCGTCGCGGGCAGGCAGGCTCTTCACCCAAAAATCACGCGCCTGCCGTTGCTGATGGGACGCTGGCAAGAGAGGCATTGGTCCACTCCTGAAGTGGCGGGCTATCTGCGGCCGTCCCGGCCAGGAAAACGGTGGAGAATGTTGTCACCCGTACCCCACCACCCGCAACGCGCCGCAGGCGCACCGCAACGGCAGCCCGCCGCTAGTGCAAGAAACCCAGCACCTCAAAACCGATCCCAATCGCACCGAACCCCAGGCTGACCCACCAGAAAAGCCGCCGCTGGCTGAGCACGGAAATCGCCGCCACGGCAATCGACACCTGGAACAGCGTCACCGCGCGCGCCAGCGGGATGTGGATGTTCAGATGGTGCTCGCCCTCCTCGTCGAACTCTTTCGCCTTGTGCTCGTACTCCTTGGCGGTATCGGAAGTGGTCTGCTGATCCGCCTTGTAGTGGTCCACCGCCTTGAGATCCTCGGCGGAAGGCACTTTGTCCAGGCTCTTGAGCAGGCTGATCCGGCTCTCGGCGATGGCGCCCTTGATGCTCTTGGATTGATACTGCGTCCACGAGTCGCTGGCCTTGATGGTCTCCTTGCTGCTCTGGATCTGCGCGACGATGGCTTCGTTGGCGTGGTGGCCCGCCTGCAAGGAGGCCACGGCGGCCAGCGCCGCGAAGACCGCCGAGGAAAGCGCCACGCCCAGCACCCACTTTTTCTCGCCGCCCTCGCCGCCGCCGTGGGCGGCGTGATGCTGAATGTGCTCCTGCGATTGTTCGAGCGGGACTTCCATTTCTTCCATATGCGCGTCAGCATGGCCAGCAAACGGCGGCGTTGGCAAGGCGGAAGGCGGAAGGCGGAAGGCGGAAGATGCAGGATGCAGGATGCAGGATGCAGGATGCAGGATGCAGAGCCACGCTGTTC
>CAXTVY010000274.1:0-5666 GCA_964247665.1 uncultured Chthoniobacterales bacterium | reverse complement strand
TCGCGCGCCTGGCTGAGCGTCCCCGTGATGACCCAGCGTGTGTCCGCAAAGGGCAGTCCGCCCGCCGCGACCGGGGCGGGGTCGCGCTCGCCGAAATTCAGGCCCGCCGCGCGTAGCCGTTCCACGCCCTCGCGGTTGGCGGGATTGGCGAAAAATTCGTGCACGCTCAAGCCCACGACCTTGCCGATGTCGCGCGCGCGTTCGATCTGCTCCAAAGGCGCGGCCAGGATGCCGTCCAGGGTCTTGAACTGCGCCACCAGGGCCCGCGCGCCCGACGCGCCCAGGTGCAGCACGCCCAGCCCGAACAGCAGCTTCCACAACGGCCGCTCCTTGCTCGCGGCGATGCCCTCGACCAGGTTCGCGGCGCTCTTCTCGCCCATGCGCTCCAACCCCGCCAGCGCGGGCGCCTGCAACCCGTAAATGTCCGGGATGGAGCTGACCAGCCCCTTGCCGGCCAACTGTTCCACCATCGCCTCGCCCAACCCTTCGATGTCCATCGCCCCGCGCGAGGCGAAATGCTCCAGCCGCCGCCGCACCTGGGCCGGGCAGGCGATGTTCAGGCAGCGGATGGCGACGCCGTCCGGGTCCTGCTCGACGGGAGCGCCGCACGAGGGGCACTCCCTGGGCATGTGGAACACCCGCTCGCTCCCCGTGCGCAGGTCCGTGCGCGCCAGCACGACCGCCGGGATGATCTCGCCCGCCTTTTCGATGGCCACGGTGTCGCCGACCCGGATGTCCTTGCGCGCGATCTCCTCCGCGTTGTGCAGGGTCGCCCGCGCGACGGTCGTGCCGCTGACGGGCACGGGCTCCAGGATGGCCACGGGCGTCAGGACCCCCGTGCGGCCGATCTGGACCTGGATGTCCAGCAGCCTGGTCTCGGCGCGCTCGGCCGCGTACTTGTAGGCCATGGCCCAGCGCGGCGACTTCGACGTGAGCCCGAGACGCTGGCGTTGCGCGAAACTGTCCACCTTGACCACCGCGCCGTCCGTCTCGTACTCGAAATCGTGCCGCACGGCGTCCAGTTCGCGGATGGCGCGCAGGATGCCTTCCGCGTCCGTGGAGTGCCAGAGTTTCTCGCTGGTGCGCAGGCCGCACTTCGTCAGCAGGGCGAACATCTCGCTCTGCGAGTGCAACTCGGTGCCGCCGCCCGCCATGAGCCCGAAAGAGTGCGCCACGAACGCCAGCGGACGCCGGGCGGCGATGGCGGGGTCGAGCTGCTTGAGCGAACCGGCCGCGGCGTTGCGCGGATTGGCGAAAAGCGGCTTGCCCTCGTCCCCGCGCGCCCGGTTGAGCTGCGCAAACCCGGCCTTGGGCAGGTACACCTCGCCGCGCACCTCCAGGGCTTTCGGCACGCCGCTGCCGTGCAGGCGGCGGGGGATCGTCTTGATCGTGCGCGCGTTCTGCGTGATGTCGTCGCCCGTGACGCCGTCGCCGCGCGTGGCGGCGTACTGGAGCGCGCCCCCCTCGTAGAACAGCGAGACGGCAACGCCGTCCACCTTAGGCTCGATGATGACGGGCACCTCGCGGCCGGGCAGCGCCTTTTGCACGCGGCGGTAAAATTCGGCCACCTCCGCCTCGGAATACGTGTTGTCCAGGCTGAGCATGGGCACGCGGTGGCGGATCTGCGTGAATTCCTCCAGCGGCGCGCCGCCGACGCGCTGGGTGGGGGAATCCGGGGTGAGCAGGTCCGGGTGGGCGGTTTCGAGGTCACCCAACTCGCGGTAGAGCGCATCGTATTCCTGGTCGGTGATGGTCGGCGCGGCGTCCTGGTAATAGCGGTGGTTGTGCCCGGCGATCTCGACGCGGAGCGCCTCGGTGCGTTGCCGGGCGGAGTCGGGTGCGCGGCTGGAAGAAGGCGGCGTGGACATGGGGTGATGATACGCAAGAACCGCGCGCAAGGCAGCGCGATTTTCATGGAGCGTCCGGGACGGACGGCAGAGGCGCTCCGCCACGAAACCGGCGGAAAAGAGCCAGGAATTTTAGCCAGGATGGTTAAAACGAACCAGGCTTCCGGCCAGCCGAAACTCCCCGTTTGCTCCCCCATGAAAGAAAAGCGCGTAATATGTATAACTTGTTGCTTTGGTTGGTATTGTGAATCGGTTTTCCGGTGAAATTTCCGCCGGTTACCCGGTGCAAGAAGCGCGTTCCGGCCGGTTGGCATACCCGTTGCTAACAAGGAGGTCGTTCGTGCATCACGAACGGGGGAAAAAACCAAAGAGCAGCCTGACTGGAGGGCAGAGAGTTGAAAATCCGGGGGGAATTTTTCAACGGGGCCAGTCAGGCTGTTTTCCTTGGTAGGGCCGGTGAATTTTCATCTGCCGCCGCTCCGGGTTTCAGCCCAGCACGCTGAGTTGCCCCAACAGCCGACGTGCCCGGCCGCTGCCAATCGCCTCCCGGCCACGCTCCACGCCCGCGACGAGATCGTCCGCCAAGCCTGCGACGACGAATCCCGCCGCCGCGTTGAGCAACACCAGGTCGCGCCGCGGACCGGTGATCTCCCCGGCCAGGATGCCGGTCAGGGTGCGCGCGTTGTCTTCCGGCGTGCCGCCGCGCAGCCCCTCCAGGTCCGGCACGCGCGGGAGCCCGGCATCCTCCGGCGTGACGGTGCCGTGGGCCACCGTGCCACCCGCCTCCGCGCGGCTGACGTGCGTGTCGCCCAGGGTGGACAGCTCGTCCATGCCGCCCGCGCCATGCACGGCCCAGACCCGCCGACGGCCGAGTTGACGCAGGACCTCCGCGAACGTGCCCGTCAACGCCGGGCTGAACACCCCCACGAGCTGGTGCGCGGGCCGCGCCGGGTTGAGCAGCGGACCCAGGAGGTTGAAGATCGTGCTCGTGCCTCCCGCCGCGAGTTGCCGCCGCACGTCCGCCACGGCACGGAAGGCCGGGTGGTATTGCGGTGCGGAGAGGAAGCCGAGGCCGTGGCGTTCCAGGTGGCGGCGCAGAGCGCCGGGGGGCACGTCCAGTGGGACGCCCAGCGCCGCGAGCACGTCCGAGCCGCCGCTGCGCGAGGTGACGGCGCGGTTGCCGTGCTTGATGACCGTCACGCCGCCCGCCGCCAGGACGAAGCAGGCCGTCGTGGACACGTTGAAGAGGTCCAGTTTGTCGCCGCCCGTGCCGCACACGTCCAGCGCCGGGCCGGGCAGCCGGGCGGGGTCGATCCCCGGGTCCACGGCGCGGTCGAGCAGGGCGCGCACGAACCCGGCGATCTCGGCGGGCGTCTCGCCCTTGGCCCGCAGCGCGCGCAGGAACGCGGCTTTTCCGGCGTCGGGTTCGGCGGCGTCGGCCAGCGCGGCCACGGCGGCGCCGATCTGCGCGGGAGAAAGGTCCGCGCCGCGCGTGAGCGTTTCGATGAGCGGGGCAAACGAGGGATGGGACATGCCGCGCACGGCTCCGGGCCGGGGCGGCGTGCCCGCCATTCTAAAGTGCGAGCCGGATTTTGCTGAACAATTTTTGCCCTACCCGCGTCTGTCCAGGACCATGATGAAAAAAGCCTTCGCCCTGTTCTGCGTTGCCTGTGCTCTGCCGTTCTCCGGGGCGTTTGCCCAGGGCGGCGAGAAGATGCCGCTTCCGAAAGCGGCGGACGGTAAAACCATGGATGGGAATTACGTGCTCACCCTCGTCGCCAGCGGCAAGGAGCAGCCCGCGCAGGAGCTTTCGGTCGTGGTGGCGACCCCAGTCTTCAACACGTCCTCCGCCGAACCGGCCATCACCTTCACTGGCTCCTGTGCTCCTCTGGAGGACGGCACGTATCTGATCACCTACGCGTTGGGCCGCAGCGTGGCCGTGCCCGCCGGCCCGAATAACTTCAACTACCGTAGTGCCGCCACCCAGGCAGCCGTCCGGTTGCGCCTGGGCGAACCGGTCCAGATCATCCGGGACGGCAGCCAGGTCTTCACGCTGAAGCTGGACCGCTACAAGGCCGAGGCGCGCTGAGGCGCGCCGGGCAGGCCGGTGCAGCGGCCTTGCGTCCGGACGTAAACGCGGTATCGGTCGGAATGCCTTCCTTCGACATCGTCTCGGAAATCGACCGGCAGGAGGTCGATAACGCGCTCAACCAGGCGCGCAAGGAACTGCTCACCCGCTTCGACTTCAAGGGCAGCCACGCCGCCATCGAAGCGCCGGACAAGGACAAGATCGCCCTCTCGGCCGAGGACGGCACGCGGCTCAAGGCGCTGAACGAAATCGTGATCGGCAAGCTGGCCAAGCGCAACATCGACCTACGCAACGTGGACCACGGCGACGCGGCGGTGTCGCCGCTGGGCCACGCGCGGCAGGAACTGACGATCAAACAAGGGATCGAAGGCGTGAAGGCCAAGGAGATCATCGCGGCGATCAAGGCTGCGGGCCTGAAGGTGCAATCCTCGCTGCAAGGCAACGAGATCCGCGTCACGGGCAAAAAACGCGACGACCTGCAAGCGGTCATCGGGGGACGGCGCAGCGAGGATTTCGAGGGCTCGCTGACGTACAAAAACTTCCGCGACTGAGCGAAAGCCAAAAAAAGAGGGGACGGCCCCCGGAGAGGCCGTCCCTACACTGTGTAAAGTGGCGACGCCCAGGCCGCCGGGCGGCTCAATGCGCCGCCGGGCTGCTGCTGGGGGCCGCTTCGGCGGCGGGCTTGGCCCCGTCGGTCGAGGTGGGCGCGGCGGTGGTGCCCGCAGCGGCCTTCGCCGCGCTCGTCTTGGTGGGTTTGTCGGTGGTCTTCTTGGTGCCGGGGGCGGGCTTGGATTCAATGGTCGTGGCCGTCATCGTGTAATGGATGGTCACCTTGTCGCCGACTTTCAGGTCGGTGGCACCGGTCGTGGAGGCACCCTTGGCGATGTCCCACTTCTCCTTGCCCTTCTGGACCGTGACGGTCGTGTCGGTCACGGCGAGGACGGGTCCGGTGACCTGGTAATCGGTCACGTCGGCCAACCCGGCGGTGACACCGGCTAACAGGAGGCTGCAAACGGCGACGAGCGAGAGAGTCAATTTCTTCATGGAAGGAGGCGATTAAGTATTTGGCAGGGTAACAGTTCTAACGGTTCTATCGGTGGACGCGCAGGGTTTCGGATTTCTTCAAGGAATTGGACCTATCGCGAGTGGAAATGACCAAAGCCCGAGGCTCAAGGCCCAAAGCCTAAACCAGCCGACCGGAGCGGCGGCGCACCCGGATGATTGGAGCCTGGGCATTCGGGTCTTGAGCATTGAGCCTTGGGCCTTGGTCATTCCTTTATGGGAGGCCGCCCAAAATCGCTTCTTGACCTTTTGGCGCGGATTTTCAATTTTTGGCCCCATTCCGCCCTCCGGGCCGGCCGTCTCGCTGTCTCCTCGTCCGCGAAACGCCGCTTGCCCCTCCCGCGCGGAGCCTGTCCCACGCTATGAAATTTTTCCACCGCACGCAGCGAGCCTTCGGTTTCTGCCTGCTCGCCTCCGGCCTCTGGCTGACCCTTGGCCCCGCCGCCCCGTGGCTGCCCCCCGCCGCCGCCCAGCAGCCGACGCTGCCCTTCAACGGCGGCCCCATCGTCCGCCAGATCGACGTGCAGTTCGTCGGCCGCCCCTCCATCACGCGCGACCGCGTCCTGGCCAACATGCGCACCACCGTCGGCCAGCCCTTCAGCCAGACCACCGCCGAGGACGACACCCGCAGCCTCTTCGCCACCCGCGACATCTCCAACGTGCGCATC
>CAXTVY010000273.1:0-5735 GCA_964247665.1 uncultured Chthoniobacterales bacterium | reverse complement strand
GGACTTCGCGCGCCAGAGCGGGGCGTCGGCGATCATCCGCGGCCTGCGAGCCGTGTCCGATTTCGAGTTCGAGTTCCAGATGGCGTTGATGAACCGCAAGCTCGAAAACTCGGTCGAAACACTCTTCCTGATGCCCAAGGAAGACTACACGTACCTGAGTTCGCGGATCATCAAGGAAATTGCGCGGCTCGGTGGCGAAGTGGGCAGCTTCGTGCCAAGTTGCGTGGCTGCCGCCCTGCGCGGTAAATACCCGCCGCCCGGCGGGGCGAAGCCATGAAAATCTACCTGCGACAAATCCCGGACGATGGGCTCCACCTCGAAGGCGAGGAAGACCGGGACATCTTGGAACTGCCCACGGAGGACGGCGCACGAGCCCTTGGGCCGGTGCGCTATTCGCTCGATTTGGGGATGGATGCGAACGGCCTCTGGGTGACGGGCGAGTTGTTCGTGGATCTGGAACTGCGTTGCGTCCGCTGCCTGGAGCCGTTTGCTTTTTCGCTCCACGTACCCGACGTGGCCTTGCAGATCGAGCGGCCTACGACTGAAACCGTGGACTTGACTCCGTCCCTGAGGGAAGATATTCTCCTCGCCTTACCTGCCTACCCGCACTGCGATTGGTCGGGTGAACGAGTCTGTCCCGGTCGCTTGGAGGCGCAGGAAGAGGCTGCCCCGCTGGCAGAAGGCGATGGGCGCAGCGATTCCCAGCTACCCTCGGCTTGGGCGACGCTCGACCAACTCAAAACGCCCGCCAAACCGTCCTAACTTTTATTGTCTTATGGGAGTCCCGAAACGCAAAACCTCGAAGATGCGCCTGCGTACCCGCCGTGCTGCCAACCGCTGGCATGCTCCGCAACTCAGCCGCTGCCCCCAGTGCAGCAGCCGCGTGCTCCCGCACATTGCCTGCCCCGCCTGCGGTTATTACAAGGGTCGGCAGGTTCTGACCATCGAAGCCTGAACAGGCTTCTCCGGCGCGAGCATCCGAGGGAGGAAAGTTGGGACGGTTCGTCCGCACCGTTCGGGCGTTGCGACCGGTTCGTGTAGCCGGCTGCTGTTTTTCCCAATTCGTAATATCCAATGAGGGTTGCGCTTGATGCGATGGGCGGGGATTTCGGTCCGCGCAACATCGTCGAAGGGGGAGTGCAGGCGCTAGCGGCGTACACGCATCTTTCCAAGTTGATTCTCGTCGGCGACCGCGTGGCCATCGAAGGCGAGTTGCGGCGGCTCAAGTGTAGCGACCCGCGGGTGGAAATTTTCCATGCCAGCCAGGTCGTGGACATGACTGATGAGAGCGTTTCGGCCGTCCGCCGCAAGAAGGATTCCTCGATCAGCCGCGCCGTGGACCTCGTCAAGAAGGGCGAGGCCGACGCGGTTGTCAGTGCCGGGCACACCGGCGCGGCCGTGGCGGCCAGCACGATCAAGCTGCGCACCTTGCCCGGGGTGGACCGCGCGGGCATCGCTGCGACAATCCCCACCGAGAGCAATATTTTCGTGCTGATCGATGCCGGGGCCAATCCGGACGCCAAACCGGAGCAACTACTCCAATATGCGATCATGGGGGCGATGTACTCCCGGCACATCCTCGGCTACCAGAACCCGAGCATCGGGTTAATGAGCATTGGCTCGGAGGATAACAAGGGCAGCGAGTCCACTAAGGAAGTGTTTAAGCTCCTCAAAGGCAGCGGTTTGAATTTTCGAGGCAATATCGAGGGGCACGATCTGTTCGAGCGGCCCGTGGAAGTTGTGGTGTGTGAGGGCTTCGTGGGCAACGTGATGCTCAAGAGCGCCGAGGCACTGGCACATGCCATCTTCGCCTGGCTCAAACATGAGTTGAAGAAGAACCCTTTGCGGATGACCGGGGCCTACATGGCCAAGGGCGCGTTCCAGGCGATTCGCCAGAAGCTCGACGTGGACGAGTACGGCGGCAGCCAATTGCTGGGCGTCGACGGCATCTGCATCATCGCCCACGGGTCCAGTTCGCCGCGCGCGATCAAGAACGCGGTTCGCATCGCCCTGGAAAGCATTGGCCAGCAGGTCAATCCGCACATCGTCGAGGAGATCAAAAAGTATGTCGCCATCCCCAACGGCCAACTCGCCGCTTCCCAGCCCGTCTGAAATGTGGATCGGCAGCGGCGCGCCGGTCTCGGTCCTCGGCACGGGCAGTTATCTCCCCGAGCGCGTGATGACCAATGCCGACATGGAAAGGGTCGTCGAGACGACCGATGAATGGATCACCTCGCGGACCGGCATTCGTGAGCGGCGCATCGCAGGCGAGCACGAGAATACGAGCGACCTCGGCGCGAAGGCGGCAAAAATCGCGCTAGACCAAGCAGGGATCTCGCCCGCCGAGGTGGATCTCATCCTCGTGGCGACGGCCTCGCCCGACATGTTCTTCCCGGCGACGGCCTGCCTCGTGCAATCGATCATCGGCGCGCATAAAGCGGCTTGCATGGACATCTCGGCGGCTTGTTCGGGCTTCCTGTACGCCATCGAGATGGGGCGCCACATGGTCGCGGGGGGGGGGGTTCGGTATGCGCTGGTGATCGGTGCGGAAAAGCTCTCGGCCATGGTTGATTGGACGGACCGCAACACCTGTGTTCTCTTCGGCGACGGCGCGGGCGCGGCCGTGCTGGGGCTGCGTCCCGAGGGCCGGACCGGGCAGGGCGTCGTGAGCACCCTGATGGGCAGCGACGGCGACTACGCCAGCATCCTGGGCGTACCGGGCGGCGCGAGCCGGTGCCCGATTACCCGGGCGAATATGGACCAGCGGCTCAACACCATCAAGATGGTGGGCAAGGAGACGTTCAAGCAGGCCGTGAGCGCCATGACCAGCGCCAGCATTGAGGTGCTTGAACGCACGGGTCTATCTATCAGCGACATCACCTGCATCATCCCCCATCAGGCCAACATCCGCATCATCGACGCCATTGCGGACCGGCTGAAGGTGGGCAAGGACCGGTTTTTTCTGAACTTGGAGAAGTACGGCAACACTGGTGCCGCCGCCGTGGCCATCGCGCTTGACGAGGCGCACCGGCAGGGGCGGTTTCAGGATGGCGACAAGTTGTTGCTCGTGGTTTTCGGCAGTGGGCTGACGTGGGCCAGCGCGATCATCGAATGGTAAAGATTTGACTCGGACCAGTCCGGCCTTGTAGAGCCATACGGGACAAGCTGCTTTATGGCCGATCCCGATATCAAACCGCTGTTTCCAAGTCTGCGCCATGTGGGTCACCTCGATGCGCACCACCGCTTCTTCGTGGGTTTGGGCATAGCAGCGCTCGCGTTTTTCCTTGTCCCGTGGCACTGGCACTGGGCCACGCGGGCGCTGGTGACGTGGAACGCTTACAGCGTGACGCTGATCGTGATGATCTGGTTGACCATTGTCAGTTCGGACCCCAGCGAGGTGGCGAGTTCTGCCAAGCTCCAGGACACCGGCCGGAGGACGTTGTTCGTTTTCGTCGTGGTGGCGGCCATCTTCAGCGTGTTCGCGGTCGCGTATGAACTCAGCACCGCCAAAGGGCTCGACCGCGCGCACGCCACGGGGCACGTCTTCTTTTCCATCATCACCGTCGTTTCATCCTGGGTGCTCGTGCACACGGTTTTCACGCTGCGCTATGCGCACAACTACTACGGGTTGATCAGTGACGGAAAAGCCAAGTGCGGCCTCAATTTCCCCGACGAGGACAGCCCGGATTACCTTGATTTCGCTTACTTTTCATTTGTGATCGGCATGACGAGCCAAGTTTCCGACGTGACCATCAGCGCGCGAGAAATGCGGCGGCTGGCCCTGGTTCACGGTGTGATCGCCTTCGGGTTCAACGCCGCGATCCTCGGACTTTGCATCAACGTCGTGTCCGGTTTGCTCCAGTGATGCTCATCGACACCCACGCCCATCTGGACTACAAAGAATTCGCCGCTGATTTCGACGCAGTGCTCCAGCGGGCGCGGGGGGCGGGCCTGGAGCGTATCATCACGATTGGCACGTCGGTCGAGAGCAGCCGCCGCGCGGTGGAAATCGCGGAGCGATACCCGATGGTCCACGCCGTCATCGGTGTTCATCCGACCACGGTGGACGAGGCTCCATCAGAATGGGTTGCGGCGTTGCGCGAGCTGGCTGCGCATCCGCGGGTGGCGGGCATCGGCGAGACCGGGCTAGATTACCACCGGCAGCCGGAAGACCCGGTGGCCTCCACCACCAACAAGGCGCGGCAGGCGGACGTGTTCCGCCAGCAGCTCGACCTCGCCGTTGAGCACGGGTTGAACGTCGTCATCCATCAGCGCGATGCCTGGACGGACACGCTGGATATTCTCCGCGCATACATCGGCCGGGTGCGCGGCGTGTTTCACTGCTTCGGGGGCACTCCGGCACAGGCAGCGGAAGTCGTGGAGATGGGGCACCTCGTTTCGTTTACGGGCATCGTGACTTTCAAGAACGGCGCGGGCGTTCGTGAGACGGCGGCAGCGGTGCCGGCGGACCGGTACATGGTCGAAACGGATTGCCCGTACCTCGCGCCAGTGCCCTACCGGGGCAAGCGGTGCGAACCCGCTCACACCCGCGAGACGGCGTTGGCGGTCGCGCAGACGCGCGGGATCACGTTGGACGAGCTTGCCGCGCAGACGACGGCGACCGCCGAACGGTTCTTCCGCTTCGATCCTTCCTAGGCCTGACACCTGCTCAAGCAGGCAATTCGACGGGTGCGCCGGGCTCCTCGTGGGACTTTCGCACGCAGAGCAGTCCCCAGAAAATCGCTCCCACCACGAGCATCACCGGCAGGATGAGCACCGCACGCTCCAGACCGGCGGCGGGATTGTCTGCCTTGCTCCACCAGTCGGCGAGTGCCCCCACGGCCACGGGGCTCCAAAGATCGCCGAAGAGATGGATCATGAATATTGACGCCGCCATGGCACTAGCGCGCAGGCCGACGGGGACGCTCTCCACGATCAGGGTATTGATCGGACCAGTGGGCAGGAAGAGCAGGAACATCGCCCCCGCCAGACAAACCTTGGACAGCAGCACGCTGCCCGTCAGGAAGGCCGTCGCCGCCACCGGCACCGCCAGGAGCATCGAGAGGGTGAGCAACAGGCCGTAGCCCGCCCGGTTGCGCCGCTGCCAAGCCGTGGCTGCCAGCCCCCCGAGCAGCGTACCGACGAGCCCCGTCACCGCCAGCACGATGCTGAAGAACCAGGCCGCGCTGGGCAGGGACATGTGGTGGCTCGTGTAGAGGAACTTCGGCCCCCAGTAAGCGAATGCCCCCAAGGCAAACGTGTAGGCCGTGTAGCCGAGGACCACGAGTGTAAAATCGCGGATGCGGAACAGACGGAAAATGTCGTGCCACGAGGGTTTCACCTCGTTTGCACCCTGCGTGGCGACTGGGTCCGACGCGCCGCGCGCGGGTTCCTGCAGGAACAGCAGCAGCAGCGCCAGCGCGAGACCCGGGAGGCCCGCCCAGAAGAACCCGTCACGCCAGGTGCCGTGTCCCAGCGCGAAGCCGCCGACCCCGTAGCCCAATGCCGAGCCCACAGGAATCGCCACGTAGAAGATCGTCAGCGCGTTGTTGCGCTTTTCGGCGGGGAACAGGTCGGAGAGCCACGCGGGAGCCAGCGTGGCGTAGCTCGCTTCCCCCAAGCCCACCAGCAACCGGCAGGCAATCAGGGTGGGGTAGGTGTGCATGTACGCGGTCAGGATGGTGCCGACGCTCCAGACGAACACTCCGAAGGCGATCAGCCATTTGCGCGGCGAG
>CAXTVY010000272.1:5425-5766 GCA_964247665.1 uncultured Chthoniobacterales bacterium | reverse complement strand
GCGTAGGCGTGGAGTTCATCCAGGGGACCAAAACGAATGCTCTCCGTCGGGCACGCCTTCGCGCAAGCGGGCACGAGGCCGCTCGCCTGCCGGTCGTAGCAGAACGTGCACTTGAACGCCCCGCCCGCGTCGTGCAGCGGCTCCTTGCGCTTGTCGATCACCCCGAAAGGACACCACACCACGCAGTAACCGCAGCCGTTGCAGATGTCGTTCTGGACCAGCACGCTGCCGACTTCCGTGCGGATGATCGCGCCCGTGGGACAGGCCTCCAGACAACCTGCTTCCTCACAGTGTTTGCACACGTCGGAGTGGAACAGCCAGCGGAATGGGTCCTCGTGGTC
>CAXTVY010000272.1:2288-5415 GCA_964247665.1 uncultured Chthoniobacterales bacterium | reverse complement strand
GGTCACCAGACATGGGACCAGCGAGTTGCCCGCCACGCTGGCGGTCCTGCTCGATGAAGAGGACGTGCCGCCAGGTCGAGGCACCGAGCGCGTCGGTGTTGTCGTACGAGTTGCCGCTCCAGCGATACCCGTCGTCGGGCACGTTATTCCATTCCTTGCACGCCACCTCGCACGCCTTGCAGCCGATGCACAGCGTCGGGTCGGTGTAGAAGCCGACGGTGCGCCCTTCCCGCACATAGGCGTGCTTCTTCTGGTTGGTGCTGAGGATGCCTTCGCCGATCATAGAAAAAAAAGGCAGAAGGCTGAAGGCAGAAGGCAGAAGGCCGGAAATGTATGGGTCGAGATCATCTTGATAGAGCGTGAGCAAAAGCAGAGTCTCGACGCGGGTGGGTTAGACATTCTGTTGGTTTCTGTCATTCATCCTTTTGCCTTCATCCTCTTGCCTTTTCACTGCGGCTGGCCCTGCTGGCCGTGTTCGGAACCCAATTTACCTTTGTAGGGATAACCGGGGGGCAGTTGCTCGGGGTGCTCCAGCACGGGGTCGCCGGGCGGGGAAATCTTCTCGATGAAGTCGTGTCCGGCAACCCCGGCGGGCAGTTTGCCGGGGATGATCGTGCAAGCCAGCGCCTTTGATTCCATGATGGTCACGTTCGGCTCGCCGGAAATGGCGATGAGATCGTTGACGATCCCGCCTTTCGACGGCCCTGCGTAGCCCCAATGAAAGGGGATGGACACCTGATGCAGCGTGCGCCCGCCATCGAGCGTCAGAGGGCGGGTGCGGCGGCTGACCAGCGCGCGGGCTTCCACCGCGCCGCGTAGCGTGGCGACGATGACGTGCCCGCCGTTGTCCACGGAGAGTTGCTCGGCCAGTTCGGGTGACATCTCCACGAAAAGCTCCGGCTGGAGTTCGTTCAAGTGCGGCAGGAACCGGCTCATGCCGCCGCAGGTATGGTGCTCGGTCAACCGGTAGGTCGTCAGCACGTAGGGAAAGCGCGGGTCGCCGGGCGGCGAGAACTTGTTGTCTGGCCGGCTGAACCAGTTCACGCCCGGGTTGGTCTGACGCTTGTAGAGCGCGTTCCTCACCGGGGATTCGAGCGGCTCGTAATGGGTCGGCATCGGACCATCCTCCAGCCCTTTGGGGACGTAGAGCCAGCCCAGGCCGTCGGCATGAAGCATGAACGGCGCGTCCCCCGCGATGGCCTCCAGGCCCTTCGCATCGGGCGCCGGCTTGTAGTCGGGCGCCTTAGTCACGGGGAAGTCGGGCACGTCCAGTCCGGTCCACTTTTTCTGCTCCTTGTCCCACCAGACCAGCTTCTTGCGCTCGCTCCAGGGCTGGCCGTCGGGCCGGGCGCTGGCGCGGTTGTAGATGATCCGGCGGTCGCTCGGCCACGCAAAGCCCCAACCGTGGCCGTACTCGCCCTTCGGCTCGCGCCGATGGCACTTGTTGATCTCGTCGCTGCCGTAGCAACCGGTGTAAATCCAGCACCCGGCGGCGGTCGAGCCATCATCCTTGAGCTTGAGATAATCGTCGATCTGCTGTCCGTGGTGCAAGCGGCCGTTGACATCCCGCGCGTGGACGACGCCCGGCGCCTGCTCCGGCGCGGTCTTCCAGCCGTTGATCTCGGCCAGCACGGCCGTCGCGTCCGCTTCGCCTTCCTCGTTTTCGGGATACCACCAGTCCAGTGCCCGGAGCGGTTCGTCCATGGGGTCGGACGACGCGTTGGCGCGAGCGATCAGACGCTTGGCGAGCTGGTGGATGAACCACGTTTCGCTGCGGCAATCGCCGGGCGGGCTGACCGCCTTTTCACGCCATTGCAACAGGCGCTGGGTGTTGGTGAATGCTCCCTCTTTCTCAATGTGCGAGGCCGCCGGGAACAGGAAGACCTCCGTGGCGATGTCCTCGGTCTTCATCTCGCCACGCTCGATTTCGGGGGCAGCGTACCAGAACGACGCCGTCTCGATTTCGACGAGGTCACGGACCACCAGCCATTTGAGCCGCGCGAGTGCCTGCCGCTGGAGCCGCGCGTTCTGCGAACCCACGGCGGGGTTTTGCCCCATGACGAAATATCCGTCGAGATGGTGGTCGGCCATCTTCATGACGTACTCGAAATGAGAATGGTCCTTCGTCAGCTTGGGCAGCCAGGCGTAGCCGAAATCGTTCTCCTTGGTGGCGCGCTGGCCGTAGTACGATTTGAGCAGGCTGACCATGTATTTGGGCGTGTCGTGCCACAACCCGGTCTGCTGCGTGTACTTCTTGAGGTAGCCGGCCAAATCGTTCATCTCGCCGTTGGCCGCAGGCATGGACAGGTAACCCGGTAGCGTGTCGTACAACGTCGGGATGTCCGTCGAGCCCTGGATGGAAGCATGCCCGCGCAGAGCCATGATGCCGCCGCCCGGCCGGCCGATGTTGCCCAGCAGAAGCTGTAACACGGCGGCGGCGCGGATGATCTGCACCCCCTTCGACTGGTGCGTCCAGCCCACGGCATAGCAGAAGGCCGACGTGCGGTCCGGGCCGCTGTTCCTGGTCAGCGCCTCGGCGACCTTGTGGAACAACTCGGGCGGGATGCCGCAAACCTCCGACACCATCTCCGGCGTGTAGCGTTGATAATGCCGCCGCAACGCCTGGAACACGCAACGCGGATGCTCCAGCGTCGGATCGCGGTGCACCTTGAACGGGTCCGGTCCACCCTCGAACGCCCAGCTTTCGTGGTCGTAATACTGGCCTTCCTCCTGCCAGCCGGAGAAAAAGCCCGCCCCGTGCTCGGCGTCGCGGAACTCGTTCAGCAGGATGTTCGACGCATTCGTGTAGTGGACGACGTACTCACGAAAATACTTTTCCGTTTCCAACGCATAGCGGATCAGGCCGCCGAGGAAGCAAATATCCGTGCCCGAGCGGATGGGCACCCACAGGTCGGCCATGGCGCTGGTGCGGCTGAAGCGGGGATCGACGTGGATGATCGTCGCCCCTTTCTCCTTGGCCTTCATCACCCAGCGGAAACCCACTGGGTGCGCCTCTGCCATGGAGCTACCCTCCATGATGATGCAGTCGGCGTTCGCCAGATCATTGAGGGCCGTCGTGGCCCCGCCCCGACCGAAGGAGGTACCCAGACCGGGCACCGTGGAGGAG
>CAXTVY010000272.1:0-2278 GCA_964247665.1 uncultured Chthoniobacterales bacterium | reverse complement strand
GTGGAGGAGTGTCATATTCGGGCCTGGTTGGACACGCACACCATGCCCAGACCCGCCGTGAACAATTTCTTGATGAGGTAGTTTTCCTCGTTGTCCAGAGTCGCGCCCCCGAGGTGCGCGATGTTTTCGGTGTGGTTGACGGGATTGCCCTTCTCGTCATTGGTGATCCAATCCTTCTTGCGGGCCTCCCAGACGCGGTCGGCGACCATGTCCATCGCCGTGTTCAGGTCCAGATCGGTCCAGGCAGTCGCGTAGGGTGCGCGGTAGCGGATCGTCTTGACGCGGTCCGGCTGGGTGACGAGTTGGTAGCTGGCCGCGCCTTTCGGGCACAGGTTGCCCTGATTGATCGGGCTATCCGGGTCGCCCTCAATGGAAACCACCTTGTCGTCCTTGTGGTAAATGAGCTGGCCGCAGCCAACGGCGCAATAGGGGCAGATGGATTTGGAAACCTCGACGCCTTCCCCTTGGGTCCGCGCACGCATCTCGTGCGTCTTCTCGGACATGGATTCCAGGCCGGTGCCGTCCTTGCGGTCGCGGATCTGCCGGTACAGGGGCCATCGGGAGAGCAGTTTGTTCAGTTGGGAGAACATGGCGTCGCGGGAAGAGGGCTGGGTAGTGTCCGCTAGGAACTACGCGCCGGCAGAGAACGTCGGTTTCAAAATTCGCTCGCGTCCAGCCAGGAATTTTCCACGCGGCACCGCCGGGCGAGGTTCTGATTGCGGCGGGCAGCCCGGAAAGGTACACTGGGTCCGGACCCACCGCACCCCGAATCATTTTCCGGGCTGCTGATCGGCACTTCGTTCCCATAGCTCAATGGATAGAGCAACGGTCTTCTAAACCGTAGGTTGCCGGTTCGAGCCCGGCTGGGAGCGCCACACGGGCGACCCGGCGACCGGGGACCCGAACCCGCGTGGCCCCGCCTGGGGCGATGGCAGCGTGCCAGGTCGAGCTCGTTTTGCCTGCGGACAAAGCGAGCAACAAACTTCGCCAAAAGCAGACCAATACGGTAATCATCAGCGAATTACCTAGCGCAAATCCGCCGTTTTTCCAACAGTGCCACTCGCTGAAAAGTGGTATTCTCCTCCCTTTCCCGAACATGCCCGAGCTGCCATGCCTCGCCCCGAGTCCGGGTGAAAGCCTTGCTCCCATCCCGCAGGCGCTGCTCGCACTTGCGCCGTTGCGGCTGCGCAACTACCGGACCGTGCGCTACATCGGCGACGACCGCTGCATCCAGTTGACCGACCTCGCAAAGCACGACCGATCCCTGCTGCGCAACTTCTACGACCTTCTCACCGAACTGCTCTTTCTTCTCACCAACCCGTCAGCCGACGATGCCCGGCGGTGGGCGGATGTGACCGCCTGGATCGTCCGGCACGATCTCAACCAACTGATCGCCGACGTGCGCGCGCTGGGAGCCGCTTCCCACCGGCAACGCACCAGCGAGGAACTCTCCAAGGCGATGCACGACGTTCGCGGCGGTGCGTTCAGCGCGTTGCTCGGCCGCCTGCAACTGCTCAGCTACCTTCCCCGTGACGAGGCTGGCTTGCAGACCCTCTTCGTCCTGGCCCGCGACCACCACAAGATCATGCGTAGCGCGGTGACCGGCCTGGACGACCAGCGGCGGGACGAGGACCACCTGCCCAAGAGCCACGACGTTCGGCTCGTCGTGGACAAGTGGCACAAGGCGGTCGGCGGCCCCAAGTGGCACGAACGTCCTATCCAGATGTTCATCGACTGCCGGCACCAGGGAGCACTCACCGAATGCTGCCTGGAAAGCGCCGCGCTCGACCGCATCTTCTACAACCTTTCCAACAATGCGTGTCGACACTGCGCGGGCAGCCGCCTGGAGATGGCGATTTTCCCGGTTCCGCAGGCCGGCGGCGACTGCCTGCGTTTTGTGCTCTCCAATCCGGTGGACGAACCGGACGCGACCTACCTGCGCCGCGCGGCCCCGCGCGGCGGCGACCACCCGCCCGGGGAGGGCGGCTTGAACCTGGAGAGCCTTTTCACGCCCGAGACTTCGTCCACCGGCTCGGGCTACGGCCTGACGGTCGTGGCCGATTTCGTCACCGGGGCCTTTGGTTTGCGCGACCGGCAGCAGGCGCTTCAGGAGCGCTATGTCGGGGCCGTGTTCGACGCTGGCGTGTTCCGCACCTGGTTTCACTGGCCCAGGGCAGACGACGACCTGGAACAGAAGCTCGACGATTATCACCGGCCCGAGCAGAGCTTTACCGTTTCTTACCCGTAAGGTGTGTCTCCGCCGCCACCGGGAGCCGAG
>CAXTVY010000271.1:0-5802 GCA_964247665.1 uncultured Chthoniobacterales bacterium | reverse complement strand
GGAAGGCGGAAGGCGGAAGGCGGAAGGATGCAGAAGATAGATGGAGAGCTATGCGCGGCTTGCGGTTGAAAACCATCCGGTTTGCCGATAAAGAACCAGCGGGCGGTTTTTTGTCCGCCCTTCCCCCTCCTGCCTTCATCCTTTATCCTTCATCCTTTCTCCCTATGGGTCGTCAGTGGCTTCAGGCAAAACGCGAAGTGGCCAACCTCAAAAAAGGTCAGGTCGTCGGCAAGCTCGTCAAGGAAATCATGGTCGCCGCCAAGCTGGGCGGACCCGATCCGGCCGGCAATGCGCGGCTGTTCACCGCCATCGAAAAAGGCCGCCGTGAAAACGTCACGCGCGACGTGATCGAGCGCGCCATCAAAAAAGGCTCGGGCACGGGCGACGAAAAGCTCGTGCTCGAACACGTCGTCTTCGAGGGCTACGCGCCCAACAAGGTGCCCGTGATCGTCGAGGTGATGACCGACAACAAGAACCGCACCGCGCCGGACATGCGCCTGCTGTTCAAGGCCGGGCAACTCGGCACGGCGGGCTCCAACAAATTTCTCTTCGATCACGTCGGCATCATTGAGGCGGCCCATCCTGATGCCGGGGCCGACCTGGAAGCGGCGGCCATCGAGGCCGGGGCGAACGACTTCGAGCCGCTCACCCACGAGCAGAACGACGATATCCCCGCCGGACACGCCGGAGTACGGTTCCTGGCGGACGGCGCGGCGGTGCACACGGTGTCGCAGTGGCTCAGCGCGAACGGCTGGACCGTCGTGACGAGCGAGATCGGCTACGTGGCCAAGAACTATCCCGACCTGAGCGACGAACAGCAGGCGCAGACGGGCGAGTTCTTGCAGAAGCTGGAGGATTACGACGACGTGGCGCGCGTCTGGGCGGCGGTGAAATAATTCATTTGATGCGCGGGACTCAAGAGAACCCTTACCTACCGGCTGAACCGGGCAAGCTCGACTTTTGGGGGCCGGACCATTACCACCCGAGCATCTACGGCGCGTATCTGAGCGCGGTCATTTTGTTTACCCGGATCGCCATGGTCAGCCAGACCGAGTTACACGCCGACGAATAAGCCGCGCAGGACCTCGGCATTTCTCCGGCGGATGCCGCGCGGCTCCAGCGTTTCGGCGCGATTGTCCTTCACGCATCGACACCTGATAAGATCGGAGCAAATTGATCAGGCGTTGCCTTGCATCCTGCTATTGCCATCGGCATTCAAGCGGCGCAGACTGAACGCATGGCGAACACCGTCACCGTCGATGAAGCTCCGGCCCGTTGGACTGACCTCGTGGCCGCTGTCGGGCGGGGCGAGGAATGGCTGGTCGTGGATGTTACGGGGCAGCCAGTGGTGAAATTATCCCCACCCGATCACGAAGCAGCCGCGTCCGGCGGGCAACGCTGGGAAGCGTTTGGCCTGATGAAGGGAGAAATCGAGTTGGGCCCGGATTTCGATGAACCCCTGGAAGACTTCAAGCCTTACATGGAATGAGACTATTGCTCGACACGAACGCCATCCTTGCCGTGTTGCGCGATGCCGTTCCGATGTCAGCTTCCACCGAAGCGTTATTGAGCCTGCCCGCCAGTGAGAAGCTGGTCAGCATCGTGAGTTTCTGGGAGATGTCCATCAAAGCCGCTTTGGGCAAGCTCCGCATGGCACGGCCGCCCGAACTGATTTTGGAAGAGTTCGAGGAACGGCAGATTGCGACGATTCTTCCCATCCGTGCCAGCCACTTGCGAGAACTGCGTGCCTTGCCTCACCATCACCGTGATCCCTTCGACCGGCTGATCGTCGCGCAGGCGCTCGGCGAGGACTGCACGCTGGTCAGCAGCGACGCGCAGCTCGACGCTTACGGCGTGACACGGCTCTGGTAGCAGAAGCGCCTTCGCGCTTGCGCCCCGCCCCCGACGCCGCCAGAGTGCTCTCCCTTTTCGCACTCTCATGAGCCTGCTCGTCCAGAAGTACGGCGGCACGAGCGTCGGCAACCCCGAACGCATCCGCCGCGTCGCCCGCCGCGTCATCGACACCCAGCGCGCCGGGCACCGCGTCGTTACCGTCGTCTCGGCCATGTCGGGCGTCACGGACGGCCTCATCAAGCTGGCGCACGAGGTTTCGCCCGACCCGACCGAGCGCGAGCTGGACATGCTCCTGGCCACGGGCGAGCAGACCACCATCGCGCTGCTGGCCATGGCCATCGACGCCCTCGGGGCACGCGCCGTGTCGCTCACCGGCGCGCAGGCGGGCATCGTCACCGACGGCTTCCACACCCAGGCCAAGATCGCCAACATCACGCCCAAACAGATCCTCCACCACCTCGACGCGGGCGAGGTCGTCATCGTCGCCGGGTTCCAGGGCCAGACCATGGCCGGGCAGATCACCACCCTCGGGCGCGGCGGCTCGGACCTGACCGCCATCGCCATCGCTTCGGCCATCGGCGCGGACCTCTGCCAGATCTTCACCGACGTGGACGGCGTCTACACCTGCGACCCGCGCCTCGTGCCCACCGCCCGCCGGCTCCCGGAACTCTCCTACGACGAGATGCTCGAAATGGCCAGCCTCGGCTCCAAGGTGATGCAGTCGCGCTCGGTCGAATTCGCCAAGAAGTTCGGCGTGCGCTTTGAAGTCCGCTCCTCCTTCAACGACAATCCCGGCACCATGATCATCGACGAAACACCCAGCATGGAAAACGTGGTCATCCGCGGCCTGAGCGTGGAGAAGAACCAGGCCAAGGTGACGGTCGGGGCCGTGCCCGACCGGCCCGGCACGGCGGCGCGCGTGTTCAACGCGCTCGCCGACGCGCGGGTCGTCATCGACATGATCGTGCAGAACGTTTCCGCGCACGGGCAGACGGATATTTCCTTCACGCTCAACAAGGCGGATCTCGCCAAGGCGGAGGAAGCGTTGCGGCCCGTCGTGGCCGAGGTGGGCGCGGCGGGTCTGACGGCCAAGGGGGAGATTGCCAAGCTCAGCGTGGTGGGCATCGGGATGCGCTCGCACTCGGGCGTGGCCGCGAAGCTCTTTGACTGCCTCGCGCGCGGCGGCATCAACATCCAGATGATTACCACCTCCGAAATCAAGATCGCGGTCATCATCGACGAGAGCAGCGTGGCCGCCGCCGCCAACCTGACGCACGCTGCCTTCGGCCTGGAACAAGGCGCATACACGGTCTGAGGGCGGAGCCCTTGGCAATGACCAATGACCAATGGCCAATGACCAATGACCATGGGGGATGGCGCTATTCGTTTTAGACTTCCCACTCGTCGGGCGGAACCGTAGCATCCGCCGCAACCACCCGTTCCCCGCCATTTCAGCCATGCAAATCCACATCCATCACGACGGGCAGCAACAGGGCCCGCTCGATCTCGAACTCGTCCGCTCCCGTCTCGCCGATGGTTCCTTGCTGGGCAGTGACCTCGCCTGGCACGAAGGCATGGCCGACTGGATGCCGTTGTCGGCCGTCCTGGCCCAGGCGGGCGGTGCCGTCCCACCGCCACCGATGCCTGGAGGCGCGCTCCCCATCGGGCAGGCCGCCGTTTACGCGGGTCAACGGCCGCAGACTTCCGGGCTGGCGATTGCCAGCATGATCCTCGGCATCCTTTCCCTGGTCATGGGGGGGCTCACGTCGCTTCCTGCCGTGATCTGCGGGCATCTCTCCTTGTCGCGGATGAAAAAATCCGCCGGGGCCATCACCGGGCAAGGGGTAGCCATCACCGGGTTGGTCACCGGCTACATCGGCCTCGCGGTTTTCGCGTTGTTCTTCCTGGGTCTGATCGCCGGGATCGCGCTGCCAGTGTTCAATCAGGTCCAGATAAAGGCGCAACAGGTCAAGGCCCTGGCCGAGGCGAAACAGGTAGGCTTGGCTTGCAAGCTGTACGCGGGTGATCACGACGGCAAATACCCGGAGTCGCTCGACGATCTGGTGCCGAAATACTTTACTGACAAAAGGCTTCTCGTTTGCCACCTGGCGAAGGATGGCCCGAACGAGGGCTATGACTATGCTGGCGGCAAAGACACCGATCCAGCCACGGATGTACTGCTCTCCAGCCATGCCACCTCGCGCGACCACAAAAAGGTGGTCGTCTACAAGGATGGCAGCGGTGCCGTGGTGCGAGAGTGAGGGTTGCCCTACGATGGACGCCGACCTGTTCGAGCAGAAGAACGCCCTGCGCACGCTGATGCGCCAGCGGCTGGCCCGGCTGACGCCGGAGGATCGCGCGGAACGCAGCGCCCGGCTGGTGGCCAACCTCGTTGCCCAGCCCGCGTGGGAGACGGCGCGGCGCATCCTGATCTTCGCCCCGCTGCCGACGGAGCCGGACCTCGATGGGCTCTGGCCCGGCGGCGGGCTGGCGGGCAAGGAATGTGCCTACCCGCGCGTGACCGGGGTGATCACGCGGCTGTACTTCGTCGAGCACGTCGCGGAGTTGGAGCCGACGCGCTGGGGCCTGCGCGAGCCGCTGCCGGTCGCGGCGCGCGAGGCGGACATCCGGGACTTCGATCTGGTACTGGTGCCAGGATTGGCGTTCGACCCGACCGGGGGGCGGCTCGGGCGCGGCGGCGGGTTTTACGACCGGCTGCTCGCCGGGCGCAGCCAGCGTTCGCGGGTGGTCGGCGTGGGCTTCGACTGCCAGCGCGTGCCGGAGTTGGTGCTGGCTCCGCACGACGTGCTCATGGACAGCGTGTGCACGGAGGAGAGCATCCTGGCACGGTGACGGGGCTCAATCCCAGGCAGTCGCGCAACGGCGGTCGTCTGCTAAGGTCCTGATGAGGGTCTGGGGCACTCCCAAACCATCCGCCGTTCGGCATGACGACGGATAGCGCGCGGGACGGTCTTTTCCAGATAGTTTGGGAGTCGCGCGGAGAGCGATTCCTACCTTGTGGTTACGACCGGCAGCTTCGCTGCCTGTTCAGAGCGCCCCGTCGATCTTTCCGTTCAGCCCGTACACGCGCCGCTCGCCCGCCAGCGCCACGAGTTCCACCTCGCGCTGGTCGCCCGGCTCGAAACGCACCGCCGTGCCCGCCGCGATGTTCAGCCGGAAGCCCCGCGCCCGCGCCCGGTCGAAGCGCAACGCCAGGTTGACCTCGAAGAAATGAAAGTGGCTGCCCACCTGCACCGGCCGGTCGCCCGTGTTCGCCACGACGAGCGTGCACGTCTCCAGCCCGACGTTTGCCGCCAGCCCGGCGGGGTCGTCCGCCACAATGATTTCACCGGGGATCATGCCTTGCGCTTGTGCAGCACGACCGGGTTGCCGTCCGGGTCGTGGACCACGGCCATCCGGCAGACCGGCGACTCGATGTTCTCCGAGACCATCGGCACGCCCCTGGCCTTCAGGCCCGCCACCATCGCGTCGAGATCGTCCACCTCGAAGGCGACCGTGCCACGGTTCCCGTTCGGCGGCTCGGGGGTCATCGTCTGGACCGCGAACGTCGCGCCGCCGATCCCATACTCGACCCACCTGTCCTGGTGATTGAGTGCGAGCGTCAGGCCGAGCTGCTCCTCATAAAATTTCCGGGCAGCCGCCATGTCGGTGACGCGGTAGGCGGTGAAGGCAAATTCGGTGATCATGGCGTTCGGGGATAGCTAGCGGATGGGATGGTGCACGGTGACGAGCTTCGTGCCGTCGGGGAACGTCGCCTCGACCTGCACGTCGTGGATCATCTCGGCCACGCCTTCCATGACTTCGGCTTTGGAAAGGATCGTCGTGCCATGGCTCATCAGGTCGGCCACGGCACGGCCGTCGCGGGCACCTCCGGTGATCTCGTAGGTGATGATGGCCACGGCTTCGGGATAGTTGAGCTTGAGCCCG
>CAXTVY010000270.1:2715-5804 GCA_964247665.1 uncultured Chthoniobacterales bacterium | reverse complement strand
GGGAATGACCGTCACGCTCCAGTACCCGGTCGTGGAAGGCGAGTTCCCCTTGGGCGGCTCGCGGTTCGCCGGACAGCTTCCGCCCATCGTCGGCGCGCCCACCTTTGCGATCCGCAAGAAAGCGAGCGCCATCTTTACCCTCGCGCAGTACGTCGAGGCGGGGATCATGAACGAAAGCCACCGGGAGGTGATCGTCCAGGCCGTCGCCGCGCACCGCAACATTCTCGTGGTCGGCGGAACCGGCAGCGGCAAGACGACGCTCACCAACGCGATCATCGACGAGATCGTCCGCCAGAACTGTCACGAGCGGTTGGTCATCATCGAGGACACCGGGGAAATCCAGTGCGCCGCCCCCAACTGCGTCACCTATCACACGACCATCGAAATCCCGATGACCAAGCTCCTGCGAACCACATTGCGAATGCGGCCCGACCGCATCCTCGTGGGCGAGGTGCGCGGCCCGGAAGCCCTAGATTTGTTGATGGCCTGGAACACCGGGCACGAGGGAGGAGTGGCGACCATCCACGCAAACGATGCTCACGCGGGCCTGAGCCGCCTGGCGACGCTCATCTCTATGCACCCCGATTCGCCCCGGCCCATCGAGCCACTCATCGGCGAAGCCGTCCATCTGCTCATCCACATCACCAAAACCGCCGAAGGCTCGCGGAAAATTGCGTCGGTGGTTTCGGTCGACGGGTATTCCGACGGTAGGTATTCGACGCGGGCGCAGTGACGCTCCGCACGGAGTTTAGCCGCTAAACTGGCAGGGTTGGTCTCCCATTCCCGCGCAATACGTCTGATTTTCCGTGATTTTTTCATGGATGTCCGTTGACATTTTGCTGGAGGGAACGCATCATCCGGCGCATGAAATCTCGTAAGTTCAGTCAAACTATCGTACAAATTCTGTTCATCGTGGCGTTTACCTTCGCCTTCACGAGCTACGCGCATGCGTCGGCGTCGGCGGGCGGCGGGTTGCCCTACGAAGCCTGGTTGACCAAGCTCCAGCAATCCATGACGGGGCCGGTTGCCTTCAGCGTGTCGCTCATCGGCATCGTCGGCGCAGGCGGCGTCCTGATCTTCGGCGGCGAACTCAACGCCTTCCTGCGCACCCTGGTTTTCATCGTTTTGGTCATGGCGCTTCTGGTCGGTGCCAACACGATGATGTCGGGCATCTTCGGCACGGGGGCCGTGGTGTATCAGCCGCTGCCGGTCCTGCACCACGGCGTGGGCTTCCGCACGGTTTTGGTCGGTTGAGCGACGGAGTGAAGGGGAGGGGAGAAGGAAAACGCCGATGGACGACCGCCGGATGATCCCGATTCACAGCGCCGTGAACCGGCCCAACCTGTTCATGGGCGGCGACCGGGAGTTGGTCATGTTCACGGCGCTCATGGCCGTGGCGCTGATCTTTGCCGCCCAGGAATGGTTTGCCTGCGTGTTCGGCGTCCTGCTCTGGATGGCCGCGCTCTACCTCCTGCGCCTCATGGCGAAAAATGATCCGCAGCTCCGGCACGTTTACCTGCGCCACCGCCGCTACAAGGCGTTCTACCCGGCCCGTTCGACCCCGTTCAAATCTCTCAAAAGCCAATAGATGAAGACACTCGCCCCGTACCGTCAGGCTAACGACGGGTTCGTGGATTTGCTCAATTACTCGGCGGTGGTGGACGACGGGGTGATCGTCAACAAGAACGGCTCGTTCATGGCCGCGTGGCGTTACACGGGCGCGGACGCGGAAAGCTCGGGCGAGCGCGACAAGGAAGTGGTCGCCTTCCGGGTGAACCAGGCTCTTTCCCCGCTGAAAAGCGGCTGGGCAGTCCACGTCGACGTGGTCCGCACGCCGACCACCAACTATAGCCAGCGCGAACTTTCCCATTTCCCGGACCGGGTGACGCGGGCCATCGACGACGAGCGCCGCGCCATGTTTTCGGGGGTGAGCCAGGCTTACCTGCAAGACTTCTACATCACGGCCACGTGGTTTCCGCCCATGCTGGCCGAACGCAAGTTCATCGAGTTGATGTTTGACGACGACAACGCGGCTCCTACCAACAGCGTCCGCACCCAGGATCTCATCGTGCAATTCAAGCACGAAGCGGACGCCCTCGAATCCCGGCTGTCCCTTTGTTTCAAGCTCGAACGGCTCGCCGGCCGGCAAATCCAAAACGAGGACGGTTCCGCGGAGACGCAGGACGAGTTTCTTTCTCACCTCTGGCGCTGCATGAGCGGGCGCAGCCAGCCCGTCCACCTGCCGAACAATCCCATCTACCTGGACCAGATGTTTGGCCAGGAACTGCACGGCGGCGTGATCCCGAGGGTGGGGGACTCATTTTTACAGGTAGTGGCTCTGGACGGTTTCCCTTTGGAGTCTCATCCGAACATCCTCGGCAAGCTGGCCGAGCTGCCTTGCGAATACCGGTGGAGCACCCGGTTCATCTTCATGGATTCCCATGAGGCGGTGCGTCACCTGGAGAGGTACCGCAAGAAATGGAAGCAAAAGGTCCGCGGATTCTTCGACCAGCTTTTCCAAACGAACTCCGGGCGGATCAACCAGCACGCCCAGGACATGGTGGACGACATCGACGGGGCCTTGACCGAACTCAACGGCGGCATCGTCTCGATGGGTTATTACACGAGCGTCATTGTGCTCTTCGACGCCGACCGCAAGACGCTCGCCGCGACCGCCCAACGGGTGACGAAAGCGATCAATGAACTGGGCTTTAACGCCAGGGTGGAAGATACGAACACGCTGGACGCCTATTTCGGCAGTTTGCCCGGGCACTGTGACGAGAACGTGCGCCGCCCGCTCATGAACACCCTCAACCTGGGGGATTTGATGCCGACCAGTTCCATCTGGAGTGGAGAGCCGGAGGCTCCCTGCCCGTTCTATCCCGCGTTGTCCCCGGCGCTCATGAGCTGCCTGAGCAGCGGCAGCGCCCCGTTCTGGCTCAACCTCCACGTCCGCGACATCGGCCACACGATCATGTTCGGGCCGACCGGAGCCGGGAAATCGACGCATCTGGCCATGCTCGTCGCGCAGCTCCGGCGCTACCGGGAGATGTCGATTTTCTTCTTTGACAAGGGCTACAGCATCTATC
>CAXTVY010000270.1:0-2705 GCA_964247665.1 uncultured Chthoniobacterales bacterium | reverse complement strand
CCGGCGGCGAGCATTTCACCATCGGCGGCGATGGCGACGAACTGGCGTTTTGCCCGCTGCAATTTCTCGAAACCAAGGGCGACCGGGCGTGGGCGGCGGAATGGATCGAAACCCTGCTCAACCTCAACCACATCTCGCTTTCCTCTTCCCAGCGCAACGAGATCGTTGCCGCCCTGGAAAGCATGCACGCGAGTGCTGGCCGCACCCTGACGGACTTCTGTCTGACGGTGCAGGACCAGGCCATCCGCGAAGGTCTGAAGCAGTACACCATCGCGGGTTCGATGGGGCATTTGCTCGACGCCCAGGAGGACGGGCTTTCGCTCTCGGATTTTACGGCGTTCGAGATCGGGGAGTTGCTCAACCTCGGCGAGAGATACGCGCTGCCGGTCCTGCTCTACCTGTTCCGGCGCATCGAACGGTCCTTGCACGGACAGCCCGCCGCCATCGTGCTCGACGAAGCCTGGATCATGCTCGGGCACGAGACGTTCCGGGGCAAAATCCGGGAATGGCTCAAGGTGATGCGCAAAGCGAATTGCCTGATTTTGATGGCCACCCAGTCGCTCACCGACGCCGCCTCGTCGGGCATCCTGGATGTCATCATGGAAAGCACGGCCACGAAGATTTTCCTGCCTAACGCCTACGCGCGCGACGAGGACGCCAACGCCCTCTACCGGCGGATGGGTCTGAACGGACGTCAGATCGCCCTGATTTCCGAGGCAATTCCCAAACGTCAGTATTATTACGTCTCCGAAAAGGGACGGCGGCTCTACGAATTGTCGCTGGGCAAACTGGCCTTGGCCTTCGTCGGGGCCAGCGACAAGGAATCGGTTGCCGTCATCCGCCAGCTCGTCGCCAAGCATGGGCGCACCGGCTGGGTCAACCACTGGCTCGCCAGCAAAAATCTCCCCGCCCTTTGATCGCTTTCGCCACCCTATGAAAACCCAGGAAGTTTCCAGTCCCTATTTCAACGCGCGCCGTTCGTGGAACGAGCACGTCGGCCGGGTCGTCACCGCCACGAAGGTTTGGCAGGCGGTGGGTATCGGCAGTCTTTGCGTCGCCGGGATCGCGGTGCTCGGCATGGTGTCCGTCGCCAAGCAGAGCCGGTTCGTGCCCTACATCGTGGAGGTCGATAAACTGGGCCAGGTCGCCGCCGTGCGCCCGGCGGCCGTCATCGACGCCGCGAGCCTTTCGGGAGTCGTCAAAGCGGAATTGGCGACCTTCATCACCAAGGCCCGCCTCGTTACCCCCGACCAGCAGCTTCAGGCCAACGCCATCCGCGACGTTTACGCGCTGCTCGCCAACTCCGATCCGGCCACGGCGAAGATGAACGAGTGGTTTAACGGCTCGAAGGAGAACAACCCGTTCTTCCGGGCCAGCAAGGTGCTCGTGAGTGCGTCGATCAACGGGATCATCCCGCAGTCGCAGGATTCGTGGCAGGTGGATTGGACGGAAACCGTCACCACCCGGGACGGCCACCCGGAAAGCGTCACCAACCTGCGGGCGTTGATCACGATTTACATCGTGCCCGCGACCGCCAGCACGACCGAGCAGGAGATCCAACGCAATCCCATCGGGCTGTACGTGAAGGATTTCAACTGGAGCAAAATCGGTTTCTAGGAGGACGACCATGACCTCGCAACTTAGAACATGGTTTGGCTGGAGCGTTGCGCTCACACTGAGCTTTTCCACCACGCATTTTGTCCCAGCCCAACAGGCGTCCCCGTCGCCAACGGTGGACCTGTCCGTCGGTCCGACTCCGCCGCCACTTCAGGCACCGCCAGGCGGAACTGCCACGGTGCAAATCCCGCTGCCTCTCCCGCCGACGCCGCCTGACCTGCCGCAGCCCGACCCGACGCCGACGCCTACTGCTGTTGTCGTGGCAGACCCGCCCACGAGCCAAATCTATCCGCTGCCTCCGATCCGGGAGACGGACGTGCCGTTTTCGCCGGAGCGCCGGGTGGACTTGGTGTCCAAGCAGGCGCGGGCGGAAGCCTCGCGCACGCTCACCCCGCAGGAACAGGACGGCGTGCGGATGACCGACGACTGGGCCGCGAAGAGTGCCCAGTTCCAGACCCAATCCTCCGTGAACGGGACGGTAGTGTTGACCTTTAATTCCTCCCTCCCGGCGTTGACGGCCGCCGTCCTCGAATTAACGGACGTGGAGTTGCAGCCGGGCGAAGCGGTCACCTCCGTCAACATCGGCGACACCGCCCGCTGGGTCATCTCCGTGACGAATTCGCAGGAGGGCGAGTTGCAGCGTGCGCACCTCATCATCAAGCCCCTGGACGAGGGGCTGAAGACTTCTCTGGTCGTGACGACCACCAAACGCACCTACCACCTGCTTTTGCAGTCGAGTTTCGACCGCTTCATGCACTACGTGACCTTCAACTACCCCGAAGACCCGGAGGTGGCCGCCCTGGAACAAAAACGCGCCGCCGAGTTGGCGGCGTTGCAAAAGACGGCCGCGAGATCGAGGGCCGACACCCTCGCGCGGTTGCCCAAGCCCGTGACGCCCGGCCCGGCGGTGCCGACCATCGCATACCGCATCGACGGTGACGCCCCGTGGCAGCCGCTCTACGCCTACACCGACGGCGTGAAAACCTACATCCAGATGCCCCCGACCATGAGCCAGACGGAGGCTCCGAGCCTGCTGGTCCTGCGTCGCGGCAAGGGGCTGTGGGGGGACGACAAGGTGATCGTCAACT
>CAXTVY010000269.1:0-5936 GCA_964247665.1 uncultured Chthoniobacterales bacterium | reverse complement strand
TTCCGTTTTAAATCGGTGCCGCCCCCCCCCAGCTTTCGTCCGTGTCCTCTAACCTTTCCCGGCGCCCGGTCGCCGTCTGCCTGCTGATGTTGCTCTGCTGCTATGCGGCCACGGCCAACCTGCGCGCGGCCGATCCGGTCACTTTTACCGTCGGCGCGTTTACCTTCAAGCGCCCGCCCCAGTGGCAATGGGTGACGGTCAGTTCGTCCATGCGTAAGGCACAGTTGCGCGTCGTCGATCCGGCCAACCCGACCGGCCCGGGCGCGGATGTCGTTTTCTTCCACTTCGGGCCCGGCCAGGGCGGCGACGTGAACGGCAACATCTCGCGCTGGATCGGCCAGTTCGAGAACAAGGACACCGTCAAGCCGGTCGTCGAGGCCGCCGACATCAAGGGCACCAAGGTCACCCGAGTGCGGGTAGACAGCGGCACGTTCAGCAGCGGGATGCCCGGCGGTCCGACCACCCCCCAGACCGACTACGGCCTGTACGGCGCGATCCTGGAAAGCAAGGAAGGCGACGTGTTCATCAAGCTCACCGGTCCGGCCGCGCTGGTCCGGGCGGCGGCGAAGGATTTCGAGGCGCTGGTGCAGAGCCCGTTCTGAGTCCCGGCCGCGTCCGGGCGCATTTCCCCGGATTCGCGGCTTGCATCCGGCCGACGATTTCCGGCATCCTGCTCGCACCGGCAGCCGTCACCCGCTGCCACCGCGAACCATGATGCTCCTGAAGGGAAGGCGGCCGGTGTACGGAAAAGGTGCGTGGCGCAACACGCTGCTCTTGATTGCCTTACTAGCGGTCCTGGTTGCGGGCTTTCTGCTCAAGAAGCCGACGCCAAAGCGCGGGGCCGTGACTCCCGCTGGCCAGACCGGTTCTGGCACGGGCGAGTTGGCACGCCTGAAAATGCTCGGCCACGCGCTGAAGCTCCACGCTGACGAGCACGAAGGAAACTTTCCGGCCTCAATCGCCGACATCCAGTGGCGGCAGAAGCAACCGGGCATGGATTGGCCCGGATTGCCGGCGGCGGCCAGCCGGTTCCACCAGCCGGGCAATGGCCG
The DNA here is from genome assembly GCA_964247665.1 of uncultured Chthoniobacterales bacterium. GTDB lineage: Bacteria > Verrucomicrobiota > Verrucomicrobiia > Chthoniobacterales > SZAS-18 > CAHJWO01. The sequence goes on along the minus strand of CAXTVY010000269.1, from coordinate 4,884 downwards.
GTTGATGGACTGGCTCTATTATCCGGGTCACACCGAGAGCGACCCGGGCGACACCATCCTGGCCGCATCGCCCGTGGCGGTGGGTCCGCAGGGGGACAAGCGCCTCGTGGTGCGGCTCAACAGCGTGGCGGAAGTGATCCCCGAGGCGGATTTTCAGCGGCAGATCGTTGAGCAGAAGGTGCCGGTGGTGCCGTGATGCTGATTGGTTAATGATTCAACTGCCTTTGGCGGACGACGCCTCCTGCAGCGAGGTGTAGTGAACCTCTTTCAAAACAATGGTTGGGGACTGTTTCGCCAGTTCTGCCAGGGCAGTAAACGTTGGTTGCCCCTCAGTGCATTGAAGCGGGGCACATTCCACCAGGATAAAAAGGTCGATATTTTGTTCCTGGCCCGAACTTGCATCCTTGCCGTGGACGTTGACGACAATTCCCTGGATGCTTTTGTTCCGGGAGGGATTGTACAAAGCCCATTGGAAGCTGCCTGGAGCATAGTTCGGCGGCAAGAAGGTCCCGGAGAAAATCGTTTGCTTCAATTCGTCTTGGGAAAAGACCGGCGTGTCCTTCAAAATTCTAGCGATGTTGTCGGTGTACAACTGGTCACATATGGCGGTCGCCGCGAATGCAAGCAGGGCCATGGGAAGAAACAACCAGATTTTCATAAAGGTTACTTCGGAGGGATGTTGTCCCGGATCATCGGATTGTCACCCATCTGTGGCAATCTCAAAAGGAGACGGACTAGACACCTTGATCCGATTGCCGTTCAGATTATGGAAAACACGGATAGGCTCGGCCCCGGCGCATTGGGTAGGCTTGACCATTCCACCAATGATCTCGTCTTCCGCATTTTTGACGTGCATCTTCAACCTTCCCACGCTTCCAGGAACGTGTTCACCAACAGCGGCAGTTCCTGGCTGTAGCCGCCTTCGAGGATTGCGCCCACGGGGCACGGCGCTTCGTGGCACCAGCGGCCCAAGGCAGCGAACTCCTTCGGCCGCAGGCGCAGGTCCGTCAGTGGATCGCCCGCGTAGGCGTCGAAACCGGCGCTGACGAGGATCAAATTCGGCCGGAACGCCAGCACATCCGCCCAACTCTGCTCCAGCGCGGTGAGGTGCTTCTCCGCCGACGTACCGGGCAAAACCGGATAGTTCCGCACGTTGTCAAAACTCTCCGCGCCCGTGTTCGGGTAGCCCGGATACTGGTGGCTGCTGACGTAGAGGCAGCCTTCCCGGCCGTGCAGGATGTCCTCCGTGCCGTTGCCGTGGTGGGCGTCGAAGTCCCACACGGCCACCCGCCCCACCCCGAGCGCCTCCCGGGCGTGCAGCGCGGCCACGGCCACCGAGTTCAGGTAGCAGAAACCCATGATCCGGTCCCGCGTGGCGTGGTGGCCGGGCGGGCGCAGCAGCGAAAACGCCCGCTCGCCCTCCAGCGCCAGCGCGGCCATGCCCGCGGCGGCCCCGGCCCCGCGCCGGGCGTGGCCGTCCATGCCCGGCAGGGCGGCGGTGTCGGGGTCGAACATCGGCCCCTCGGGCGCACGCAGCCGGACGAGGTGCGCCGGGGTATGCGCGCGCAGCAGGATTTCGTCGTCCGCCGGTGGCAGCGGGTCCGCCTTCCCGGGGGCCGGAAACCAGTCCGGGTGCCGCTCAACGAGCAAACTCGCCGTCGTCAGAACGCGGAACGGCGCTTCCGGATGGCCGGGCGCGGCGTATCCCGCACAGGTGGGATCATAATAAATGTACATGGCGGAAGAATGTCCAAAGCCCCAATGACCAACGACCACAATGACCAAAGCGGAAACACCCAGGATGCAATGACCGCCGCCCGGGAAGAAGAGTCAACTTTCGACGCGCGAGAGAGTTGAAGAAAATTTTCATTTTCCGACGCCCACCCGTTTCGAGTGCGCCGTTTTGTTGGGCATTGGGCCTCGAAACCCGGGTATTTTGCCGTGGATACACGCATCCGCCAGAGGAGAATTCTCCGAAGTGAGAACATTGACAGCCCCGGACCCGCTGTTACCATACGCCCAGTTTTCGCCACCGATTTGCTTTAACACACTCTTAACAATCCTTGACGGACAAAGTTCCCGACGTTTACAACTTTGCCCGACTGATTGGACATTGAAGTGATTATCCCATGAGATTTCCGTTCGCCCTGACCGCCAAAATCGCCAAGTACATCATCGGCCAGAAACTCCGCGGCAAAGAGAAATTCGCCACGGTTCTCCAGTTGGAGCCGCTGCACACCTGCAACCTCACCTGCACGGGTTGTGGCCGCATCCGCGAATATTCCACCTCGCTCAAGGATCTGATGAGTCTGGATGCCTGCCTCGGTGCCGCCAACGAGTGCGGCGCGCCCATGGTCAGTATCTGCGGCGGCGAACCGCTCATCTATCCGCAGATCGAGCAGCTCACCGACGGCCTGCTCAACGAGCAGAAACGTGTCGTCTATCTCTGCACGAACGCCATGTTCATGCGCCGGAAAATGCGCGCGTACCTCGCCCGGGAGTTCGCCAAAACGCCGGAAGCGGTCGAAAACATCGTCGGCAAGCTACTCGAAGCGGGTGTCGCCAGCGACAAGGACGCCGCCGAGATTCGCAAGGGCCCCAAGGACGCCAACGCGGCCGTCATGGAGCCGCACGACTATTTTTACTGGAATGTCCACCTCGACGGTCTGGAGTACACGCACGACCTGATCGTCGAGCGTGAGGGCGTGTTCAAGGAAGCCATCCTGGCCATCAAGATGGCGAAGATCCTCGGCTACCAGGTCGCTACGAACACGACGATCTACAAGGAAACCGACATGAAGGAGATCGAGGACATGCTCGATTACCTGAGTGATTTCCATGTGGACGGCCACACGATCAGCCCCGGCTACGAGTACGACGCGGCCAAGAAGGACATGATCACGCGCCTGAACCTGCGCGGCGAGGACTTCTTCCTGACGCGCGAGGGCACACGGGAGAAATTCCAGAAGCTGGCTGAATGGAGCGAGAAGTACACGATCCTCGGCACGCCGATCTACCACGATTTCCTGGCGGGCAAGCGCGAGCTGGAATGCTCCGCCTGGGCCATCCCGACGCGCAACATCGCGGGCTGGCGGGGGCCGTGCTATTTCATGGCGGGTGCCGGCCATTTCCCGACGTACCAGGACATGCTCAAGAACGTGGATTGGAGCAAGTTCGGCGTCGAGCCCTACAGCGGTAAACCCAAGGACCCGCGTTGCGAGAACTGCATGACCCAGTGCGGCTTCGAGCCCAGTGGCGCGCTTTCCAGCCGCCTGGACGACTCCTGGCGCAACCTGATCTATAATTTTGGCCCCCGCCCCAAAGGCACCGGCCGCGGCAAGGAAGTGCACGCCTACAACGGTGTGACCTCCGGACGCGGGCACCTCACGGGCGAGCAGGTGGTTAAACCCGCTTCACCCGCCGCGCACGCGGTGGCCGAACCCGCCAGCATCGCGGCGTAACGCCGTAGGACATCGCAGGCACACCCTCGCCGGACGGGCTGGAAACCCTCCGCCCCGGCCCGGCAGGGAAATAATTTTCAAACCCAGGCCAGCACCACCTATTTACCTCAAGGGAGCCGACAGGCACGACCTTCCTATGTCTGCCGCGCCGCGCCCCCTGGCCATCCGCCCATTTTTTCCCGCTACGAATGGCTAAGATCATCCGCCTTCCCCAAGCCCACGGCAGCCTGGCCATCAACCGGCCACACCTGCAGGTGGACGACGAGGAACTGCAAAGCGCCGCGCGCATGGCGCAGGAAAATCTCCTGCGGCTGCAACACCCGGATGGCTGGTGGGCAGGCGAGTTGATGGTCGATAGCACGCTCTGCGCGGACTACGTGCTCTACATGCACTGGCGGGGCAAGGTGGACCCCGGGTTGCAGGAGAAGTGCGTCAAGCACATCCGCAAGCGCCAGCTTCCCGACGGCGGCTGGAACATCTATCACGGTGGCCCGAGCGACATCAACCCGTCGGTCAAGGCATACTTCGCGCTCAAGCTCGCCGGGCACAGCCCGCAGGCCCCGTGGATGGTCGAGGCCCGCGCCAACATCCTGCGCCTGGGAGGTATCCCGCGCTGCAACACGTACAGCAAGCTGTACCTGGCATTGATGGGCCAGTATCCGTGGAAGTACGTGCCGAGCATCCCGGCGGAGTTGATCCTGCTGCCCGACTGGCTGTATTTCAACATCTACCAGATGTCGAGCTGGACGCGCGCCATGCTCATGCCGCTGGCGATCATCAACCACTTCAAGCCCACGCGGCACCTGCCCGAGGACAAACAGCTCCACGAGTTATATCCCTGCGGGCTGGAAGGGGCGGATTTCTCGCTGCCGCGCTCGCACCGCTTCTTCACGTGGCGAAACTTCTTCCTGCGTTGCGACTCGGTGCTCAAATGGCTCGAAGGCAAGGGAATCCACCCGTTACGCGAGCGGGCCCTCAAGGAAGTCGAGGCGTGGATTCTCCAGCGCATCGGCGAGGGCAGCGACGGCCTGGGCGCGATTTTCCCGGCGATGCTCAACGCCCTGATCGCCCTGGAAACCCTGGGCTACGAGGAGGAACATCCCGTTTTTCAGAAAGCCAAGAAGGATTTCGAGGACCTGTTCGTCGATGACCCGGAGGATTTCCGCATCGCGCCGTGCTTCTCACCGGTGTGGGACACGGCCATCAACATCATCGCGCTGGCCGAAAGCGGCCTGGACCCGGAGCATCCGGCGCTCGTGCGGGCGGCCGACTGGCTGTACTCCAAGGAAGTGCGTCTGCGCGGGGACTGGATCAAGCAGAACCCGCACCCCGAGGCGAGCGGCTGGGCGTTCGAGTTCAACAACATCTACTATCCCGACACGGACGATACGGCGATGGTGCTGATGGCGTTGCGGCTGGTGAA
>CAXTVY010000268.1:2267-5942 GCA_964247665.1 uncultured Chthoniobacterales bacterium | reverse complement strand
CAGGCGTCGCCCATCGCACTGGCTGCCCCACCGGACTGCGCCCCCGCAGCTTTGGCCGCGCCAGGCGCGCCTGTGAGCGGCTGATGGGCCTCCACTCCGGTCTGCGGCAGAACGACCACGAAGGTTGCACCGGTGCCCGGGCCATCGCTGTGCGCATTGACGCTTCCTCCGTGCAGTTCGACCAGGGATTTCACCAGCGCGAGCCCGATACCCAGGCCGGGCACCTTGGCCCCGCGCGGCCTGTCTCCCTGTTGGAACAGGTCGAACATGCGCGGGAGCAGTTCCGCCGAAATACCCATGCCGTTATCGTGCACCTCAAGGAAGACCAAGCCATTCACGACATCCAGGCGGACATCGATCTGTCCACCGGGCTCGGTGTACTTGGCCGCATTTGCCAGCAGATTGATGACCACCTGTTGAATGCGCAACCCATCGGCCATCAAGCACACCCGGTCCGGCGGCAGCGATACCGTCAACTGATGCTCACGCTGGATCAGCAGGGACTTCACTGCTTCCGCCGCGTGGGTGATCGTCGTGCCGCAATCAATCCATTCCCTGGTAAGTCTCTTCTCGTGGTGTGACCCATATTCGAGTTTCAGCACCTGATCGATGATGCCCGCCAGATAACGGCTCTGGCGTTCGACGATGCTCCACACCTCACGGCTGACGGGATCACTGTTCTCCATCTCGCCGACCGACTGGACGGCGAGCAGGATGGACGCGAGTGGTTCTCGCAACTCATGCGCAAAGATTGCCAGCGGCGAATTTGCAGAGTGGATCATAGCGTTGCCTTGCATGGATTTTGGTGAACTAGGCGCAATCATCTCTCGTTCAACCATTTTGCGTGACGCCGGCGAATGCCGGCCCAGCCGCCTGGGAAACCGTGGGATGGAGCTTCGCCCACCAGCGTCGCAACGTGGCGCGCGCGGCTTGCCGCCGGGCCTGCCGCTTCGCTTGCCGGTGTGCGAGGCGAGCCGCCTTGCCGCGTCGTTTTTCCAACAGTGCCGCCAGCAACCCGCTTTGCGAGAGGGTCGGGAACTCTGCGGCGTCGGGGTGGAACATCTTGTACTCGGTCAAACTGATCGTGAAAAACATGGTTGGGATATGTGGTGGAGTGATTGTTCGAGTGAGGGCGCGCCGCGCCGCCGTGGCCGAATCTCTTCTGCCGGAATGTCCGGTGTGAAGCTGACCTCGGCGAAAGCGGCTCATCTCCTTCTCAGGTTTCTGCCGCTCCACATTTCACGAACCTCCCGCTTTTTTTCACGGGATGGTGCGCTCGGCTTTCAACCGCGCGAACACGTCGAAGGATGACGCGGGCGTGGATTGGTAGGCGTGGAAGCCCAGCAGACGGCTCTGCGTCAGGTCGTTGACGCACTCGATGGTGCGGCCCAGGTCGCTGTCCGTGTGCCACCAGTTCACGAGCTTGTTCACGTCCGGCTCGGCGAGGCCATGCTTGGCGGCGATGGCCTTCCAAACTTCGGGGGCGTTCCCTATCCGGCCCGCCAACGGCGCGGATTGCGGCGGCGGGCCTTGCGGGTTTTACGCCGAAGTACGCCGCCAGTTGCGGACACAACCAGCGCCAGCGGAACAGGTCGCCGTTGGCGATGTTGAATGGTCGCGGCCCATACCTGTTACTCAGTCAGGATACGTGCGTCGGTCAGGAAGTTTCACTGCTCGTGCGAGCCGGGATAGATAGAAACTGGCCGCTTTCCTTGCACAGCGTCGCGTACACCGCCAACGTCACGCTCATGTTCATGGCGTTGCCGCGCGCGTGCCGTGACGATCCAGCAACAGCCAGAGCGCGCCGCACGCTCCCATCCCGTGGCGCAGTCGCCGCAAAAAGCGGTGAAAGTCGGCCCGCCGCTGGTGGCGGCTGGCCCTGAGCACGCGCCGACCACTTCCGCAGGTCCACCGTGCCGAAAAGAGAACGCCGGGCGTTGGTGCCGCTGATGCGTACCTGCGCCTGCTGGCCGCGCAGCGCCCACGCCGCACGCAGGGGCGGCAGGTGGCGCAGGGTCGTTTCGTTGAGCACGAGGAGCCGGCCACCGGCGGGCAAGGTCTTCATCGCGCGCACGAGCGCCCCTTTTTCTGGGCGACGTGCGGGGCAGGCTCGGCGGAAGACGAAGCGTGGCCGCTTCCAGCGCAAGCCCGCCGCGTGCAGGCGGCGGCGCAGGGTGCGAGCGGTGACCGGGTAGCCCTGGCGGCGCAGGTGCCCGGCGAGCAGCAGCACCGTCCAGTTCGCCGCCGCGTAGCCCAGGGCCAGCGGGTCGCAGGCCAGTTTGCTCAACAACCGTACCCGGTCCAGGGTGGGCACCCCGCGATGACGCCCCAGGCGCGGCTTCTCGGCCAGAGCTTTTGCGGCTGGCGGCGTTGGCCGGAGCACCGCCAGGTGGAGCACCAACACTGCACGCTACGCACGCTTGATCCCGTGATCGTGGCCACCTGCGTGGCCGAGTGGCCTTCGCCCGCCAAAAACACCGCCTGCAAGCGCCGGTAGAGCCGGGCGGAAGCCGCCTGCTTCATCGCCGTGCGCAAACGCACGCGCTCTGCCGCCGTCAGGATGATCTCCATCCGGCATCATCGGACCGCCCTGCTCACCACGCAAAACTCTTTGATCACCTACTTAGAGGTTGGAGCCCGTATGCTCCGGATAGGCGTGAGTGCCGTGCTCGTGGAGGTCGAGCCCTTCCAATTCACCGTCGCGGGAAACGCGCAGCGTTCCGGTCAGCTTCACCAGATACATCATGATCATCGCGACGATGAAGACACCAATGCCAATCGTGAAATTCCCGATACACTGTGCAACGAGTTGATGCGTACCACCACCGTAGAACAGCCCCGTCACCAGCGATGCCGCCGAATTGTCTGCTCCGGTTGGGGTCGGCGCTCCATATTGTCCGGTGGCGAAGAGCCCCAGGCTAAGTGTGCCCCAGATGCCGCACAATCCGTGGACGGGCCACGCGCCGCATGGGTCATCAATGCGCAGGTATTCTAGCAAATCTGTTCCGAGCACTACCAGCACGCCTGCGACTGCGCCAAGGGCCATCGCGCCACCAGGCGAAACCCAATAGCAGGGGCAAGTGATAGCCACGAGGCCAGCCAGCAAGCCGTTCAGCGTCATACCGCAATCCCATTTCCTAGACCGCGGATAGACGAAGAAGAGGGCCGCAAGACCGCCGGTGCAAGCTGCGAGGGTCGTGTTGGTCGAGACGCGGGCAATGCCCTGGATGTCCATGGCGGAAAGCGTGCTGCCCGGGTTGAAACCGTACCAGCCGAACCAAAGGATGATCGCGCCTACCGAAGCGATCAACATGTTATGGCCGGGCATAGGTCCACCGCCATCACGCGCGAATTTTCGTCCGAGCCGCGGCCCGAGGACGATCGCTCCCGCCAAGGCAATCATCCCGCCGATGGTATGCACAACGGTTGATCCAGCGAAATCATGGAAGGGTACGCCGAGCCAGGTGAAAGGGTGATCCGCAGTGCCAATCGTGGTCAGCCAACCGTCCGGCCCCCAAGCCCAGTGACCGAAAATCGGGTAAATGAATCCGCTGACCCCGAAGCTGTAAAAGAGGTCGCCCCAGAAACCGGTTCGACCCACCATCGCACCCGAGGTGATGGTCGAGCACGTATCAGCGAAAGCAAATTGGAACAGGAAGATGGCGAGAGTGGCGA
>CAXTVY010000268.1:0-2257 GCA_964247665.1 uncultured Chthoniobacterales bacterium | reverse complement strand
GATTTTGGAGGAAGTACCAGCTATGTCCAGCCGCATCGCCGTGGCCGATCCAGCCATTGCCGTGGCCGAACATCCACGCAAATCCCCAGCCGTAAAAAAGGACACCGCAGAGCATGGTGTCCACGATGCCTTCGAGCATCACGTTGACTGATTCCCGACTGCGTGCGAAGCCGGCTTCGAGGAACATAAACCCCGCCTGCATGAAAAATACTAGGAACGCCGCGACTAATACCCACATTGTATTGATCGGGTTAACGTACGGAGGATTTGGCACGGGGGGAACGGCGGCCGTGGCAGGGGCCTCCACAGACGCGGTGGACGCGGCCGGAGCAATCGGCCCGTTGGTGGTGCCCGCCTTGGCAGGCTCCGTAGGAGGAGCGGAAGCCAGCGCCGTTGGCGTCGGGGATTGTGCCTCCACCTTGGCGGTCGAACTGAAATAAAGTGATCCCACGAAGACCAGCAGAAAACATAGCCCCACACCGATGACTTTTCCGCCAAGCAGAGCGTAGAAGAATTTGCGTTGGCGGGGGTCTTTCATTTTCCCCAAGAATTTTTCGATGAACATTTGCATGTCAGTAGTTTTCGATAGTCGAGGTGCTGTCCAATAATTGCTCGGCCGCAGTGTTACCGATGGGCTATGACCCCATTAACCACCAGTGAGATAGACGAAAAATTGGCTGGTCCTATCCCTTGAACGGAAGCTCGTGGGATAGAAGTTGCCAGTGCGACGAAGCCAGTGACAGGTGGGAGCGAAACGATCCTTTTTTGGTATCTCATACAGCCTGATATTTTCTTAGGAACAAACGGGTTACTTACACTGACAATTCAGGTCGGAGTTTTTGGCGGAAGCATCCATGCCGAGCCCTCAGACCGTTGGGTTTACCGAAGTCAGTCAACGGTTGAAACGCCGAATGACATCAGCGCTGGCGGGCCAGAGCAGAAGGGATGCCATGTTGCGAAAAACGAGCGAAAGTAGCGGCTTTGCGCAAAATGAGACCAAAAATTGGCGAACACTCCCTCCAAATTCGCTCAAGGCTGACAGTGATCAGCAACACTTTGGTCAAAAATCAGCACAGATTGGCTGGGATTTACCACGTCAGTTATCCGGTACCCGCTACACCCGAATTGATTACTAGGTAGTGATGACCTAACCGTTGCTTTCTGTTGAAGGAGGCGGCGGTTATAGGTGGTGATGAACAAATGGATGGCGTCGAGGTGGTTTTCGGCGTTTTTGGAGAAAGAGTGAGTCGGAACACATGGAACAGCCGGGTAAGTTCCACGTGGGTGTCGCGGTTCACCAGGTGGAAGATTCCCGCCACTGCGACGAGAAAGAGCAGCGCTTTGATCAGGTCAAAAACCGCGATGAGAATGATGCCCCTGTCACCAGTTTCACTTTTTGCTGCCACGACGACATGATCGCGCTGTCCTGGTTCGGCCACGGTCATGCTGATCTCTGAGTGAGCCACGGACTTCTTAGCGATGCATTTCGAGGAGTTCAAAATAGTTTCCGAAGGGGTCCAGCAGGTAAAAACGCTCCCGGTCCGGCATCGCCACTGCCTCGTGGATGGTGGCCCCGTTGCTTTCCAGGTAGCGGCGGACCGTCGACAAATCCTCAATCTCGAACGCAAGATGGCGGTTTTCCGCGGGAGCTATCCACGGCGGGCTAAAATCCAGGTGCAGCAGGATGTCTAGGAACTTGAACCACATCAGGTCATAGACCGCGTTGAGCGCGGCGGGCCGGGGGATCTCCTCCAAACCTAGCAGGCCGCCGTAGAAGGCGCGGACTTTTTCGTGTTCACCCGCGGGAACGGCGACCGTGACATGGTTGATGCGTTTGGCGTTTACTTTCATCGCTTGTAACGGTTTGCTCTACCGCGCCAGCCAGCGTCCTCGTTTCTGAACCGTCTGCCAACCTCAATCCTCATCAACCAGCCATGCAAACCGACTACGACGTGATCATCATTGGCAGCGGGGCCGGCGGCGGCACGCTCGCCCACCGTCTAGCGCCTTCGGGCAAAAGCATCCTCATCCTGGAGCGCGGTGGCTGGCTCCCGCGCGAGCCTGAGAACTGGAGCGCCGAGGCCGTCTTCAAGGAGAACCGCTACGTTTCGCCTGACATCTGGCACCACGCCGATAACGGCAAACCCTTCCAGCCGGGCACCTATCATTATGTCGGCGGCGCGACCAAGATGTACGGCGCGGCGCTGTACCGGCTGCGAGAGAGAGATTTTACCCAGGTACAACATGAGGATGGCAT
>CAXTVY010000267.1:219-5959 GCA_964247665.1 uncultured Chthoniobacterales bacterium | reverse complement strand
GTTCAGCTACGTGAACCTGCGCTGCATCGGGCTGCCGATGACGGTCGGCCTGATGCTGCTGTCCTCGCTGCTGGCGCTGGGGCTGATTGCCGCCGACGCCCTCGGCTGGCCCGTACTGGGCTCTGTCCATCGGTTGCTCGGCCAGGTGGATCTCAGCCAGACACTGCTGGGCGGGGCGTTGAGCTTCTTGCTGTTCGCGGGGGCGCTCAACATCGAGTTCCACGAGCTGCACGAGCAGCGCTGGCGGGTAATGTTCCTGGCGTTCGGGGGCACGCTGCTCTCGATGTTTCTCGTGGCCGGGCTGACGTGGCTGATGTTCCGCTGGATCCACCTGCCGCTGCCGCTTCTGTACTGCCTGATCTTCGGCGCGCTGATCTCCCCGACCGATCCGGTCGCCGTGATGGGCCTGCTGCGGCAGGCCAAGGCACCGCCCTCGCTGGAAACCAAGATCATGGGGGAAGCCCTCTTCAACGACGGCGTGGGGCTGGCGGGGTTCACGGTCTGCGTGGAGTCACTGATCGCCACGGGTCCAAAGATGGACGTGGACTGGGCTTACGCGGGCAGGGTCCTGCTCCAGGAGGCGGGCGGCGGCATCCTGCTCGGCCTGGTGTTGGGAGCCTTGACCATTCGGCTTTTCCGGGGCGTCGATCACTACCCGGTGGAGGTGCTCCTGACGCTGGCGCTCGTGAGCGGCGGCTACGCGCTGGCGCTCCAGCTTCACACCAGCGGCCCGCTGACGGTCGCCACGGCGGGATTGATGATTGGCCACACGGGCCGGAAAGAGGCCATGTCCGAGCGGACACGCCGGAACCTCGAACAGTTCTGGGAGCTGATCGACGAGATCCTCAACGCTCTGCTCTTCGTGCTGGTCGGCTTGCAGGTGACAGTCATCAAGTTCCTGCCGCACACGGCTGTTGTGGCCGGTCTGATCATCCTGGTGGTGCTCGCGGCGCGGATGCTCAGCGTGGGCGTGCCCAGCGTCGCGCTGCGCATCTTCCGGCAACCGGTGGAGCGCAGCGGCGTGCTGCTGCTGACGTGGGGCGGCCTGCGCGGCGGAATTTCGGTCGCCCTGGCGCTCTCGCTGCCGGGCGGCACGGAGCGTGATCTGTTGCTCACCATGACGTATGCGGTCGTGGCGTTTTCCATCCTGGTGCAGGGAACCACGCTGCCGTGGGTGCTGCGGCGTTCTTTGCGCCCGGTGGACGAGCACCCGTGATTTGTGCTGGACGAAGCTGCCTGCCGCGGGAAATAAAACAGGCTGGCGGGCATCGCCTTGCGCCGTGTTGGCGTGGGTGGGGTCACCGTGACCGCCGATTTGTGGAAACAACCAGGGAGACATGAAAAAAAACGCGAATAGTTCCAACGAAGTCATCCGCATCGAGGCGTATCTGCTCAGCGAGAATGCTGGCCATCCACACGGAATGGAAGCCGTGTTCTGGGCGGAGGGCGAGGCCATCGTGCAGCGGCGGCGGACGCCGCAAGCTGCTCCGAAAACCACCGCGGGGAAGAAAGCTCCCGCCAACAAGAAGACCGCAACGGGAATCGCCCCCGCCAAAACGTCGGCAGTCAGCAAGAAATCGGGCACCGCCTTGCCGGTGCCCTCGAAAGCACCGGCCGCAAACAAACCTGTGCAAGCCAAGGCGTCGGCAACAAAAAAGCCCGCTCCGAAGCCCGCGCTGGCAGCCCCCAAGCGCAAGGGGACCAAAGGACCCGGGACCCTGCCGAGCTGAGCTTCCCGGGGCAGTGGAGGGTGCTGGTCGAGGATGGTGGTTCCTTGCCATGCGAATCCTGATTGCACCCGATAAGTTCAAGGGGTCGCTTACCGCCGGCGAGGCGGCGGCGGCAATCCGCGCTGGCTTCGAGCAGGCATTTCCCCTGGCAGAGTGTTCCGAGCTGCCCATCGCCGATGGCGGCGAGGGCACGTCTGAAATCTTGTGCAACGTGCTGGGAGGAACCCGGGTCAGCGCGGCTTGCCGGGACCCGCTTGGCCGATGCGTCGAGGCGGTTTACGCGCGGCTGTCCGGCGACACCGCCGTCATCGCCATGAGCGCCGCCTCCGGTTTGTGGCGGGTACCAGCCGAGGAGCGCGATCCGTTGCGGGCTTCCACGTTCGGCACGGGCGAACTCATCGCGGACGCCATCCGGCAGGGGGCGCGGAAAATTCTCCTGGGCCTGGGAGGCAGCGCCACGAATGACGGCGGCATGGGCATGGCGGCGGCGCTAGGCTATGAATTTCTGGACGCAGCCGGTGAGCCTTTGGAGCCGCAGCCGATCCACCAGTCGCAACTGGTCCACATCCGCCGCCGTCCAGACCTCTCACCAGTACGCTTGCCGGACATCGTTGGTCTGTGCGACGTGGACAATCCCCTGCTCGGGCCGAATGGAGCCACAAGGGTCTACGGGCCCCAGAAAGGCACGAACTCGGCGAGCCAGGAGATTCTCGAAGCGGGTCTGCAACGCTTGGCGGAAGTGGCCACGCGTGACCTTGGTTGCGATCACCGCAACGCGCCGGGCGCGGGCGCGGGCGGCGGCCTCGGCTTCGGAATGCTGACCTTCTGTGGGGGACAGCTCCGGCCGGGTTTTGACATCCTGGCGGAGACGCTCGATCTGGCGGGTGCCGTCGCCCGCAGTGATCTGATCGTGACCGGCGAGGGACGGCTCGACGCGCAGACGCTCGCCGGGAAGGGCCCGGCAGGGGTCGCGGCCCTCGCCCGTGCCGCTGGGAAGCCGGTGGTGGCGTTCGCCGGGAGCATCCCCGACCCCGTTGCCGCCACGGAGTTGTTCGACGCCGCCGTCTCGCTCGTGGACCCGCACACTCCTGTTGCCGCCGCCATCAAAGACGCCGCGGCGCTCCTGCGCCGCCGGGCAGCGGAATTTGCCGCTCGCGACCTCGCCGCATTTGTACGCAGGCGCAAAGAACCGTAGATTGCGTGGATGCCTGACGCAACGATCCACAGACGTACCCTGACGGAGCAGGAGGAACTCGCCAATGTCCTCAGTCACGGGCTCGGCTTTGTGCTCGCGGCATTTGTTGGCCTGCCGCTGCTGATCGTCTCTGCCCTGCGGGTGGGTAGCCAGCGGCAACTGATCGGCGGTGTCGTCTTCGGGCTGTCGCTGATGCTCCTCTACGCCGCCTCGACGCTTTATCACCTGCTGCCCACCGGGCGGGCAAAAGCCTACGGCCGCCTGCTCGACCACTCGGCAATCTTCGTCCTCATCGCGGGGACCTACACGCCGTTCGCGCTCGGCCCCTTGCACGGCACCTGGGGCTGGAGCGTGCTCGCCGTAGCCTGGGGCCTCGCGGCAACGGGTGTGACGCTGAAGTTCCTCCTCGGATTCCGCTATGAATTCTTCTCCACCGTCATTTATCTGCTGATGGGCTGGATGGTCCTGGCCGTGCTACAACCACTCATCGCGGGGATCGGCATGCATGGCTTTTACTGGCTGCTGGCCGGGGGGGTGAGTTACTCCCTGGGCGTAATCTTTTTTGCCTGGGAGCGGCTGCATTATTCGCATCTTTACTGGCACGGCTTCGTGCTATTGGGTAGCCTTTGCCATTTCGTCGCCGTGGCCCGCTACGCCTGAGCCGGTGTACTACGTCAACTTGCGCGTGTAGCGATAGGATTCGATGTCCTTGCCGCCGCTTTCGGCGAATACTTTCTGCGCGCTCCCGAGTTGCGCCTCGTCCTCGGTCCGGACCGCCACCAGATAATTCCCGGCAAGGAGTTGTTTCTGGTAGTGATCCAGACGGGCGTCGGACACGCCGAAGGTTGACAGACCCGTCACGACCGATCCGGCAATCACCCCGGCCGCCGCACCCCCGGCGACGATGATCGGCGCGATCATCAGCAACGGCGTCAGGCCCACGATTGACATGGTGCCGATGGCTGCCATGGCACCCGCGATTCCGCCCGTCGTGGCACCAGCCGCCGTCTTCACCGCGTCGGTGTCAGGATAGGTAAGGCCATCAAACGGCGCGGGCCGCTCGTCGGCCCGGGCGGGCAGCGACATGACCGAAACCGTCGAGAGCGATACGCCCGAACCCTGGAGGCGTTCAACGATCTGAGCGGCCTGGGTGTGGGAATCGGCGAGGCAAAGCGTGGTAGGCAACATATGGAAAGGCGGTTGGTAGGTGATTCGCCCCACGACCGACCGGCGGTCGGCAGCAAAACAGTCGGGGTGCATGGCCAGCCTGCCACCGAGCGCCCTGGTCGCGTGTTGACGGACCGCCGGGGCATCCGCTACAACGTCATTCGTGCCGGTGCGGGCATCGCTTTGTTGTCTCCTCCCATGACGCCACAAACCGATCCATCGAAGGCCGGCGCGGCCCCGTCGGTGCATCCCAGCCCGCGAGAACCCACCCGCAGTTTCTCTCGCCGCTGGCTGGAGACCTGGGTGTTGACCGCTGTTTTCGTGTTGGTCAACCTCGCGGGAGCCGCGTTCCAGAAACAGATTACTTACAACGGCGGCAAAGCCTGGGAAGGCGAATTTTACTACGACGTGGCGCAGCAGTATGCCGCCGGACACTGGCGGGTGGCCTCCGAAGCGCCGCTCGTTTATCGCGTGGGCACGCCGTTCCTCGCCTCCCTCCTCTACCGGCACGTGTTGCCGGGCGATCTGTTCCTTTGTTTCAAGATCGTCAATTTGGCGGCCAACGCCCTGACGCTCGCGCTGTTGGTCGCATGGCTGCGCCGGTTCGTGGCGGATTGGCGCATTCGCACCGCCCTCGGCCTGATGTTCCTTTTGCAATGGGATACACCGACCCGCTGGCTGTACTTCTACCCGGCGCACACCGATCCATGGATGTGGGTGTTCCTGCTGGGCGGCCTGCTGGCGGCCGAACGCTACCGGGATCGGCCCACGGGCCGCCGGTTGCTGCTGGTGGCCGTGCTCGGCGCGGTGGGCGTGGCCTTCCGGGAGGTTGTGCTGGTCGTCCCGGCGGCCTTTGTCTTCGTGGGAAGCTCATGGCGTGGGGGGACTGCCACCATCGTCAACGCGTTGCGTTCATTCCGGTGGCGGCTGATGATTCCGCTGCTCGCCGCCGTGGGGGCGTTGCTCGCCGTGCGGATGTTTGCCCGGCAAACGAACGGGTATTCTTTTGCGGCGACGGCGCTGCACTTTCTCAAGGACAAGTCGCCGCTCGTCTACGTGCTGAGCTTCTTCCTCGCTTTTGGCCCCCTGTTGTGGCTCCCGCTGCTGTTCTGGCGGCAGGCGAAGGAGTTTCTCATGCATCGGCAGGAGCTGGCGGCCTACCTGGCGGCTTTCGCGCTCCTGGGATTCATCGGCGGTACGGATACCGAGCGCCTGCTCTACTGGTCGATGCCGGTGGTTTACGTGCTGATTGGCCGCACGCTCGAAGCGCACCGGCGCACACTGCTGCGTTCCTGGTGGCTGCCCACGCTGCTCGCCGTCTCGCAGCTCGTGGCCAGCCGCGCCGTTTTCTGGCCCATCCCCGATTACCCGGCCAATGAACCCTATCGGTGGCCCGTGTTCACGCCGTTCGGCCGGCACGTTGCCTTCATGGAACTGTTCTCGTTCTACGAGCCGCGCCGCATGCAGGTGGTGTCGTTGGCCGAATACCTGGTTTTTGGCGTCCTTTTGTTGTGGGTAGCAACGAGGAAGAGCCAGAAATCCCCCACGCCACCAGCCGCACCGATGCCTGCCTGAAGAACAACGCACAAACCTGCCTTCTGCTACGCGCGTTTCGCAAAACTGCGACGATTATAGCTCAAACCTAACT
>CAXTVY010000267.1:0-209 GCA_964247665.1 uncultured Chthoniobacterales bacterium | reverse complement strand
TGGAGGTTGCGTTGTCCGAGCCGCGAAAATACCAACCTCAAAGTCATCACCCCTATGTTGTGGACCATTGCAGTTATCTTGCTCATTCTCTGGGCCGTCGGCCTCGTCAGCGGCAGCGCCATCGGTGCTTACGTGCACATTCTCCTGGTGGTCGCGGTCATCGTGATCCTGATCCAGCTCATCACGGGTCGTCGTCCGCTGTAGAGAAC
>CAXTVY010000266.1:0-5984 GCA_964247665.1 uncultured Chthoniobacterales bacterium | reverse complement strand
GCCGCGATGGTTTCGGGGCGGATGCGCGATTCCGCGAACGCCACGTCCTCGGGGATCTTGCTGTCCAGATGGTGGCAGACCATGAGCATGTCCAGGTGCTCGTCGATGGTGTTGACCGTGAAGGGCCGCGTCGGGTTCGTGGAGCTCGGCAGCACGTTGGGCTCGCCGCACACGCGGATGATGTCCGGCGCGTGGCCGCCGCCCGCGCCCTCGCTGTGGAAGGTGTGGATCGTGCGGCCCTTGAACGCCGCGAGGGTTTCCTCGACGAAGCCGCTTTCGTTGAGCGTGTCCGTGTGGATGGCCACCTGCACGTCCAGCTCGTCCGCCACGCCCAGGCAGCAGTCGATGGCGGTGGGCGTCGTGCCCCAGTCCTCGTGCAGCTTCAGGCCCATCGCCCCGGCCAGGATCTGCTCGCGCAACGGTTCGGGCGTGGAGCAGTTGCCCTTGCCCAGGAAGCCGAGGTTCATCGGGTATTCGTCGGCCGCTTCCAGCATCCGGTGCAGGTTCCATTTGCCGGGCGTGCAGGTGGTGGCATTCGTGCCGGTGGCCGGGCCGGTGCCGCCGCCGATCATGGTGGTGACGCCGCTGGCGAGGGCGTGCTCGATCTGCTGCGGGCAGATGAAGTGGATGTGCCCGTCAATGGCTCCCGCCGTGACGATGCAGCCCTCGGCCGCGATGACCTCCGTCGCCGCACCAATAGTCATACCTGGCGTGATGCCGCTCTGCACGAGAGGATTGCCCGCGTGGCCAAGGGCGGCGATGCGCCCGTATTTTATCCCGATGTCCGCCTTGATGACGCCCTGCACCGCGTCGAGGATCAACGCGTTGGTCAGCACGAGGTCGAGCGACTCGGCGTCCAGCGCCAGCGGCGATTGGCCCATGCCGTCGCGGATGACCTTGCCGCCGCCAAATTTCACCTCGTTGCCGTAGCCACCGCCGCTTTCCGCGATCAGGTCGCGCTCGACTTCGATGAACAGGTCCGTGTCGGCGAGGCGGACGCGGTCGCCCGTGGTGGGTCCGAACATTTCGGCGTACTGCCGCCGGGAAAGGTGCAAGGCCATGATTAAGAATCCCCCTGGTTTTCAGCGCAGGGTACGCCGTTTTGCGCGGATGGGGAGGAGAAATGACCGACGCCGTTTCGTGAACCGGTCATCAGGCGGGCAATTGTACCCGGCCAACGCCGCTGCGTTCGGCGTAGAAGGGTTACCATGTTCCAAATCGTCTACGCCAGCACGGCCGTGAAGATGTTCTCCGGCAGTGAATTGCTGGAGTGGCTCGTCCCGTTCCGCGAGAAGAACGCCTGCCTGGGCATCACGGGGCTGCTGCTCTACAAACACGGTTCGTTCATGCAAGTCCTGGAGGGCACGGAAGAGGCGGTGCGCGCGCTCTACGCCATCGTCCGCGCGGACCAGCGGCATCACCACGTCCTGACCCTGGCCACCCTACCGGTGACGGCCCGCCAGTTCCCGGACTGGTCGCTGGGGTTCAAGGATCTGGACGCTGTGGAGATCAGTTTTGCACCCGGCTACGACCCGAGCCCAGCTCTGCTCCCGACGGGTGACGAACTTTCCTGGCAGGCTTCCGTGGCGATGACCTTGCTGGCGACCTTCAAGGAAGAGAACTAGCTCCGCTTCCCGGCGCAAAGCTGGCACCGGCGCTTTCTTGACATCTTCGTCGGTTCCCGTTGGATTGGGGCCTACCGTGGAACTCATCCAGATCGTGCCCATCCTGCCACCAGCCCTCAGCGGGGTTGGTGACTACGCCTTGCTGCTCGCGCGGGAGCTGCGGGACGCGCAGAACGTGCAGACGCGCTTCCTCGTGGGGGACCCGGCGTGGGCCACGCACGAGGCGGCCGCCGCGCCGTTCCCCGCGCGCGCCCTGCCCGGGCGCACGTCGGGCACGCTGCTGCGCGCGCTGGAAACCGAGGAAGCCGCCGGTGGCGGCCCGCCCGGCGCGGTGCTGCTGCATTACGTCGGCTACGGCTACGCCCACCGGGGCTGCCCGTTCTGGCTGGTGGCCGCCGCCGAACGCTGGAAACGGGCGCGGCCCGGGCGGCGGCTCGTGGTCCTCTTCCACGAGCTGTACGCGACGGGCCCGGTGTGGTCGAGCGTGTTCTGGACCGGCCCCTTCCAGAAAAACCTCGCCGCCCGCCTGGGCCGCGCGGCCGACGCCCGGCGCATGACCACCGCACTCGCCGCCGGGCAGTTGCGCACGCTGCTCGGCCGCCCCGGCGCAGACGCCGCCATCGACGCGACGCCCGTGTTCTCCACCCTGGGCGAGCCCGCTGCACCGCCCCCGCTCGCCATGCGGCGGCGGCAGATCGTCGTTTTTGGTAGCCGCGCGTGGCGGCAGGACGTTTACACGCGCGGCATGGCCGATCTCACCGATGCCTGCCGCCGGCTGGAGATCGAGTGCGT
Source organism: uncultured Chthoniobacterales bacterium (assembly GCA_964247665.1). Lineage (GTDB taxonomy): Bacteria > Verrucomicrobiota > Verrucomicrobiia > Chthoniobacterales > SZAS-18 > CAHJWO01. The sequence continues at coordinate 3,567 of CAXTVY010000266.1, read as the reverse complement.
GGTGGACGTGGGCGCGCCGCTGGCTGCCGTGCCCGGCGGCGGCCTGCCCGTGCCGCTGGAGGTGGCCGGTCCGCTTCCGGCGGCGCAAGCCAGCGCGCTGTTCGCCGATTCACTGGCGGGTTACTTCAGCTATCCCGTGCCGTCCCTGGCGAAATCGACGATCTTCGCCGCCTACTGCGCGCACGGCATGGTGCCCCTGACAACCCCCGACAACTGCCAACCCAACCCGGACGGCCTCGCGGCCGGGACGCACTTCCTCGCGGGGATCGCCTCGCCTACCCCAGACTTGGCAGTGCTGGCGCGGGTCGCCTCGGCCGCGCGCGAGTGGTACGACGTACACCGGCTCGCGGTCCACGCAGCGGGCGTGCGATGGCAGGTCACTCCCTTGGACCCGAAGTTAGATTCAGCGTAACTAACCAAGTATTCAAGGATTTATCTTGCCGTTTGCCGGGCTTTCTTTACAAGTCGTGGCAGAGCCACGTTTGCACCATTCCAACCATTTTAAAATCCATGAATCTGTCCCAAACGCTTCCTCTGTTCCTCGCTCAGACGACGGACAGCACCCTCAACGCCTACGCCGCGCAGCAACCGCACTTCAACCCGCTCGCGTCGCTTCTTAGCATCATCATCGGCTCCGTGATTGGCGGTCTGTTCTGGTGGGGCGTCTTCACCAAAGCGGGCTTCGTGGGTTGGAAGAGCATGATCCCGTTCTACAACACATATTGCATTTGCAAAATTGCGGGCATGTCTCCTTGGTGGTTGTTGGCGATTTTTATTCCCATCATCAATTTCATCGGGATCTTCGTTTTCCTGATCATCATGGCAATGGGGTTGTCGAAGAACTTTGGCCAGGGCGGCGGCACGACGGTAGGATTGATCTTCCTGCCTTTCATTTTCGTGCCGATCCTCGGCTACGGCAGTGCGCGCTACATCGGCAATTCCGGCGCGGGCACACTGTCCGGCGGCAGCGCTCCTTATCCGACGGTCTGAGCCACGCCCGCCACCCTTGAACCCGCAGGGGCAGGCCACGTCGGCCTGCCCTTGTTTTTTCCTATTGCGTTGCCGCGTGCAGTTTGAGCGTGGCCGCCTGCCCGGAACCGGTGGTCCAGGCGGCCTCGACCGACTGCAAGTCGCCGCCGAGCGTTCCTTTGAACGTCCCGGCCTTGAGGATTTCGCCCGCCTCCGTACCTTCCTCGTCCAGACGGATGTCGCCGCCGGGCGCGGTGATCATCCCGCGGATGGCCACCTCATCTTCCGCCACGACGTTGTCGCCTGCGAACATCTGGTAGCGCACGCGGTTGAACTCCAGGACGTGCTCGCTGCGCACGGTCAGTTCGCGCAACTCAATGCCAATCGAGCCGCCGCTTCCTTCGCCCGGAGCCCGGATTTCGCCCCGCCAGCGGTGCGGCAGCCGGTTGCGCAACTCGGCGGCCGTTTGCGGCGCGCGGTCGCAGCCTTGCAGGAGCAGCAAGGCCCAGAGCCCAAAGCCCAAGGACCAACGGCGGAGGGAAAGGGATTTCATGGCACGGGGGGAGTGTTGCCGGGGCGTTTCTGGCGTTTTGCCTCGCCCTTGCAGCGCTCCGAACAATAGCGCACTTCGTCCCAGCAACGCGCCCACTTCTTGCGCCAGTCAAACGGCCGGCCGCATTGGGCGCAGATTTTCTGGGGCAGGTTCTTGCTCATGGTGGTGGCGGATGGCGGATGGCACTACGCGCCAATGCAGGATGCGGGATGCAGGATGCGAGCGATGTGGCCGCGTTCCGTCGTCGCGTCAGGGACAGCTAAAAATAGCCTGGGTTTCAACAAACGAGCATCTCTGCCCGTCACCCTGCATCCTGCATCCCCTTGGTCATTGGTCATGCGGGCCTTGATCATTCCGCCGTTTCCGGCGGCGCGCTGTACCCGAGCATCCGCGCCCGGCGGTCGCCGTGCGGCAGCCGGATGACCACCGACAAACCCCGGCCCGTGTCGTTGCGCAGCTCGATCTCCCCGCCGTGCTCGCGCACGATGCGCCGCACGATCAGCAGTCCCAGGCCGCTGCCGCTCGTCTTGGTCGTGAAGTACGGGTCGAACACCTTGCCCATATTCTCGGGCGCGATGCCGCCGCCCGTGTCACTGAAGCACACCGCGACAAAGTCGGGTTCCAGCGTCGTGGCGATGCGCAGGATGCCGCCACTTTTCATCGCCTGGAAGCTGTTGCGGATCACGTTGTAGAACGCCTGCTTCATCTGGTCGCGGTCCAACTCTAGCGGCGGCAGGTTGCGCGCGGTTTCAAGTTCCACGAGGATGTCCCGGTCGGCGATTTCGGCCTTGAGGAAGGACACGCTTTCCTCCAGCACGGCGTTGACATCGGCGGGCCGGGTTTCCACCGCGCCGGGCCGGATCGCGCGCAAGAACTGGCTGACGATGAAATCCAGCCGCCGGATTTCCTCGCGCGCGACGCGCACGCTGTCGTCCAGGTCGCCGCGCTGGTCGGGCGGCAGCTTGCGCAGCCGCCGCTCCATGAGTTGCAGGTGGATCGTCAACGAGTTGAGCGGATTGCCGATTTCGTGCGCCACGCCGGCGGCGAGCATCGTCAGCGCGTTGAAGCGTTCGTCCTCGATGGTGGCCTGCGTGGCCTGGCGGGTCTCGGTGAGATCACGCACGATCATGGCATAGCCAACATAACCCGAGTGCGGATCAGCATCATACGCGGGCGCCGCGCCGCGCCTTTTGTCGCTGGCCGAGAGAGGGACCGGCGCATCGTCGGTGTCTTCGAGCAGCAACGGCACGACGTAGAAATTCAGGAAGCGGTGCGCCGGGTAGAACACTTCCATGTCACGGCTGACAAGGTCCGCCGACGCGCTGAGCGCGGGCCAGTCGAGTCCGCGCACCTGTTCGGCCAGGGGCTTGCCCAGCGAGCCCGGCCCGCTGAGGCCGAAGAACTCGCACGACGCATCGTTGAGGTAGACAATCCGCCCGCCCGGATCGGTGACGACGATGCCTTCCTGGATGGCGTTGAAAATGGTTTCGAGGAATCCTTTTTCCTTCACCACGCGCAGGAGGTGCGCCTTGGCCTCCTCGGGCCGCACACGGCCCAGGCGGGAGATGAGCTTGTCGATGAAGCCGGTCTTCACGGCCACAGCCTACAATGGGTTTTCTCCGGGAGCGAGCCTCCGGATGGTCGGACGGGCGCTCCGCCTGCCACGTGGCGGTGCTTGTCTACGGCAGACAGAGCACCGGCGGTTTTCTGGATGTTACTCTGCACTTTGCCGTTCTTTTTCTTGCAAGCGCCGTTGCCTGCGCGGCCACCACTCTCCGGGCGGACTCTGCAAAATGCCTGGTACTCTGTTCTCTACGTCGTCCCCAACAATCCGGTGAAAGCTTGGACCGACGGGCTGGGCTGACGACCGCGCAAGGTCAGTTCGTACCAGGAGCGGCGCAGCCTGAGGCCACGCACGGGCACTGCGACCAACACGCCACCAGCCAGTTCCAAAGTCACACACAGCCGCGAAACCACGGCCAGCCCCAACCCGGCGACCACGGCGCGCTGGATCGCTTCGGTGTCGGAGAGGGGGAGTGCCACCT
>CAXTVY010000265.1:0-6008 GCA_964247665.1 uncultured Chthoniobacterales bacterium | reverse complement strand
GCGCTGCGCTACTGCCGGGAACAGACCCGACCCAAACGCGTGGTCACGTTCATCTGCGACAGCGGCAACAAATATCTTTCCAAGATGTACAACGACTTCTGGATGGCCGAGCAGGGCTTCATCCGCCGTGCATCGCAGGGCGACCTGCGCGATCTGATCCTGCACCGCTACGAGGCGGGCGAGGTCATCTCCATCGGTCCGGACGACACGCTCGCCACGGCGTTCAAGCGGATGCGCGGCGCGGACGTGTCGCAGTTGCCCGTCGTGGATGCCGCCGGGAACGTCGCCGGCATCTTGGACGAGTCGGACATTCTCGTCAAAGTCCACGCGGACACCAGCCATTTCCGCGCGCTCGTGCGCTCGGCCATGACCGACCGGCTGGAAACCCTCTCGCCCGCCGCCGGGATCGACGACCTGCTCGGCGTCTTCGACCGGGGCCGCGTGGCCATCGTGATGGACGGTGACCGTTTCCTGGGTCTCATCACCCGTTCCGACCTGCTCTCCTACCTGCGCCTCCAGCTTTCTTGAACCTCCCTTCCAATGAGCCAGAATTTTCTCGATTCCAAGCACGCGCTGGCCACGCGCGTCGTCCACGCGGGCCAGACGCCCGATCCAAGCACGGGTGCCATCATGCCGCCCATCTACCAGACGAGCACCTACGTGCAGCAGAGCCCGGGCGTGCACAAGGGCTACGACTACGCCCGGTCCATCAACCCGACGCGCTCGGCCTTCGAGCGGTGCGTGGCCGACCTGGAAAGCGGCACGCGCGCGTTCGCGTTCTCATCTGGCTTGGCGGCCATGGGCACCGTGCTGGAAGCGTTGGACAGCGGCGCGCACGTTGTCGCCAGCGATGATCTGTACGGCGGCACGTTCCGGCTGTTCGAGCGGGTACGCCGCCGCTCGGCGAACCTGAGCTTTACCTTCGTGGATCTGACCAACCCCAAGAATCTGCTCGGCGCGTTGCGGCCCGAAACGAAGATGGTCTGGGTGGAGACGCCTACCAACCCGCTGCTCAAGCTCGCGGACCTGGAGGCGCTCGCACGACTGGCGCATGAACACGGCGCGCTGGCGGTGGCGGACAACACGTTCGCCAGTCCCATGATCCAGCGTCCGCTGGAACTCGGGTGTGACGTGGTCATCCACTCGGCCACCAAGTACCTCAACGGCCACTCGGACATGGTCGGCGGCGTGGCGGTCATCGACGACGCGAAGAACCCGGAACTGGGCGACCGCCTCGCGTTCCTCCAGAACGCGGTCGGCTCCGTGCTCGGGCCGATGGACAGTTTCCTGGCTTTGCGGGGACTCAAGACTCTGGCCATCCGCATGGAACGCACCTGTGCGAACGCGCTGGACCTCGCCCGCTGGCTGGAGGCGCAACCCCAGGTGGCGCGCGTGCATTTCCCGGGCCTGGAAAGCCATCCGCAGCACGCCTTGGCCAAGCACCAGATGCGCGGCGGTTTTGGCGGCATGATCACGCTGACGCTGGACACCGATCTCGCCGGCGCGCGGCGCTTCCTGGAAAATACGCACCTCTTCGCCTTGGCGGAAAGCCTGGGCGGCGTGGAAAGCCTGATCGAGCACCCGGCACTGATGACGCACGGCTCCATTCCGCCCGAACAGCGGGCGGCCTTAGGCATCAGTGACGCGCTCGTGCGGCTCTCCGTCGGCGTGGAGGATGTCAACGATCTCCGGGCGGACCTGGCGACCGCTCTGAGCAAGATCTAACCGCCAGCATCGTGCTTTGGCGGCATCCTGATTTGAGGGGATGACAGGTGGCAGGGGCAGGACAAAGTTGGCTGCAAAGGACTTCCTGCCAGGGGAAACCTGCCGCCATAGCCATGCTTCGGGCCGGACACCTGCTTGACCACACGCGGTGCCGCCGTCAACGACGCTTCTGCCAGCGCGAAGCAGTGCCGCCCTGCCCCCCGTCGCCCAAGGTAGACCGGCCCGCTTCGTGGGTTGGCAGATCCGTGCCCCAACCAAGCGTTCCAATAGTGAAAATGACACATCTTTGGAAAAGTCTCGGCAAGGGACAACAGGGACGCACGTCGCTACGTGCCACCTGCCCAACCCGCCTCCTGCCGCCTCCTGAAAATCGGTTGCCACTCAGGACAGGCACGCCTACCATCCGCGCGAGAGCCGCTGCCCCATGGACCCGACCCAGCCTTTGCCCCGCCGACGCATGTCCCGCTGGCTGCGCAGCATCACCCTGGGTCTGGTGCTGTTCACGCTGGTGATCTTCCTGGGCGGCTGGCTGCTGCTGCGCGGCAGCCTGCCGACGCTGACGGGCAGAGGGCAACTCCCCGGGCTGCATGGCGACGTGACGATCGAGCGCGACGCCAACGGCGTGCCCACGATCCACGCCGCCGACCGCGAGGACGCCATGCGCGCCCTCGGCTACCTGCACGCGCAGGATCGCTTTTTCGGCATGGACCTGCTGCGCCGCAAAGCGGCCGGAGAACTGTCGGAACTCTTCGGCGCGGCGGCTCTGGCGGTGGACAAGGATTCCCGCAAGCACCGCTTTCGGCGGCAGGCGCGCGAGGTCATCCGCTTGATGCCGCCGGATAAACTGCAACTTCTGAAAGCCTACGCGCAAGGGGTCAATACCGGCCTCGCCGCGCTGCCGGTGCGCCCATGGGAATACCTTCTCCTGCGCGTCACGCCCCGCCCGTGGGAGCCCGAGGACACCATGCTCGTCACCGACACCATGGTCATCGCGCTGGAAAATCGTGGTGGGGACGAGCGCACCCGGCTGGCTATCGCGGACGTGTATGGCGAGGAAGCGTTGCCTTTCCTCCAACCGCTGATCACCGAGGCAACGGCGGCGCTTGACGGCTCCTCCCAGCCTGCGCCGCCCGTGCCCGACGCCGCCCAGATGCGTCCGCGCACGAGCGACAAACCCACCACCTTGGCTGTCACCGCCGCGCACGGCGAAAACTCGATCCCGGCCCTGCTGGCGGACTGGCTGGGCGCGAGTCCTGACCATGGCGGCAGCGGCGACGCCCGCCCCGGCTCCAACAACTTCGCGCTGGCGGGGTCCCGCGTGGCGGGCGGCGGCGCGCTGGTCGCCAACGACCCGCACCTGGGCCTGAGCGTACCCGCCATCTGGTATCGCGCCTCCTTCGCGTTGCCCGGCGGGACGTGCACGGGCGTCACGCTGCCGGGTGCTCCGGCGATGATCCTCGGCAGCAACGGGCACGTCGCCTGGGCATTCACCAACGGCCAGATCGACACGAGCGACATCGTCATCGTCGAGCGCGACCCCGCCGACTCTACGCGCTACCGCGTGCCCGACGGCAGCGGCTGGGAAAAGTTCGAGATCGTCCACGAATCCATCCCCGTGGCCCATGGACGGCCGGTGGCGTTTGACCACACTTGGACGCGCTGGGGCCCGGTCGTGGTGGACCGCGACCGGGCCGGGCGGACGCTGGCCCTGCACTGGTCGGAGTACGATCCGGTGTCGATGAACGTGGACCTCGCGGACATGCTTGACGCCCGCACCGTGGACGACGCGCTCGCCGTGGCCCACCGCACCGGCCAGCATCCGCAGAATTTCGTCACCGGCGACAGCGCGGGTCACATCGCATGGAGCATCCTCGGCCTGGTGCCGCGCCGCATTGGCTTCGAGGGCACGATGCCTGTGAGCTGGGCCGACGGCACGCACCGCTGGGACGGCTTCCTGCGCCCGGACGAGGTGCCCGTCATCCGCGACCCGGCGGACGGCCAACTGTGGACGGCGAACAACCGCGTGGTGGGTGGCGACGTTCTCAAGACACTCGGTTTCGGCGGCTACGGCGAGCCGGCCCGCGCCGCGCAGATCCGCGACCGGCTGACGGCGCTCGCGGGCCGTCCCGCCACGGCGGCCGACGGTCTGGCGGTGCAGTTGGACGATGAGGCGATTTTCCTGGGACGCTGGCGCAAGCTGCTCGACGCAACCCTCACCGACGAGGTCGTCTCGGCCCAGCCCGGCCTGCGCGAACTGCGCGACCTCGTCCAAGCTTGGCACGGGCATGCGACAACCGGGGAAACCGGTTACCGGTTGGTGCGGGAGTTCCGGCGGATCGTGTCGGAAATGGTCCTGGACCCGATCTACGCCCCGGTGAGAGCGCGTGATGAGATGGTGGATGTCGGTTACGGGGTCGAGCAGCCGCTGTGGAGCCTCGTGACGGCGCGCCCCGCGTACCTCTTACCCGCTGGGATACCGTCCTGGGATGCGCTGCTGCGGCAGGCTGCCGTCAAGACGAGCCAGCTAGGTGAGCGCGAGCAGGGCCACCCCGCTTTGCGCGACTGCACCTGGGGGCGGTTCAACGTGCTGAGGATGCGGCACCCCTTCAGCGCGTTGTTGCCACGGCTGGGGACGTGGCTGGACATGCCCGCGCAAAGCCTGCCCGGCGACACGAACATGCCGCGCGTGCAGCAGCCGACTTTCGGCGCATCGATGCGGATGGTGGTTATTCCCGGACGCGAAAAAGACGGTATCTTCGAACAGCCAGGCGGTGCGAGCGGGCATTTCCTTTCTCCGTTCTACCGTGCGGGCCACGCCGATTGGGCCGATGGCCGACCCTCGCCGTTCCTGCCGGGCTTGGCGAAGTATCGCCTCGTGCTGCGGCCCGGCGGCTAGCTTGGGACCGGGGGGAGCCGACGCGGCCCGAGGTCGATCCGCGCGGACACGATTCGCGTGAAACGGGCCAGCCGGACCACTTCTAGGCGGACGGAGGCGGTGCCCGCCTCCAGACAGCCGATCTGGCGGGCAGCGGCCTCGCTCAGGTCGATGATGCGTCCGTGCGAGTACGGGCCGCGGTCGGTGATCAGGACAACCGCGTTGCGCCCGTTGCGCACGTTGATCACGCGCACGACCGATCCGAGCGGCAGGGTGCGGTGCGCGGCAATCAATTCCTCGCCTCGCCAGCGGCGTCCGCTGGCCGTGCGGCTCGTGCCACGATGCCAGGAGGCGAGGCCGGTCTGCCGGGCGGGCGCCCCGGCCACGGGTGTTGTTTCGGACGGTTCCGACTGCGCGGCACAGGTAATCGGCATCAGCATAATGGCCATCAGGCCAAGGCATATACAGCGACGAATGCCGGTGGGATCAGGGAAAGGCTGACGCATCAGGGGGCAGACCTTTGCGGCGTTCGCCGCCGGGCGCAACCGTCATCGATACTACGATACCGGGTCATTTTTAGCCCGTGCGGCAGAGAAAGGGCACTCTGGTCGCCCGTGCCCAGCGTGCTTGCGTGAGGTGGTACACGCCACGCTGTCGAGTTCGTCACCGCCGACGGCATGCCTGCCGCCCACGGCCGGAGCGGCGTCCCCGGAGATGCCGTGCGCGTGAGTTTCCTCGCCAGAAAATCTGGGAATTACCCGGAGCGCGCTCAGAACCTTATGCAACAACTGCCGCCGTCTCCAGCAAGGTTTGCGGCTCGTAGTTCAGGTACGGCGCGAGCCACCGCTCGGCCACGCGCAGTTCCATGCCCTTGCGCGCGGCGTAATCCTCCACCTGATCATTGTCCAGCTTGCCCACGGCGAAATACTTGGCTTCCGGGTGCCCGAAATACCAGCCGCTCACGCTGCTGGCCGGGTGCATCGCGCAGCTTTCCGTCAGCGTGATCCCCGCCGCTTCCTCCACGTCCAGCAGGCGGAACAGCGTCGGCTTTTCCGTGTGGTCGGGGCACGCCGGATACCCCGGCGCGGGCCGGATGCCCCGGTACTTCTCGCGGATCAGATCCTCGTTCGACAACCCTGCCTCCTCCTGGCCGAAACCCCACTCCTGCCGCGCCTGCCGGTGCAGAAACTCCGCGAACGCTTCTGCGAGCCGGTCGGAGAGTGCCTGCGTCATGATCTTGTTGTAGTCGTCGTGCTCGCTCTGGAACCGCGCGACGAGTTCGTCCGTGCCGTGGCCCGCCGTCACCGCGAACGTGCCCAGGTAGTCGGCGCGCCCGCTGCCCTTCGGCGCAATGTAATCCGCCAGGGCGTGGTTATACTGCCCGGCAGGTTTACGCGCCTGCTGGCGC
>CAXTVY010000264.1:0-6019 GCA_964247665.1 uncultured Chthoniobacterales bacterium | reverse complement strand
GTGGACGAGCGCGCCGTGGTCATGGAAATGATGACGAGTTTCAAACGCGCGGGCGCGGATTTGATCATCACCTACTGGGCGCGCGAGGTCGCCCGCTGGTTGGCGGAATGAAAGCGACGGGGATGGAAGCCGAGGGCAAAAAGAGAAAACGCCGGTCCGTCGCCCGCCCGGAGATCAACGGCGTGGCGGAAGCTGCCGCCGAGGACGCGCTCAACGCCGAGTGCGCTGCCCCGGATGCCGGGGCGACGCCCGCCGCTGACCTTCCCGCTGCCCCGCCGCTGCGCAAGGGCGAGACGGCGGCGCACCTTCTATTAAAGAGGCTCGCGCTGTTCTGGGCGCAGAAGCAGGGCTACCACTCGTGCGCGTTCGAGGTCAGCCTGCCCAACTGCCGCTACCGCGCCGACCTCGCGGCCTACATGCCCAGCAAGGGTCGGATCAAGGTCCGCTCGGACGATCCTGCCCTGCCCGCGCTGACCCACCGGCTCATGGTCTGCCACACGCTCGGGACGACGGCGGTGTTCGAGTGCAAGCAGTCGCGCGCGGACTTCCTCAAGGATTCGCGTTCCACCCGCGAAACGTTGACCGAGTTGAAGGACCTGCGCGAGCGGCGGGTCGATCTGGAGCGCACGCTGCGGGTGCATTACCCGTCGTTGCGGGTCAGCGATTCGCTGTTTCAGGATTACCAGAGCCACGATTTCGAGGACCTGGAGCACGAGAATTACAAGAAGGTGCTGGCACGCATCGGCTTTCTGCAAAAGCGGCTCTTCAACCAGACGAAGTTCGACACGCTGGTGCGCTACCGGTGCGGCAACCTGTTCTACGTCGTGGCCGAGGACGGCATCTTCGAGCCGCACGAAATCCCGCTGCATTGGGGCCTGCTGGTGCGCCGGGCAGACCGGCTGGAACTGCGCGAGAAACCCGTCTGGCAGAACCTGGAGGACCACGAACGATTGGCCCTACTGCACAAGATCGCGTCTTGCGGCACGCGGGCGCTCAACCGCGAGGCGAGTATCTCGTTCGAGGCGATCTGGGAGGCGCGGCGGCTGGGAGGATGAGGCGGAAGGCAGAAGGCAGAAGGCAGAAGGCGGAAGGATGCAGGTGGCTGGTGGCCGGTAAAGGAGCGCCTGCCCGACAAAACTCTTGTTATCCCGAGCGGGGTGCCACGCTGCCAAAGGAAACAGACTGCCAAGCATCCCCGGCGATGGTTCCCAGCGTTCTCTCTTACTCCGATATGAGCACCGCCGAAGAGACCGTCACCGCCGACCAGCCCACCCGCTTCCCGCACACCCGCGCCGAGGCCCTGCAAGCCTGGGAGGAGTTCCGTCCCCGCGTGGCGGCCTACGCCGACGCGCGCAACGGCGTGCGCCCGGGCCACCGCGCCGTGTCGAGGCTCTCGCCCGCCATCCGCCGCCGGTTGGTGACGGAGTACGAGCTGATCGCCTCCACCCTGGAAGGGCAACCCTTCTGGCGGGTGGAAAAGTTCGTCCAAGAGATGATGTGGCGGCGCTACTGGAAGAGCTGGCTGGAACTGCGCCCGGCCGTGTGGAGCGACTACCAGGCGGACGTGACGCGCCTGCACGGCGAGTTGCGCGGCTACCAGGCCAAACGCCTCGTGGAAATCGAGGAGGGTCGCAGCGGGGTGGAGATCATGGACTACTTTGCCCGGGAGCTTTGCGACACCGGCTACCTGCACAACCACGCGCGCATGTGGTTCGCGGGCTGGTGGATCCACACCGAGAAGCTCCCCTGGCAATTGGGGGCCGACTTCTTCTACCGCCACCTGCTCGACGCGGACCCGGCGGCCAACACGCTTTCCTGGCGCTGGGTGGCGGGTTTGCAGACGGTGGGCAAGACCTACCTGACACGCCGCTCGAACCTGGAAAAGTACGTGGAGCCTGCCCTGCTCGCAGCGCACAGCGGCGGGTTGGACCAACTGGAGGACAAGCTCGCGCAGGCGGTCCGCGTGGCAGATACCGCGATCTACCGCGCCGAGGTCCCGGCGGACGCCGACGACACGACGCTGCCGGGCGACCTACCCGCCCGCACGGGCTTGTGGGTGCACGCCGACGACCTCACGCCCGAGTCAGCCACGCCGTTAAACGGCCAATCCTTCCAGCACATCTTCGCCGGGCTGGATGCCAACGTGCTGCAAGCAGAGGGTCTGAGTCCGCAGCGGCAGGAACACCTGCGCGCCGGACTGGCCGATGCCGCCACCCGCGCAGGCGAGCACTTCCAGGCACCCGTGCATCGACAAGAAAACGCGCCGCTGTCCGCGGCCCTGGTGGCCTGGGCGAAGGCGCAAGATTTACAAGCGGTCGTCGCGCTGCGTCCGGCCGTGGGGCCGCTGCACACGCTGAGCGCCGTCGTGCGGGAGCAGTTGGCGGCGGAGAACGTGGCGCTGCACCTGGTCTGGCGGCCGGAAGACGCCCGCACCCTGCCCCTGGCGCAGGCGGGTTACTTCGCCTTCTGGCAAGGCGCGCGCGGGCAGTTGCTCGGCCAAGAGGAGGAACCGGCCACTGACCCCACCGAGAGGCCCCGCCGCAAAGGCAAAGGCAAGCGCAAAGGCGACCACCGTGAGCAGGCAAAGTAGACAAATTGTCAGCGAGCAGAAATCTAGTTCTGCCTGGTGAACGCCCACGGCCGAATGCTTTCCCCGCCAGACCCGTGGGACGCAAAGGGTGGATGCAGGACTTGCTTACAGTCGACCCAGCCGCAGCCTATTGCTCAAGCACGCGAGAATTTCGTGCGGACGGAACGGCTTGAGCAGAAAATCGTCCGCGCCTGCTTCCAGGCCGCGCCGCAACGTGTCCATGTGGTTGTCGGCGCTCAGGAGGATGATGGGCACGGTGGCCGTGCAGGCATTGGCGCGCAGCCAGCGGGTGAGGCCGACCCCATCCACGCCGGGCATCACCACGTTGGAGAGGACCAGATCGGGCGGTTCGCGTCCGGCCGCGTCGATGGCTTGCGCCCCGTCGAGAACCACCGTCACGCGGTAGTGAGGAAGGAGAAGCTCGCGGAGAAACTCGCGCGTGGAAGGCTCGTCCTCCGCCAAGAGCAGGCACGGTTTGTGGCGAGCGGATGGCCCGCCCGTGATGGAAGCGGCCGTGCCGTTCATGTCGAGGAAAAGTGGGAAGCGGAAAGAAGTGCCTCCAGGTGCGCAAAGTATTGTTCGCCTGCGCTGCCCACGGCTTCTCGTCGGAATCGCCCACGGGAGATTGTCCGGGTTTGTTTAAAACGCTCCCGCCCGTTTTCTCTTCTTTTTGGGCGCTCGTAATTTCCGGAAGTCCCGAAAAAAGAAAAATCCTTGGTTTGCGGCCGTGACGAATCTGAGAATATTCCAATTCCCGGCCTCATTGACGCTCGGTCCGGCGCTGGTGGTTGCCGGGAAGGAACTTGCCTTCAAATGTCCGTCGCCGACATCCTTCACCCGTTGTCACCTATTCCAGAGCCGCTGCTGGCCCTGGCTCCCGAGCGTCTGCCCAATCACCGGCACCTGCGTTACGCGGGCGACGATTCCAGCGTTGCCCTGGAGCAGTTGGCGGCGCGGGATCAGGTTCTCGTGCGGGGTCTCTACGAGGCACTGACGCAGTTGCTTTACGCCATCGCGGACACCGCCACGGACGACGCCCAGAAGTGGCAGGCGATCATCCTCTGGAAGGAGCGCCACGACCCTGACCAGTTCATCGACGAAGTGCGCGAGATCGGGTTGGCTTCCCATGCGCAAGGCTCCAGCGAGGAGCTGTCCAAAGCCATGCATGACGTGCGGGGCGGGGCGCTCAGCGCGTTGCTCGGCCGCTTGCAGCTCCTCGACCAGTTGCGGCGCACGGAGGCCCAGCTCAAGCCGCTGTTCGTGCTCACGCGCGACCACCTCAAGATCATGCGCAACACGCTGGCGGGCCTGGACGATCCGCGCCGCAACGCCGACCGCAAGCCCAAGACGCATTCGATGCGCCTGATGCTGGAAAAGTGGCACGAATCCGTCGTCGGGCCGCAGTGGGGCGAACGCTCGATCCAGATGCTCATCGACTGCCGCTACGAGGGGCCGCTGACCGAGTGTTGCCTGGAAAGCGCGGCCGTGGACCGCATCTTCTACAACCTGGCCGCCAACGCCTGCCGCTACGCCGCCAACGACCGGCTGGAGATGACCGTCTTTCCGCTGCCTGAATCGCCGGGCGGCTGCCTGCGTTTCGTGCTCTCCAACGACGTGAGCGCAAAGGACGCGGCTCATCTGAGTTCCATGATCCAACCCGAAGGAGGAGCAGAGACCCCTGGCCAGGCAACGCCGCAGAACCTGGCCGCTCTCTTTGAAGCGGAAGTGTCCTCCACCGGTTCGGGCTTCGGGCTGACGGTGGTGGCTGACTTCGTGGCGGGAGCCTTCGGGCTGCGCGACCGGGCCGAAGCGCTGCGCAAACGCTACGCCGGAGCGATCCTCGACGGCCACACCTTCCGGGTGTGGTTCCATTGGCCGATGGCGCACGAGGGTTTGCCTGAAAAGCTGGACGATTACCACCACCCCGAGCAGAGCTTGAGCGAGGCTTGAAGTCAGTTTTGCAGGTTCGTCTTTGCCCCAGGCGGAGAATACGTTACGTCATACCTATGCCCGCCAAAGACGATCACCTGCCAGGGGCCGAAGCCGGGTCCGAGGCCCCGGAAGCCGCCGAGCTGCCGTCTGCCCTGGCCCAGGGGCTGCCGGCGGTCGCCCCCGACCTGATCGAGGAAATCTTCGCGGATCAGATTGACAACATCGTGCCCACCCACGGCTACCACCAACTGCCGGTGGTGGCCCTCGGCGGGTCTGCCGGTTCCATCCAGGCGCTCAAGGTGTTCTTCCAGGCGCTGCCCGCCGAGACGGGCATGGCCTACGTGGTCATCCTCCACCTCTCGCCCGACCACACGAGCACCCTGCCCGAGCTGCTCCAGGGGGCGACCGTCATGCCCGTGCACGCGGCCCGGGATGCCGAGCCCCTGAAGGCCGACCACGTCTACGTCATCCCGCCGGGCAAGCACCTGCTCGTGGTCAACGGCCACCTGCGCCTGACCAACCTCGAACCGGAGCGTGGCCGGCGCGTGGCGGTGGACGTGTTCTTCCGCACCCTGGCCGACACCCACGGTCCCCACGCCACCGCCGTGGTGCTTTCGGGCGCGGACTCGGACGGGGCCAACGGCCTCAAGCGCATCAAGGAGCGCGGCGGTTTGACCGTGGCTCAGGACCCGGAGGAAGCCGAGCATTCTTCCATGCCGCGCACCGCCATCGACACGGGCATGGTGGACTGGGTCTTGCGTGTGGGGGACATGCCCGCGCGCATCGTGGAATACCGTGCCAACGCCCAGGCCCTGCGCCTGCCCAGCGAGGACGGCCCGCAGCCCGCCCGGTCCGACGCACCCACCCCGCAGGGCGACGAGGCCGCCCTGCGCGAGGTGCTCGTTTTCCTGCGCGCCCGCACCAGCCACGACTTCACCTACTACAAGCGCGCGACCATCGTGCGGCGCATCAGCCGCCGCATGCAGATCAACGGCGTCACCAACCTGCCCGCCTACGTGAGCTTCCTGCGCACGCACCCGGGCGAGGCCGGGGCCCTGTTGGGGGACCTGCTCATCTCGGTGACGAACTTCTTCCGCGACCGCGACACCTTCGCGGCGCTGGAACGGGACATCATCCCGACGCTCTTTACCGGCAAGGGGCCGGAGGACACCGTGCGGGTCTGGACCGCGGCCTGCGCCACGGGCGAAGAAGCGTACTCCATGGCGATGCTCCTCGTCGAGCACGCGCGCACGCTCGAACACCCGCCCGGCATCCAGGTTTTCGCCTGCGATCTGGACGAGGCGGCCATCGCGCAGGCCCGTGCGGGCGTGTACGCGCTGTCCATCGCCGCCGACGTGAGCGAGGAGCGGCTCGCCCGCTTCTTCGTGAAGGATGCGCGGGGCTACCGCGTGCGCCGGGAACTGCGCGAGATCGTCCTCTTCGCCGAGCACGACCTGCTCAAGGACGCGCCGTTTTCGAAGCTCGACCTCGCAAGCT
>CAXTVY010000263.1:541-6055 GCA_964247665.1 uncultured Chthoniobacterales bacterium | reverse complement strand
GCCATCTCGCTTGGCTGGACGTTCTCCTACACCGACTTCGAACCTTATTATCTCCAGGCGGAACAACTCTACCAAGTCCACGGGGCACGCGGCGAAGACCCCACTGAACCGCCATCCAGCGGACCTTACCCGTTTCCCGCAGTGTCGCACGAGCCACGCATTCAGCAGCTTTCCGACGACCTTGAAAAAGCGGGTTTCCATCCATTTCACTCGCCCTGCGGCATCATGCTCAACGAGGCGAACATGCCCTACAGCCGGTGCGTACGCTGCATGGACTGCGACGGCTTCCCCTGCGTGGTCCATGCCAAATCGGACTCCGAAGTGCTCGCCGTGCGGCCCGCGCTGGAACGTGGCAACGTCACGCTGCTCATCCACGCGAAGGTCATCCGGCTCAACACCAATTCCGAAGGCACCTCCGTCACCGGGGTGATGACGGAAGTCGACGGCCAACCGCAAACCTTTCGCGGTGGGATCGTGGTCGTCTCCTGCGGCGCAGCCCACACGGCGGAATTGCTGCTCTCGTCCGCCAACGACAAGCACCCGCACGGCCTCGCCAACGGCTCGGATCAGGTCGGGCGCAACTACATGTTCCACACCAGCCAGGCCGTCTTGGCCATCTCCAAAGAGCCCAACCCGACCAAGTACCAAAAAACACTCGGCTTGAACGATTTTTACTTCGGGATGGAAGGCTTCGACTACCCGGTGGGCAACATCCAGATGGTCGGCAAATCGCAGGCTCCCATGTATCGGGGAGAAAAGCCCATCGAGACTTTCCTGGCCCCCGAGTTCGTCCTGGACAAAATGGCCGACCACGCCGTGGACTTCTGGTTGATGACCGAGGACCTGCCCAGCCCTGCAAACCGCGTGACCGTGGACCGGGACAAGAGCATCCGCCTCGCCTACCAGGCCAGCAACCAGAAGGCGAGCAACCTGCTTTACAGCAAATTGAAATCGATGCTTAGCAGCCTGGGCATGCACAACCATCTCATCGAACGCACCCTCTACATGAAAAACGATGTCGGCGTGGCCGGGGTGGCCCACCAATCGGGCACCTGCCGCTTCGGGACGGACCCGCAGACTTCCGTGCTCGACCTCAACTGCAAGGCCCACGAACTCGATAACCTCTACGTGGTGGACACGAGCTTCTTTCCCAGCATCGGTGCGGTCAACCCGGCCTTGACCGCGATGGCGAACGCGTTGCGCGTCGGGGATCATCTGCTCGAACGGCTGCGGTAAGTTTCCGTCTCCTCTCATGGCGCAACGCCGGGAAATCGCCGCGGTGTACGCGGCGGCGATCATGCAGGGAGTGGGGCTGGTCACCTTCCCGGCCGTCAGCGCCATCCTGACCAGCGCCTCTCATTACGGGCTCACTTCGACCGAGTACGGTGGCATGTTCGTGCCCCAGGCGGTTACGGCGATCCTGGCGTCATTGCTTGGCGCGGGCCTGACGCGCCGTGTGGGCGGCAAGAATGTGCTGCTCTGCGGATTGGGTGCCGACCTGATCGCCATGGCGCTGCTGTTCACGAGCCAATTTGTCGCGAGCCGCCACGCGCTGGCTTACGGCTTTTTGTTGACGGCCACGGGATTTTTAGGGTGTGGATTCGGTTTTGTGGTGCCCGCACTCAATACGTTCACTGCAGCCTTCTTCCCGGCGAGGGTTGATTCCGCCATCCTCACGCTCAACGCGTTGCTCGGAGTGGGAACCGCGCTCGCGCCGATCTTTGCGTTGGTTTTTGTTGGACTTGGGTTCTGGTGGGGATTGCCGGTTCTGATCGGTGCACTGACGCTCGTCCTGCTGCTGTTCACGGGGCGTTTGCCGTTGCGAGAGGAGCCGCCTCCGACCGCGAAGAACCCGGCCAAATCAGCCATGGGCAAAGTGCCGCCGCGCTTCTGGATCTACGCTGCTTTCGCGCTGGTTTATGGGATTTGTGAAACCATGAACGCGAACTGGGCGAGCGTTTACCTTTCTGCAGACCTGGGCGCTTCCACCAAGCTCGCGACCCTTGCCCTGACCACTTTCTGGATGGCCGTGACGGGTGGCCGGATTCTCTTCGCTACCATCGCAAAGTGGTGTCCGCCCGCGTGGACCTACCGGAGCCTTCCGCTCCTGCTGGCATCGGCGTTTGTCGCGGCGGCCGTGACTCCGAGGGGGGATGCTTTCCTGGGTCTTTTTTACTTCGGAATCGCTGGTTTGGGTTGTTCAGCTCTCCTGCCCCTGGTCATCAGTTTCGCCCAGAAGGAGCTAACTACGATGGAGGCAGCGGTGGCGGGAGGTCTGATCGGCTGCTACCAGATGGGGTACGGAATCGGTGCTTTCGGAGTGGGGCCCTTGCAGACGTGGAAACATTTTACTTTAGGCAAGATGTACGGAGGGACGGCCATTCTCGCGGTCGGCCTGGAGACACTGGCTGTCGTCGTCATTGCCAAACGCCCGAAAGATGGGTGAGGTAACTTACCCTGTATAGGATGTGTTCTAATCAAAGCCAAACTTCTTGACCGGAATGCCTTCAGTCCGCACGGTGAGACCTGCCCCCGGCATGATCGGTGCCCGCGTACTGGTGGGAGCAGATAGCCTACAAAATATCCAATCGCCCACCGTCGACTACCAGCGTGGTACCAGTGATAAACCGCGCTTCCTCTGCCGCGAGGAAGCAGATGGCGGCTGCTAGATCTTCCGGTTTTCCGATGGCACCTTCGACTTTCTCCGTGCCGTTCTTGACGTTGGGATTGTTCCAGAGCATCGGCGTGTCCACCGATCCCGGGGCCACGCAGTTGATGCGGATTTTGCGGTCGGCCAGCTCCTCGCTGAAGCCGCGGGTGAACGCCTCCATGCCGCCTTTGCTCGTCGCGTAGGGCACGACGTTCTTGGTCGTCTCGTGCGCGTGGACGCTGGAGATGTTCACGATGGCGGAACCCTCCGGCATGTGTGGCACGCCGTACTTGCAGAACAGGAACACGCTGCGCAGGTTCACGCCCATCACCTTGTCCCAGTCATCCTCGGGCAGGTCCACCAAAGGCGAGAACGTCATCATGGCGGCGTCGTTGACGATCACGTCGATGCGTCCCCACTTCGCCACGGTGGCGTCGATGGCCGCGCGCACCTGGGCGGACTCGCCCACGTTCGTTTTGGCGAAGATCGCCTCGCCGCCCGCCTTGACGATGTTGGCCACGGTTTCGTTGCCGTGGTC
Organism: uncultured Chthoniobacterales bacterium; assembly: GCA_964247665.1. GTDB lineage: Bacteria > Verrucomicrobiota > Verrucomicrobiia > Chthoniobacterales > SZAS-18 > CAHJWO01. The sequence continues at coordinate 2,867 of CAXTVY010000263.1, read as the reverse complement.
CTCGTTCAAGTCCACCACGGTAACTTTGCCACCTTCCGTGGCGAAGCGTTCACAGGCCGCCCGGCCAATACCGGAGCCACCGCCGGTGACGAGGCAAATTTTATCGGTGAATCTCATGAAGATGTTTCGTTGAGCTAGGTGTCAGTGGGTGGAGGAAAAGCAGGGGCAGCATGTTTCAGCCGCGTCGGCGCGTGGAAATCCTCGGCTGCTCGCCCGAAGGGTCGAGTGGCAGTGTCAGGCACAAACTTTGGGTGGGTAGCACCGCGTTCCAATCGCTGATGATCTGCCGGTAAGCCTCGCCCACCGGACGGATCTTGCGGTCGAGATCGAAGAGGCCCAGCGGGTTGAGCACGCCTTTGTTTTCGCGCAGGGCGCTGTCCCAATCCACCTGATCGGTCAACGAATACCAGGTGAAGCCCACGACGGGCACACCGCTGTTGCGCAGGCGCAGCACGTTGGCCCATTCCTTCCACAACCAGTCCACCGCCTCGTCGCCCTTCGGTCCCTGCCAGGTATTCGTCTCCGTGTGCATGACCGGCAGCAGGTATCGCTCATAATATTGCCGGGTGATCTCGCAGTAACCAAAGACCTCACCCGCCGCCCGCGTGTTGCCGTCAGGCGACACCCGGTGCTCGTTGGTCACGTAGTAGTCGTTGCCCATGATGCAGTGGTGCTTGACGTGGTTTTCCAGGAAGAAGTGGTACTCCCCGCGCGTCATGCCGTTGTCGGTCAGGAACTCGTACATCTCGCTGTTGACGCGCAGGCCGTAGTTGAGGTCCAGGGACAGGAACCGCTCGGCGTTGAGGATTTCTGCGGGCTTGATGGCCGCCGGGTTTTCGGCGTGAAAATACTCGCTCGACTCGCTCTGGACGAACAACGCGTCCGGGCGCACGGCCAGGATGGCGTGCATGGCCAGGATGTTCGCTTTGACGATGTGCTTGAGCGCGGTCACGAACGCCCGGTCATCGGAAAGCTGTTCGTTCCACCAACCGTAGCGCGCCGAGAACATGGCGCAGACGTACATCTCGTTGACCGGCGTGTAGAGCTGCACCCACGGGAAACGCCAGGCGAAGGCACTCGCGTATTCGGCGAACAGCTCGGGAAAGTCCGGGTTCTGGAAATTGCCGATCCAGTCCGGTACGCCGAAATGGCACAGGTCTACGATGGGCATGATGCCCCGTCGCCGCAGGTCACGGAAGGTTTCGTCGGCAAAGCTCCAGTCGTAGCGCCCGGGCCCGAGGTGGGTCCGATGCAACGGCGGTCCGTAGCGAAGGAACCGGATGCCGATCTGCTCTGTGCAATCGAAGTCTTCGTGCCACCGTTCGTAGTGCCCGCACTTCTCCATCTCATCTACCCGTACCCGACCGTTCTGGATCGTGGGATAGCTGTTCTCAATGCCGGTGGCGAAGATGAAGGCGGGGGTCATGGCAGGACTGAATCGGCAGTCGCCCTGGCAGCACGCTGATTTGTTGTCAGCCCAGCGTATTTATCGGCAGGTCATCGATGACATTCGAATCCCGTCATTGGTTCTGAGGGCACATCCGCCGCTACGTCCGGGATGGCTCAAAATTTTTCGTTGCGTACTTCGGGCTTCAAGCAGCCGGGTGAGGTAGGGAGGCTTCGTTGCTGCTGCCTTTGGCCGGTGGTTGGCCGCCTTCGTGGTGCGAATGGGTGCTGCGAAGGAAGGACACCCGGTCGAGCACGTTCTCCTGTACCCATTCCAACCAGAGATAGATGACCGGCGTGACGTAGAGCGTGATGAGTTGCGACACCACCAACCCGCCCACGATCACCATGCCCAGCGGCTGCCGTGAACTCCCGTCCGCCCCGTAGCCCAGCGCCAGCGGCACCGCGCCCATCAAAGCCGCCAGCGTGGTCATCATGATCGGCCGGAACCGCTCCACGCTCGCCTCGTGAATCGCCGCGCGCCGGTCCAGTCCCTCGTCGAGCCGTTGTAAAGCAAAGTCCACGATCATGATGCCGTTCTTTTTCACGATGCCCATCAACAGGAACAACCCGATGATGCTGTAAAGCGACAACGTGGAGTGGAACAACCACAGCGTCCCCAAGCCGCCGACGATGGCCGGCGGCAGCGTCGAGAGCACCGTGATCGGGTGGATGTAGCTCTCGTAAAGGATGCCCAGAATAATGTACATCACGAACACCGCGCCGATGACCAGCGGCACCAGCGCGCTGATCAACTGCTGCAACACCAACGCCTCGCCTTGAAACGTCCCCTGCACGGCGGGCGTATCCACCAGAATTTGCCGCACTGAATTCGTGATGAACTTCGCGGCTTCGCTGTCCGCCGCGCCCGGTTGGAGGT
>CAXTVY010000263.1:0-531 GCA_964247665.1 uncultured Chthoniobacterales bacterium | reverse complement strand
CCGCCTGCAATCCCAAGGTCTCCTTGTTACCCGTCACAGCGCGCATCGGCACGAGCGTCCGGTTGTCGTCGGCCTTCACGTACAGGTTTTCCAAGTCCTCCGGGTGCGCCCGGGCGGCGTCGTCTGCTTCGAGGATGACCTGGTATTGGTTGTCCGGTTGCTTGATGAGATAGACGTAGTTTTCCGAGTACGCTGCCCGCAGGAGCGCCTCGATCTTCGCCGCGCCCACGCCGTACAGACTCGCCCGCTCCGAATCGATGTAGATGTCGAGGTTCGGGGTGTGGTTGTAGTAGTCCGAGCGCACGGTGGAGAATCCCTTGTAGGTCGCCATCTTGCCCAGCAACTTGGCGGCGGCGGCGTACACCTCGTCCGGGTTGATCCCGCTCAACGTGTAGGCGTACCGGCCCTGCGTCTGGTTGGTCGCGCCGATGTTGATCTGGAGCACGGGCGAAGGATTCATGATCCCGACGATGCCCGGGATCGTCGCCAGTTCCTTTTGCGACTTCGCGACGACCGCATCCATCGCGGGCC
>CAXTVY010000262.1:2832-6068 GCA_964247665.1 uncultured Chthoniobacterales bacterium | reverse complement strand
GTGTGGCGCTTGGCCTGGAAGGCGAGTTCCTCGATCTCGGCGGCGGTCATCTTGTTGCCGCTCGCGCGCTCACGGGCATCGACGCGGTTGATGAAGTTGAGGATGTCGGCGTACTCGTTCTTGAGCCGGGCGGCGAGCGCGGGATCCTTCTTGCCCAACTCGGGCAGGATGGCGTTGCACATCAGCGAGAGGCTGTACATGATGCCGCGCATGTCGAGCACGCGGCTCTCGGCCACGTAGCGGCCCAGCGACGCCTGCGGGTTGTAGCGCGAGTCGCGCCAGTCGTCGAAATACCCGTTGAGCGTGGGCGTCATCCACACGAGCGCGCCGACGCACTCGTCGAGCGTGGGCTGCCAACGGGTGGCAATGCCCTGGAGTTCGTCCATCTTGCGCGCGCACTCCTGGGCGGAGGCGAGCGCCACGTCGGCGCGCGGCAGCACCCTGGCGGGCGCGACCTTCGCGGCGGCATCCGCGCCGAGGCGGTGGGTGAACGCTTCCTTCGTGCCCCAGAGGGTCGGCTCGATGACGTAATGGAACAGGTTGCCCTGGCGGTCGCTGAGGATCTTGCCCTCGCGGCTCTTGAGCACCAGCGTGGAGGCGGGCGAATCGGTCGTCGCCTCGCCTTTGGGGACGCCCGCGTCGAGGTAGGTATCGAAATCGACCATCTGCCGGGTGCCGGCCGTGATCCCCTCGATGGTCTCGTAGCCCTCGTTGTGGAACACGCGGAAGTCGCCCTGCATCTTGACGATCAGGCCCATGATCTCCGGGCCATGCTCGGTGGCCAGGCGGTCGTAGTCGCCGCCCGAAGCGTCGAGGAGCTGTTGGTATTGCTCAGCGTTCTTGACGTAATCGTGCGCCGCGCCGTCCATGCGCGCGACTTTGGTGGTGAGGTAGCTCTTGACCTCGGCGACCCCGCCGCCTTCGGCGCGGACGGTGGCGGGCGTGGCAGCGGCAGCGGCTCCGAACAACAGGGCGGCGGCAAGCGTCTGGTGGATGGGACGGGCAGAAACGGGGCGGACCGGTGCGTTCATGGGCCTACTTTGCACGATGCGCGGTCAGTCCGCTAACGTGCGGTTGCGGTGGGCTGACGCTGAATTGCACGGCGGATTGCGGTGCAATGGCAGGGCAGGCGCTTCGCCTGCCAAGTGGCGGGAACCGGGATTCAGATGGCCGGACAGACGGGTGCAATCGGCGGGGGCACGCGCGATTACCGGCCGGTGGGGCACCTGCTCTACATTTCCCAGGGCGCTCCAAAGGTTGCCAGGGTGGCGGCGACCCAGGTGGGCGGGGCGGCGGCGAGGGCTTCGGCGTAGTCCACGAGGCGCAGGTCATGGAGCGTGACGTGCAGCGGTGGCGCGGCCGGCAGCAGGTGGACTAGCACGGGGCCCACGTCGCGGAAGTCCGAGCGCAATGTGGCGGCGTGGTCCAGGAAGGCGGGGTAATCCCGCGCGGCGAGCCGGTGGAAGCCTGCTTCCACGGCAGCGCGGGCCAGGGTGGCGGTGGAAGCGGCTGCCAGCGGCCAGCATTCCTCCGGCGGCAAGCCGTAGCCGATGCCGTGGTGGATGGGGTCGGTCGTAGCGACGAGCGCGGCTCCACCGGCGACTAGCGTTGCCAATTCGTCCACGCCGGGCAGGTCGGCAGGCGCGGGGCCGGTCAGGAACGGATAGCGGCAGATGACACGCGGTGCGGGCAGGCCCTCGCGGCGGGCGGCGGCATCCACGAGCGCGCAGAAGTTGTCGAGCGAGAATTCCTCTTCCCAGCGGCGGGTATCGCCCGGCACGCCGGGACCGTGCACGCGGCGCAAGGCGGCACGGGCGGCGGGTTCCCCGGCGCGAGCGGCTTGGACAAGGGCGGCGTCCTCTTCCCGCCCGCCGTGCAGCACGCCCAGCGCGAGCACTTCCTCCCGCCCCGAGCGCACGGGCGGCAACGCCACGGCGGCGGGCAGGTCGCCCGAGACATCCAGCCGCGTGTGCGGGAACACCGGCGCGCCGCCGTGCGCAAGCGTGGCCAGCAGCGCATCGACCCAGCCCTCGGCGTGATCCAGCCGCGCGAGCAACCCCGCCTCACCGAGTTCCGCGCGCTCGCGGGAGTAATATGCCTTCCAGTCGCGGGCAGTCTTCATAAAGGCGGAAGGCAGCGAAGGCGCGCCGTCCGGCAAGGAACGTGGAACGTTAACACAGGAGACACAGAGAACACAGAGCCCGGAGGGGAAAAAATGCGGAGGAGAGGGAAGGAAAAGAGCACAGGATATGGCGCTAGTTTGCCACCGATAATCCAGCTTTTCATCTGCACCTTGCTCCCTGCACCCTGCACCCTGCATCCTTCCGCCTTTTGCCTTTCTGTATTCCGGCTACAGTACAGACTCCTTTCCCATCGTATGAGCACCCTTTCGCGCCGCCTCTTCGCCGCTCTTTTGTTGATGACCTCCTCCCTCGCCCCCACCCCTGCCCCAGCGGCCGACTCCGCCGGTGCCACGCCGCCGGTCCTGAACCCCGACGCCGCCAAGCCGCCCGAGACCACCAAACACCCCAAGATCGTCGGCCTGCATGGCGACAAGATCGAGGACCCGTACTTCTGGCTGCGTGACAAGGCCAATCCAGCCGTCATCGACCACCTCAAGGCCGAAAACACGTACACCGCTGCCGTCATGGAGCCGTTCAAGCCGTTCGAAGACGGGCTCTACAACGAGATGCTCGGGCGCATCAAGCAGGCGGACGTTTCCGCCCCCTACCTCCAGCGTGGCTACTGGCTCTACCAGCGCACCGAGGAAGGCAAGCAATACCCCATCCTCTGCCGCAAGGCGGGTGATCTCCAGGCCAAGGAGGAAGTCGTGCTCGACGTGAACCAACTCGCCGAGGGCCAGAAGTTCATGGCGCTGGGCGCGTTCGAGTACAACGACGAGAACACCCTGCTCGCCTATTCCACCGATACCAATGGCCACCGGGACCACGACAAGGTATGGCGCTACACCGTGGGCGACCGCGCGCCGACAATGGTCTACGAGGACAAAGACGAACTCTTCGACGTGGGCGTGGGCCGCACGCTCGACGGTCAGTACATGCTGATCGGCTCCGAGAGCAAGCGCACCACGGAATACCGTTGCGTGCTCGCCGCGTGGCCCAAGGATGAGTTCAAGGTTATCAGCCCGCGCCGCAATGAAATCGAATATTATCCCGAGCACCGCGGCGACCTCTTCTATATCCGCACGAACGACGGCGCAAAAGAGTTCCGCGTGG
>CAXTVY010000262.1:0-2822 GCA_964247665.1 uncultured Chthoniobacterales bacterium | reverse complement strand
CGCGCCCGACGCCACGCCCGAATTGAGCAACTGGCACGAGTTTCTGCCTGGCAAACCGGGAGTCAAGATCGAGGACTTCCAGCCGTTCGAGAAATACGCCGTGGTGACGACGCGCGATTCGGCGCTGACGAAGTTCCAGGTGTACGACTTCGCCACCAAGGAGTACAAGGCCATCCCGTTGCCGGAGGCAGCCTACGACGCCGGCCCCGACCACAACGCGGAGTTTGCGACCGATATTTTCCGCTTCAACTACCAGTCGCCGGTCACGCCGCCGAGCATCTACAATTACGAGTTCGTCACGGCCAAGCAAACGCTCGTCAAGCAGACGGAAATCCAGGGCGGCTACGACCCGGCGCGGTACACGGTCGAGCGCGTCGATGCCACGGCGACCGACGGCACGAAGATCCCGCTCGACATCATCCGGCGCAAGGACGTGGCCGTGGACGGCAAGGCCCCGTGTTGGTTGTACGGCTACGGGTCATACGGTATCCCCATCGACCCGACGTTCTCCTCCTCCCGGCTCTCGCTGCTGGAGCGTGGCGTGATCTACGCCATCGCACACATCCGGGGCGGCGGTGAACTCGGCGAGGCGTGGCACGAGGGCGGGCGTATGATGACCAAGAAGAACACGTTCACGGATTTCGTGGCGTGCGCGGACTACCTCGCGGACCATCAGTACACGACGCACGACCGGATGGTGATCGAAGGCGGCAGCGCGGGCGGCTTGCTGATTGGCGCGACGCTCAATCTGCGGCCCGACCTGTGCAAGGCGGCCGTCCTGGCCGTGCCGTTCGTGGACGTGCTCAACACGATGAGCGACGCCAGCCTGCCGTTGACCACGAGCGAGTACATCGAGTGGGGCAACCCGAACAACAAGGACGAGTACGACTACATCAAGAGCTACAGCCCGTATGACAACCTCCACGCGGCGGCGTACCCGGACATCCTGGTGCTGACCTCGCTCAATGACAGTCAGGTGCCGTATTGGGAACCCGCCAAGTACACGGCCAAGCTGCGCACACTCAAGACGGACCACAACCCCCTCCTTTTCAAGATCAACCTGGATGCCGGGCACGGCGGCGCGTCAGGCCGGTTCGACCGGCTCAAGGAAGTGGCGTTTGAGTACACGTTCGGGCTGGCGGCGCTGGGGCTGGTGAAGTGAGGTGGGCCCTCGCACGAGGATCAGGAAAAGCCATAAATTGTTGACTGCGTGAAGATTTCTCTTGCGGACCGGAGCGCGACCTGATCTAAACGACGGCGGCCAGGGCCAACTATCCAGGGAATCGCCAGCTACGTTCTTTTTATGAAATCAAGTATTCGCCGTCATTACGCCGCTTTCCTCGTCGCCGGCTTCGGTCTGGCCGCACTACCGCTGCACGCCAGCGCCAACGGCCTGATTGGCACTTCCGTCACCGGCGGCCTCTTCTTCAGCGGCGGCACGATCAATTATTACGACTCCGCCAATGGATTTGTTCCGACCTCTGGCTACCTGAACTCGGGCGGCGGCACGACGGTCACCATCGCCTCCCCGGCGGTGGAATTCGGGTTCATGGACGCACACAACACTGACTTCGCCAATTTCAGCGCCTCGCAGTTTACCCTGGAAGACGTGCTCGATTCCACCGCCGGTGGCACGGATGCACCCTTCAAGATGACCTTTACCGACACCGCTTTCTCCGGTCTGGCGCTGGCCAAGGTGTCGGACTCATTTCCCAATGGTGGTCTGACGGCAGTACTCAGCGGCACGACGCTCACGGTCACTTGGGGGGGTGGTCCGATCCACGCAAACGACGATTACACGTCCACGTTCATCTACACTGCGGTGCCCGAACCGGGCACCTGGGCGGCGATGGGCATCGGTGCGGGTGCGCTCGCCCTGATGTTGCGCCGCAAGCAGAGCGCGCGAGCCTAGCCGCTGGCGGGTTTCCGCGTTGTACCGGTAAGGAAGGCTGTCCTTACAGCCAGTTTTAGAATGTCTGAGCAGTCGGTGCGTGCCATTCCTACCTAGGCTCCGGTAAGGGCGAAGGACCGCCGCCCAGGCAGGGACTGCGGAAGGAGTTAGCGACGCATCCGCCGCTCAACCCATCCGTAAACCGCTGTAGCCATGCGTAGTTTTTGGCTGGAAGATCGTCACCGTTGCAACGCGCGGAGCGGGCAGAGAGGCAGAAGAGCGATGGCTGGCCAGGGACAGTCATCCCTGCCAATATCTTCTCACACCAGCGCCTGCGGGTCTTCCAGTAGACGGTTGAGGTTGTAGGCCGCGCTGATGAGTCCCAGGTGCGTGAACGCCTGCGGGAAGTTGCCCAGGTGCTCGCCGCTCGCGCCGAGTTCCTCGGCGTACAGCCCGACGTGGTTCGCGTAACCGAGCATCTTCTCGAACACGAACCGCGCCTGCTCCAGGTCGCCGCTGCGCGCGAGACATTCCACGTACCAGAACGAGCACATGCAGAACGTGCCCTCCGCGCCTTCCAACCCATCCTCGCCGCGGTAGCGGTACACGAGTGAATCGTCCACCAAGTCGCGCTCGATGGCGCGCAACGTGGACAGCCAGCGTCGGTCGGTCGGGCTGATGAAGCGCACCATCGGCATCAGCAGCGACGCCGCGTCGGGCACGTTGCGCCCGATGGCCTGGATGAAGAGCTTCTGTTGCGGGTCCCAGAAGTCCGTGAAGATCTGCCGGTAGATTTCGTCGCGCGTCTTGAACCATTTCTCGGGTGGCGTCGGGAAGGAACGCCGTTGCGCCAACCGGATGCCCCGGTCCACGGCCACCCAGCACATCAGGCGCGAGTAGAGGAACTCCTGCTTGCCGCCGCGCACCTCCC
>CAXTVY010000261.1:0-6073 GCA_964247665.1 uncultured Chthoniobacterales bacterium | reverse complement strand
CCTCCGCTATTAAGTGATCCACTGCCGAGGACGAAGCCTCCGAAAGAAAAGCTCCCGCGTCAGGCCCCCAGGGGGGCCTGGAGCGTTTCGGTCGTCCGTGGCGTGCCGTTGTTGTTGTAGGTGTACTTGATCGACGCGAGCCGGGCGTTGGTCTTGTCGATGATGATCGCGGCGATGCCGTTGGCCAGCGTCACGGTGCCGTCGCCGTTGTCGACCACGGTCACGTTCGGGCTGCCAGGGATGATCCCGCTGGGAACGTTGGCTCGCGCGGAACCGGGGCAGCCCGCCATGGCCAGGACAACGGGGATTAAACGGTGGCCCCAGCTTTTTAGCTGGTGGCCGGGCGACAGGATTTTCGACTGGCGGGGGAAGGAGGATGTTGCGTGCATTCTCTGGGAGGGGACGAGGGAGTGAACCGGGAAAATGCGGATTCGCATTCTCGGATGCCGGGGGTGGCTGAACGATTTCAAGGCTCGCAGGAAGACCGGTTCGCGTCTATCGCATGTTTGGGTGATAAATGGTTCTCCGTGCAAACCGGGTTTGACACCGCCAGCACAGTTTTGCATGGTGGCTCGCCCGGTTCCGTGGAGAAAAACCCCTTGCCATCCGCAACCAATTTCCGGGTGTTCGGCCGCCGCGCGGGGCGCTGGTGTTGGTCGCCCGCCGTGCTCTGCTGGGTGTGGGTCTGCCTGTCGGCGGCGGTCCGGGCGGCACCGGTCTCGATTGACTCGGTGACAACGACTTTTCACGGAGGGAGTGACGAGGATCTCCGCAAATGTATTAATGGGTTGGACATCAACCGCACCGGCTGGTTCGTGGCCCCGCAGACCGACCGGACGCAAGCCGCGATCTTCCACGTCGCCAAACCGGTGAGTGCCGCCGCCGCGGATATCACGCTCTGCTTTCTCTCCGGCCGGCAATATGATTACCCCGGAGAGTTCGCCGTTTCAGCTACTACCGATGCTCGGCCCTCATTGGACGGTAATTGGGAGCGGCTGATCCCCACGCGGATCAGCTCCGCCGGCCCGGGTCTGATCCCGGGCAAGGACGGCCGCCTGCGGACGAACAGGATCGCCACCGACGCGGTCTTTCAGCTCGCCGTGCCGCTCGGCGAAAAGCCTGTGACGGGATTTCGCGTCGATGTGTTTCCGGGTTCGCTCGTCACCGGCAAAGAACGGCCGCAGGCTTCCGCGCGATCTGACGGCGATTTCACCCTCACACAATTCCGGGTTGAGACAGTCGCCGTGCAGACGACCAACATCGCACTGGGCCGACCTGTAAAAGCATCCGGTCCCGTGCGGCTGCCGGCGGACAACCTCACCGATGGGTTTCCCGGGACTTTCTCGCATCCGCTTCGGCCCGGGCGGGAAAACGCTTTCTATTTTGAGATCGACCTTGGGGCCTCGCGTCGGCTGGACCACATTGCCCTGCGAAACCGCGGCGACGGCAACGCACTCGACCGCCTTTCCCGCGTGATTCTGCGGCTCTACGACGCCGCCCCGAATTCGGGGGCGACCCCGGTGTGGGCAGGGCATGACCGGGCCGACGGATCGCATCCCGGCGTCGGGGAGGTGGATGAGGTCCGCGCCAGCGACGGCGAGGGCAGATTTGAGGGGCGCTGGCTGCGGCTTTCGAGCGACAGTCCCGTCGCGTTTTCACCGCAATTCGCGGAGGTCGAGGGTTACGAAAACCTCGTGCCACAACTGGCTTCGTTACGCATCGACGGCACGACGGTTGCGCCCTCGCCGCGCATCCGCGTGCCGGCCGGGTCGCGGTGGCTGAGTTTAAATCTGAAGCTCGCTGCTACGGGCCTGCCAGAAAACTTGCCCTGCCGCTGGCGGCTGCGCGGCTTCGGGCTGGATTGGCAAGCCGCCCGCGGCACGCTGGTGGAAGGATCTTGCCCACCCGCGGGAAATTACGTGCTGGAAGTGCAGATCCGCCATTCGGATGGCGAATGGAACACCGGGATTCTTGCGGTACCGATCCACGTCGAGGAATATCTCTGGCGAACGCGCCCGTTCCGTTTGTCGGCCGCCGGATTGGCCGTGCTCGCATCGGCGTGGCTGGTCTATCACTTCACGCGCCGCCGGTTGGCGGCAAGAATGGCCGCGCTCGAGGCACGAGCCGCGCTCGACAACGAGCGCACCCGCATCGCGCGCGACATGCACGATGAAGTCGGCGCGGGGCTTTCGCAGTTGGCGATTTTGCAAGAGATTCTTGCGCGCGAACTCCCCTCGCTAGGGGAGCCACACCAACGCGCGCTGCAACTCGCCCAGACCACCCGGCGCATCATCGACTCGCTCGACGAAGTCGTCTGGACCGTGAATCCGGAAAATGACACCCTCACGTCACTCGCCGGCTACCTGAGCCAGTGCGCCACGAGTTATCTCGGCTCAGTCGAAATCGCCTGCCGTCTCGACGCCCCCTTCGATTGGCCATCCATTGAGGTCCGCAGTCAGGTCCGCCACAACCTCGTACTCGCTTTTCGGGAGGCGCTTCAGAACATCCTGAAACACTCGCACGCCACCGAGACATCGCTCACGCTACGGCTCGAATCGGCAATCTTCATCGTGCTACTCACCGACAACGGCGTAGGGTTTCCCGAGGGGCAGCCCAACCTCGGCCAGGACGGACTGGCCAACATGCGCGCGCGCCTCGCGGCCATTGGTGGCACCTGTCGCGTTCGAGTTCGTGTGGGCGGCGGCACCGAGGTGGAATTACGGATCGGTCTGGGACTGGCATCAAAACGGATGCAACGAAACATTCCATCGTAGCAGTCCCAGCCAAAACGGGTCAGTTTACTTGTTTGTCGACATGAACACTTACCGACGGCGAGACACCGGCTGCATTGACCGCCGTGACCTGATAATAGTAGTCGACCCCGAGCTTGAGGTGGTCGTCCTCCTTTTGGTTGGCCCTCTTTGGATTGTTCCGGTCGGTGTACGTTGTCTCCACGAGAGTGGTCACAAAATCCTCCGGCCAACGGAACTGTCCATCCGGCCGCGTGGATCGGTAGATGGTGTAACCCACCGCGCCGGGCACCGGTGACCAGGCGAGGGTGATCCCAGGCCCCTGTCGTGACTTGGTCCAGGTACCCGTGAGGGACAGCGGTGCCGAACCGGGCGGCGCAGGCAACGGCACCGCCATCACGGCGGTCGATGGGCCACTCAACCCGGCGGCGCTGGCCGCTTCCACGGAGTAACTATAACGGGTGCCGTCCGTGGGCGTATTGTCCACGTAACTTGTTCCCGCCACGGCATCGTTGAGAACGATGGATCGCAACGGGTAGAACCCGCCCACGCCGTTCTCGTGAAGCGTGGCGCGTACGATCCGGTAATCGTTTGCGCCGGGCGATGCACTCCAGTTCAGCGTCACCTGATGGTGACCCGAACTTGCCACCTTCAACCCCGTCGGAGCGCCCAGCGCGTTGGCAGGAGCCATCGCCGCGGGGGCAACACCGGGACTCGGGGATGAAGCGGCGCTGCGTCCCGTGGGATTGACCGATTGCACGACATAAGAATATGGCGTTCCGTTGGCGGCGGTCTGGTCGGTGTAGTTCGCCAGCGCGACATCGCTGCCGCTCACCGGACCCACCAGGCCGGTCGCCACCGGAGCATACGCGCCGCCGGCGGCAGCGCGCAGGACGTTGTAGCCCGTGGCTCCCGGGACGACGGGCCAGCGGACCAAAACCCGGTTGTTGCCTGGACAGGCGGTCACGCTGGCCGGAGCCGCCGGGACGTAGCCGGTCAGTTCCGGCCGAAGATAATCGACCATCAGGTAGGCGATGCCGCTTTTTGCGTTCATCGTGATGGTGAGCGTGTTCTTCCCGACATGCAGGAGGTTGCCGGGGAAGGACACGCGCTCGTCGGAAAACGGGCCGTGGTCGCTGTAGTGTTGGCTGCTGTCATCCACGTACGGCGGGTTGAATCCACCGGTGCCGCTGCCGTACGGCCTCGCTGTATTCCCGTTCAGCGGATTGGGCGCGGCCGTGACTCCGCTGGCCTCATCGAGGCTCTTGCCATTGACGCCGAGCACGATGTGGCCGCCTTCATCACCGGCGCACGCCAGATAGATTGCGGCGGTCGAGCCGACGGCTGGGGCCTGCGCCAGATTAAAATTGATCGTGCCGGTGCAGGACTGGTAATTCCCCACCGGGTCAGGCGCGGAGGGCAGGACGTAGTTCCAGTCCGTGGACCACCGGCTCAGCCCGACGGTGTAAGTCAGGCCATTGGGAAAATCAGACGGGTAATACACCTGCCCACCCCAGACCGGGGTGGGATAGCCGAGTTTCGGCGATCTGGACGGTGACCAGAAGTCCTCACCGTGACGGAACTTGTCGGATTTGCGACTGGGATAACCCAGCTCGAACACCGTGGAGCCGACCCGGACCGGTGTCCACGCGACGGCTCCCAAATCGGTCGTCTTTTCACCTTTGACGGACACGCCAAAAGGTTTGGCCGGCACGTTGACTTCCAGCGGTGGGTTGCCCCCGGTCTGGTTCTGGGAAAGGAATGTCCCTGCCGCTCCCGGTCCGTAGGCCCAGAGCGTGTAGTTCTCGCCCGCGATGACGTGCGGAATCGTGAAATTACCCGCCGCGTCCGTTTGCACCCAATATTGGTATGGCTTGAGCCATTTCTGGAAGTCGTAGGTGCCGCTGACGGTGATCGGCTGTTGTTCCAACCCGACCCAAAGCCCGGCGGCGGAGGCGTCGGGATTGCCGCGATCATTGATGACGAACCTGCCGGTGACCGTGCCCCGGCCCGAAGCCGGGACGTAGTTCTCATCCTTGAACCATGGGTAGGGCCAGGCCTCCCTTTCCGCCTTGGCCTGCACCACCGCATCCTGGTAAAGCAGGCGTGCCGCCTCGGCGGGATCGGTGATCGCCGATGGGACGCTATTCACGTAATAGAAAAAGGGGCCGCACGTCTTCGTCCACAACTCCCCCTCGCCCAACGCACCGTCCGAACCCATGCCCACTTCCCCGGTCAGGAGCGGCTGGTTCAGTCCGTGATCGTGCGAGGTGGCGACATCGCGCTTGAGCGGTCCGCCGTCGTTGAATTCGATCCGCGTCGTCAGCCAGACCCCAACGTTCAGACCGCCCTTGCCGACGCTACTCCAGCCCCAGGCCAGCGCATCGGCATTATCCTGCGCGTAGATGAACTTGTCGTCGAACTCGCCCTGCTCCCTCCCGTCCAGTAGGACCAGAACCTCGTGCGCGGAATCTGGCACCCGCACACCCTTCTGCGAGCCCATCTCACCCAGGGAAAAATTCCGCCGCGGGTCCACCGTCACCCATTGGAAATTCAACGGCACGCGGGTGAGACACCCCCACGCGCCCACGCTGCCGGCGGCATCCTGCTTACGGTGGATCTGGATTCCCGTCGTGTAAAAACCCGGCGACCCGCGCAGCATGGAGTAATGGAACACCGCGACGCCTTGGTTATCCGTCGCGCTCGTGAGCATGACATCCGCATAGCCGCCGCCGTTGCTCGCCGGATTAGTGGCAAGCGAGTATTCGTAGGACTGGTTGCCTAGGCCTAACCCGCCGATGCGGTACTGGCCCTTGCCCTTGAGTGTCTCGGTCGTCACCGGCGTGCCACTGTTCGAATGGACATAGACAGCCGAATCGAGCGCCCCGGTGCGCTTGACGACCACGATGGAAACGATGCCGTTGGCCACCGTCACCGTGCCATCGCCGTTGTCCCGCACCGTCACGTCCGGCCCCTTGCCGGTGCCACCGCCGGGGGAGTTGGCGGAGGTGGTCACGAGCCCGGAGAACAGAACGGCAGCCATGCAAGTCAGCACGCGCGTTTTGAAGGAGCGATCATTCATTTTCCGTCTTCCGGCAACGGGCAATCTTTCGCCCAATGTTCGTTCGGCGTCGGACCGAGTTCGAGCACCAGTTTTCCGCCTTTGGCCACGTCCTGCCAGGAAATCCACCAGCGATTCAACGGCTGCCCATCGAGCGTGGCCGACTGGATGTAGCAGTTTGCGGTGGATGCCCGGGGCGCCTCGATCACAAACGTCTTCCCGCCGCCGGCCAATGGCGAAAGATGCACGGTGATCTCCGGGT
>CAXTVY010000260.1:5061-6111 GCA_964247665.1 uncultured Chthoniobacterales bacterium | reverse complement strand
GATGATGCGCTTGCTCGTACGTCGGCTTTCATGTTAACCACACAGGTTCTGAGCGGAGTGTGATGCAGCCAGAGGATTTTTCGCCGCCAGAGGCAAGTGGACACGAGGGCGACGCCCCACCTGCCTGCAACATTTCACCGCCGCGGACCGGAAGGTTTACCTCCGGCTCCGCTCGTGGACTCGCTGCGCTCAGGCTGACAAGCAGTGAAGCTGGCTTGGTTCTGCCCGCCGCGCGTGAGTCGAGCGGAACACCCGGCAGACGGGTGGGGCGCGATTGCCTTGTGAACCCACTGACTTCCCTCATCCCATGCGACCTATTTTTCTGTCCCTCCCCTCGTGCGGAATCCTGCTGGTGGGAGTGTTCGCCCTGGCTGCCACGACGAGCCTCCAGGCGGACCCGCCCAAAATCATCGAGAGCCCCACCGCCGCCACCGCAGGCAAGGCGACGCTGACCATCACGGGCAACGGCAAAACCCAGACCGTCGAAGCCGAGGGGCGCGACGTGGCCATCGAAGGCAACGGAAACAAAATCACCGTCAGCGGTAAATGCCACGAGTTGACGATCAGCGGCAACGGCAACGAGGTAACCACCGGCAGTGTGGTCAGTATCTCGACGCCCGGCAACCACAACCACGTCGCCTACGCGCAAGCCGCAGACGGCACGAGCGTGCAGGTCACGAACGCCGGCGCGGGCAACGAGGTCACCAAAAAGTCCGAATAACGGTGCCGCGCACAGGTATTTCAGGATTTACAACGCGCCGTCCCGCCTGCTAGGTTCCTCTCGTTATGCCTCCTGCCGCACGACTGACCGACCCGCACGTTTGTCCAATGGTCACCGGAGTTGTGCCCCACGTCGGCGGGCCGATCTCCGCTCCGGGTGCGCCGACCGTGCTCATCGGTGGGATGCCCGCCGCTTGCCTGGGGGACATCTGCATCTGCACCGGGCCGCCCGATTCCATCATCAAAGGTTCTGCCACCGTGCTCATCGGCGGCAAGCCCGCCGCGCGGCTGGGCGATTCGACCGCGCATGGCGGTGCGATTGTCATGGGC
>CAXTVY010000260.1:0-5051 GCA_964247665.1 uncultured Chthoniobacterales bacterium | reverse complement strand
TAGGGCTTGCCGCCCTGGATTCAAGCCGACGGCGGCAAGGGTGGCGGCATCGCCAAAGCCGGTTCCGCCGCCCAGGAGGTCTGGGTAGCTGTCACATCGCACATCTTGGCCAACTCCTCCGCCGCCACCTGCCGGAACACGGGTTCGATCTCGTAGGGCACGGCGCTGGCCAGAGGCAGGCCAGCCTCGTTGGCGCGGATGCAGTAGAGCTGTTTCGGAGTCGGCGTGCCGATAATCAGGTCGAGCCAGCCGTAGCCGACGGGATGGAGGTACAGCAGCGGCAACCTGCGCGGATTATAGTTCGCCACAATCTTTTGCCAGAACGCGATGCTGTCGATGGAATCATCCACGGACGCGGGCAGCCGGGTCTGCTGCGCGGGTGTTTCGGTTTCGAGCATCTTCAGGCCGATCTTCGACATTGACCCGGATTTGGGCGAGTGCTTGAAGGCGTGCATCCTGCCCTCCAGCGCGTAGAGGTTCCGCGCGAAGGTTTCGCCTTCGTGGAGGTGCATCGCCCCGGCCACGCGCGAGCAAACGGCGCGGTCCGGCTCCGGCCCCAGGCCATCGGGCGGCTGGGCCAGCGCGGCACGCAATTCCTCCAGTCCGGCGGCGAAGATCCCGCGCACTTCCTCCGCCGTCGAGGCCCGGCGGCACCCGGCCTCTACCTTTGCCAGCACGGGCGCGGTGCGCGCGGCGAGGCTGTAGGAAAACGGCACGCCGAGATGCGCCACCGCCACCATCGGGTAATGCGAACGGCCCTTGCCATCCACGGACGACCACATCCGGCCGAGGACCGTGTCCGTCTCGCTGTTCCAGCAGAAAACGTGGGCGATCTGCGGCAGCACCTCCTCCGCCTTCTTTTCCCACAACGCCGCGTTGATGACGCCGCCGATCCCACCCACGTAGAGGATGTCCCGCGCGGCGAGGAGCACGTCACTACTCAGGCCGATAGGCTCGATGTGGTCATCCCAGCCGGGATGCTTGCCGAACGCACCGAGGTAAACCCCCGGCGCGCTGGCACCGAGCACTTTTGAGCGTAATCCGTCCAACCAGTTGGCCATAGGTGGAGTTAGTTCAGGTCCCCCAGGATCTTCTGCTTCGCGGGCAGGGAATTCATGTCGGGGATGGGCCGGTCCGCTTTCACGGACAGGTAGATCGGCAGGCCGATGCCCGGCACCGTCACCTTGAGCTTGCCGTTGCCGTGGGTGCGCGTGGCGAGGTCGTAGCCGTCCACTCCCACGGAGTAGGACTGTTGTGCGCCGCTGGTGTAATCCAGAAACGTCATGCGATAGCTGTTGAAGACGGAGCCCGAGCCGATCTCGATGTTGCTCGACGTGCTCGTGTCGTGTTCGCTGCCCTCGACGACGACCTTGCGCAACCGGTCCAACCCGCTCTTGTCGGGCGATTCGTTGTAGTTGACCAGTTCGATGGTCACGTTGGCCTCTACCCCATCCACCGCCGACCCGAGCTTCTCCGTGTCCGTCTGGAACGCCTTGAGCTTCTGTGAAACCGCGCTGGGCACGAGCTTCATGTTGTCGCCCTTGAGGTCCTTCTGCCACATGGCCAGCAGCGTGCCTGCCTCGGCCAATTGCGGCCGGCTCATGCGCCGGTTGTCGCCCTTGACCAGCGGGAACGAAAAAATGCTGCTGAACGAATCGCGCGTCTGCGTGAGGTAGCGGGCGGCGATGGCCCCCGTACGTTTTTCCAGCGCACGGTCGTAGAAGTACGTGCAGGCGTCGAACTTGCCGCCGAGCTTTTCCTGGGTCGTCTTGGATTCGGCGCGAGCCTTGTCCACGCGCTCGCGCAGTTCGACCAGCGGGCTCCAGTCGCGCCCGAGCAGGTTACCCGCGCCGTCGTCCTTGGCCAATTCGGTTTCGGCGTCTTGGTATTGTTTGACGCGCACCTCGTAGAAGCGGCGGCCGTCGCCGAAATCCTTGAGTAGGTCGTCCAGGTCGGTGAGTTCCGTCACCTCGTCCTTATTGAAGCTATTGGAAACGCGCGCGACCATCTCGTCGTGCTTGCGGTCCAGCAGCGCGATGACCTCCGGGAACAGCTTGGCGTTGGGACCCGCGCCAGCGGCATTCGCCGCCGCGTCGTGCACGATCTTGAACGCCGCGTCGGACTGCACCTTGCTCTGGTCCACAAGGTCGTGATACTCCTTGCCCAGGCTGTATTCCTTGAGCAATCCGCTGCCGCGCGCGGCTTTCAGTTTGCCGTCGATGGCCGCCTTGGTCACTTTCAACTCCTCCAGGCGACCGTGCATTTTCGTGTCGAGGTCGCGCCGGTCGTCGGTCTTGGCGAGGTCGTTGAGCTTGCCCTCGCGGAGGCGGAATTCGCGCAGGTCATCGCGCAGCCCCTTGATCGCGCCCAGGCTCGTTTCCGAGCCCGCGAGGCTGGCGGACGCGTCGGCAAAGAGCCGGTCCAGCCCGGCCTTGATCGGCTTGTTCTCGTCCAGCGAGCCGCTGCCCTTGGGCAGCCACGCGGGCGGCCAGGTACCGGCGTTGTTCTTCGTGTACGTCCACAGGAAGTCCTCGGACACCGACGGGAAGCTCTTGGTCGCCGATGGGTCGGTGCCGGTGGCGTAGGTCATGCCCGGCTTGAGAATCGTGTCCGGCGCGGTCGCGGCCCCGCTCTTGGAAAGGGCGTCGGCCTCCACGCGCAGCAACGCCGCGACGGCGTTGGCCTCGTTCACGGCGGCCAGTTCGGGGGCCTTGCCCGCGGCCGGGGAAGAGGCAGGGGCGAGCATCCGGGCGCGGTCGCCGTCGAGCAACGGCTTGACGACGCTGCCCTCGAACACGACGCGCTGGGCGCGTTTGCGGTCGCCTTCCAAGTGGAAGAAATGTGCCAGCGGGGCGAACACGAAGCCCACGGGAATTTCCTTTGAGCTGATGTCGCGCAGCTTGCTGTGATACCCCGCCAAGGTGCTCGCGCCGCTCGCGGGATCGATGGCGGTGTCACCGTTGTACTGGTATTTGCCGCCCGGCTCCGCCCCGCTGACGGGCGACACCAGTGGGTTCCACTCGCCGTTCTTCCAACCCTGCCGCGCGAACGACCAGAGCTTGCTCTGCTCGCCGATGCTCTGCTGGAACTGGCGGTAGCTCAGGAACGTGAAGACGAGGATAGCCACGAGCGCTGCGAACCCGGCTCCATAGAGGGCAATTTGACGGCTGCGGATGAGCGTCTTGGTGTTCGTCGCCCGGGTGACGATGCCGGATTCTCGGAAGATCTTCTCCGTGAACAGATCGCGCAGGAAGTACGCGCGCTCGCGCTCCCAGGCCTTGCCTTCGGGCAGGGCGTCCACCGACACGCCGATGGCCTGCGCCAGCACGAGGTCGAGCGCCGCACCCTCGCGCATGGCGGACGTGAAGTAGATGCCGCGCAGGAACAGCGGTTTGGCCGACCACGGTCCGGCGACGAAGACTTTCTCCAGGTAGGAACGCAGCCGGGGAGCCGCCAGGGTGAAGCTCTCGGGCAGGGAAAAGAGCGCGTCCACCTCGTCCGTGCGCCGGGCGGCGCCGTGCTGCGGGATGGGGTCTTTGAGCAGGCCGAGGCGGCGCTTGCGGATGCGGGCCACGACGGTTTGGATGTGCTGGTCCACCAGTTCGGGCTGGAAGGCCACGTCGCGCGGCTGCGGGTTGGACCAGCCGACCATCTGGTGCTGGCTGTCGGGGTCCATGTCGTCGAAGAACTCGCGGAAGCCGTCGAGCAGGTCGCTCTTCGTGATGAGCACGAAGACCGGGAAGCGCAGGTCGAGGGTACGCTGGATCAGGTCGAGCTGCTGGGCGATCTTGCCGGCCTTGCGGCCGATCTCCGCCTCGCTGTCCTTGATGAGACTGTCGCAGGGGATCACCAGCAGCAACCCATTGATAGGGCAGTTGGGCCGGTTGCGGCGCAGGAGCTTGAGGAACTCGGGCCATTCGTGGGTTTCCCCGGGGGCAACCTCCTCGAACATCAGGCGGCCGGCGGTGTCGAGCAGCACGGCGCGGTTCGTGAACCACCAATTCATGTTGATGGTGCCGCCGACGCCCTGCATCTCGTCCTGCAAGCCGGGTGGGAAGCCGACGTTGCAATGGCGGATGGCCTCGGTCTTACCCGCGCCCGGCTCGCCGACGACGACGTACCAGGGCATCGAGTACACGTCCTTGCCGGACGTGGCGAACTTCTCCATGCCCACCTCGAAGCTACGCTTCATGGCGTCGAGCTTCGCGCGGGAATTGGGATTGCTGATGGCGTTGGGCGCGGCGGCACCGTGCTGGGCGATGGAGCCTGCGAGCGCCTTGGATTTGCGCGCCGCAGTCCACTTGAGGACGAAGTGATAGGCGATGAGCGCCCCGGCGAGGATCACCATGCCGACGGCGACGATGACGACGAGCTTGGGGTCAATCATGGCCACGGCCCCGAGCAGGGACGTGCCCATGAGCAAGGCGATAACCGCCTTGACGGGGGTGGGAAGATTGAGGAGGGATTCCACGTTAAAAAATGGGAAGAAGGTCGAGTCCAGGCGGCACAAGTTTATGCCTGAGAAAGTGGAGGAGGCAGGGTCACCGAACGCCGGGCGTTGTTTCGCAGGATCGTCGACACCACGAAGAGGATGATGCCGGGCACAAAAAGAACGAGCCCCCCCGCCGTGCCCCAAAAAGCAAAACCTACCCCGGTGTGCAATCCCCTTGGATCACGGATTCCGTTACCGTCGAGTTGATGGAAAGAATACAGCATTGCGACTACCGTGCAGAGGAACCCGATCATCGGTGAGAGCATCAGGGTGCTGCCAAGCTTGACGCCCCAATCCAGCGCTGTGTGGTTCGCGTGCATGTGGTCTGCGGCTACTGCCCGAGTTCCTTGTCGTGCGCGATGATCTCCGACAGCGACGAGGTCATCGCCTTGGCGATGGTGCCGATCACCTATGATCCTGCGACCGGGACGATCCTCGACGTTCGTCCGGCCTTCGATCGCCTCCGCGCGCCATCGATCGCGATCCCGGCGGCGATCACCGCGCTGACCGGGATCGACGATGCGATGGTCGCAGGCCAGACGATCAGGGCGGCCGAGAT
>CAXTVY010000259.1:0-6171 GCA_964247665.1 uncultured Chthoniobacterales bacterium | reverse complement strand
CCACCTTTTTGAGGTGGGGGGGCCCGGCCTGGTCGAGCTGAGCCCGGCTTGCGGGCACTAAGCCTTTATCGTGGCGATGCTCGCGTATGCTTTCAACGACGCAAGCGTTCGCCGCCGCAGTGTCGGCAAGCAGGCACCACCGTCGTTGAAAGCATCCGCGAGCATCGCCACGATCAAGGCTTCGTGCCCGCAAGCCTGGCTCAGCTCGACCAAGCCGTGCGCTCCCACCTCAAAAACGTTGGACAAACGTTTAGGCTCCTCGAGTCCTTGTGGCAAGGGCTCCAAACTACCCTTCCCACTTCCATCTTTATCTTAACTAAAGATCGATAGGTTTGGCGGTGCGATGCCATTTCATCCGCCGTTGACTGGAAGGAGCTTACCCATGAGCGAACCAGTCACTTCAAAATTTTTGACACGGATGTGTGACCTCCTGCGCTACAAGCGCATGAGCTTGCGGACCGAATAGTCTTACGTGGGCTGGACCCACCGCTTCATCCACTTCCACGGCAGCGTCAATCCGCTAGCTTGGGCAGCGGGAAGTCGTTGCTTTTTTGCAGGAGCTCGCCTGTGTCAACCAGGTCGCGGCTCCCACCGACAACCAAGCTCTGAACGCTCTCGTGTTCCTTCACACGAAAAACTTGGAGCAGCCCACCAAGCAAACTCCATGGACTGAAATGGGTCTGACAACTCGCGCGGGTGCCCATCGTCCTCAATTGCCAAAAGGTGGCCGCTTTGTTGGCCCATCTGGATGGTACTCCGTGGCTCGCGGCAGCGTTGCTCCATGGGGCGGGATTGCGGCTGATAGAGTGTGCGCGCGCGGGTCGGCGACCTCGATTTGGAACGCCGGATCTTCACGGTCCGCGCGGGTAAGGGTGGCAGAGACCGGCGCACGCCACTTCCCGAGAAGACCGTGGAATCTTTGCGCGCGCCCGCTTGAATGTCTGCGCCCGCTCTGGCAATGCGACCGAGGACCGTAACGACCCGCGTCCGAGGAACCCCTGACAGGCAGGGCCTTGCCTCACGCCTTTGGGTCAATGTATCGGACGTGAGCACGACGATGATCCACACCCGCGTGCTCAACTGGCGCGGAGTGCTGCCGGTCAAAAGTCCACTGGATTGAATAGGTGTGCGCGGTATGGCGTCTGCTTGAGAACAACCGGCCAGCGCGGGCAGCCGCAGCGGTAAGTGAGTCTCCCAGTAGCACAAGTCCGTGCCGACGAGATGCCCCGATTCCACTGTAGACCCGTAGCAGGCTGGTTAAACTCCTGCAGTCAACACATCCAAGAAGTATAGAAAATCCAAGTCATCATGAAGACCCCTCTCAAGACCGCCTTCGCCGCCGCCGCTCTCGGTGCGCTCACGCTCACCCCGCTGGCCGTCGTGCACGCCCAGGAAACTGTCAAGACGACGACCGCCGTTTCGCCCACGGGCACGGCTGTCACGCAAACGACCTCCGAAGGCACGATCCAGGAGTTTACGCCCGGCCAGTCGCGCATCATCGTCAAGTCCTCGTCGGGACCGGCTACCTACAGCTACTCCAAGAAGACCACCTTCGTGGATGCCGCTGGCAACGTCGTGAACTCCGAGACGATCAAGGCCGGTGAGCCGACGACCGTTTATTACACGATGGAAGCTGGTCAGCCCGTTGTCAGCAAGGTGGTCGTCAACCGCACGGTGACGACGCCCGTCGTCCCCGCCGTGACCAAGACGGAATCGTCCGAGACCACCACGACGACCACGACCCGTCACTAACCGCCGTTCCGGCATCGACCCAGATTTTCCGGCGGGCCGGGTACAAGCCTCGCCCGCTGGAAACGCAGACATATGAGTCACCTTTAACCAGATATTTCCATGAAACAAATCACCTTTATCCGTTTGTCCTTGCTCGCAGCAGCCGTCCTGACGCTGGGCGCTTGCGCCTCCAAGCCAGAGGTCATGTCCACGACCACGACCCACGAGACTTCGACCACCGAACTACCTCCGCAGCCGGTCTCAACGCAGACGACCACCACTACGACCCGCTAAGAGACGGCGTGTCGGCTCCTCCGGGAGCGTTTTGCCATCGCGCCACCTGTTTTGCGACGGGTGGCGCGACTTTTTATTGGTCAGCGGATGATCCCGCGCTTGGACTCCCGCACGAACTCGATCAACTGCTTGATCTCGGGCTGCTCGCCAAACTCGTCTGCGAGCCGGGTCAACGCCTGCCCGGTGTTCAGGTCAGAACGGTACAAAATGCGGAACGCATCCTTGATCGTGCGGATTGTTTCCTTCGTGAATCCCGCGCGTTCCATGCCCACCTGATTGATGTGCCGGACGTGCGCCGGATTGCCGTCCACCATCATGAAAGGGGGTACGTCCTGTACGATCTTCGAGCAGCCGCCGCTGATCGCCAGGCGGCCGATGCGGCAGAACTGGTGGATGGCCGTCAACCCGCCCACCGTCGCACGATCCCCGACCTCGACGTGACCTGCCAACGTGCCGTTGTTGGAAAAAACCACGTCGTCACCCACGATGCAGTCATGCGCGATGTGGCTGTACGAAAGAAAATTGCCGCCGTTGCCCACCCGCGTCACCCCACCCGGGGCCGTCGCACGGTGCACGGTGACAAACTCGCGGAACGTATTGCGCGCGCCGATTTCTAGGTAGGTCGGCTCCTGCTCGTACTTTAAATCCTGCGAACGTTGGCCGATGCACGCGAACGGGTAAAACTCATTGTCAGTGCCGATGGTGGTCGGGCCGCTGATGACCACATGGCCATGCAGACGGCAGCGGTCGCCGAGCGTCACGCCGGGGCCGACGATACAATGGGGGCCGATTTCCACGCCTTCGCCCAGCACGGCTTGGGGGTCAACGGTGGCGGAAGGGTGCACTTGCGGGGTCATGAGGCTCATCCTTAGCGCGCGAAGATGCTGATCGTGATCTCGCCCTCACTGACGATCAATTCGTTCACCGTGCAGTGGCACACTGCCCGCAACGTACCACGGCGCGCCTTGGTGATCTCGACGTGCACGAACAGAGTGTCGCCGGGCAGGACGGGCTTGCGGAACTTCACGCCGTCGGCGCTCATGAAATACCCCATCTTGCCGGTGTGCTCGGGTTGGCGGAGCACCAGCAGGCTGGCCGCTTGCGCCATGGCTTCCACCTGGAGCACGCCCGGCATGACCGGGTGACCAGGAAAATGCCCCTGGAAAAACGGCTCGTTGATCGACACCTGTTTCACGGCGGTCAGTTTCGTCTGACCCTCGCTACTGATGACCCGGTCGATCATCAGGAACGGATAGCGGTGCGGCAAGAGGCGGAGCACGTCGTTGATGTCCAGCGCGCCTTCGCCCGCGACGAGGCGCGTGGAGGGGATGAGCGCCGCAACGCTGGCGTATTGCTTGGCCAGGGCGCGCGTCAGCTCCGCGTTGGGTGGGTGGCCCGGACGCACGGCGATGACGTGGCCCTTGATGCGGCGGCCGAGGAGCGCCAGATCGCCGATGAGGTCGAGGATTTTGTGGCGCACGAACTCGTCCTCAAAGCGCATGGGTTCCTTGCTCATCACGCTGTCGCCGCGCACGACGACGGCGTTTTCCAGGCTGCCGCCCTTGATGAGGCCTTTGTCCATCAGCGGTTGGATGTCCTCGTAGAACGTGAACGTGCGCGCCGGGGCGATCTCGCGCTCGTACACTTCTGGCGTGATCTCCAGCGAGCGGTACTGCGTGAACCGGCCCTCGGGGCCGACCTGCGTGCAGGAGATGCGAAAAGAGTCGTCGGGCACGACGGTCAGGATCGAGCCGGTTTTCGTCTCGATGTGGATGGGTTCGCGCACCTCGAAGGCGGCGCGGGGGATGTCCTGTGAGGCGAGGCCGCACTGGTGGATCAGTTCGACGTAGGCGCGGGCGCTGCCGTCGCCGATGGGCGGCTCGTTGGCGTCCATCTCGATCATGGCGTTATCCACCCCGAGCCCCACCAAGGCGCTGAGGACGTGCTCGACCGTATGAACCTTTACGCCGCCGTCGCCGAGGGTCGTGGCGCGCTCGACGGTTTTGACGTGGTCGATGCGGGCATCAATGACCGGCTCGTCAGGCAGGTCGGTGCGTTTGAACTTCAGGCCGCTGCCAGGGGCGGCGGGGCGGAGGGTGAGCGTGACCTTCTCGCCGGTGTGGAGGGAGGTTCCGGCGAGACTCGCCGCGTGGGCGAGGGTTTGTTGAAAAACAGGAGTGGACATGGACAAGGGCTGCGCCCGGGCGGGGGGATGCCGTGCGCGGATGCAGACTGCATAGAGAATGCCGCCGCGCTTTGCAACCCCGAGTTCGGCGGAAGGCGGCAGGCGGCAGGCAAAAGGCGGAAGAAAAATTTCCGGGCAGTCCGCACCGGAGATGGTCCGCTTTTCGTTGCGGGGCGTCCGCGACATCCACCCTCCAGACAATTTCTCTCTGGCTCGAATCTGCTTTGCTACTTCCGCCTTCTGCCTTCATTCTTCTGCCTTCTGCCTTCCTCCCGTGTCCCGTTCCACGTCCTGGTTTTTACTTGTTTTCTGCCTGGTGGCCCTGCTGCTGCTGCGGGAGAGCCGACAGCCGGACGGCACGCTGGCGGGAGTGGACCGCGCGTTTTTTGACTGGCTCGTCACCAACGCCCGGCCGGAGCACGCGGGCTTGCACGAAATTCCCGTCACGTTGGTCGAGATCGATGATTCCGTGGCCGAGACGCCCGGCCGGGTGCCGCTCTCTCCGCTGGAATGCGGAGAGTTTCTGCATTCCATGAGCCGCTACGACCCGGCCGTGGTCGCGGTGGAACCCGTGCTGAATTTTCCGCAGGTCAATTCGGCGACCGAAGAAATTTTGCTCCAACAGGCACTAGGAATTTCCAAGCTGCTACTCGGCGTGCAGTTGGGCGAGAGTGCGGGCCACGGCCGCGACCCGGCCACACTGCCCGCGCTGGCAAACGCGGTGGAAGGCAGTCACCGGGCGCTGCCCGATCATCCCGAGATCGTGGCCGCGCCGAGCGCACGCTTGCTGGCGCTCGCCACCGCGAGCGGGGCTACGAACCTGCCTGGGGCGGCGGCGGGGCCCGTGCGCGACGTGCCGCTGTTATTTCGCTCGCGCGGGCGCATTCTCCCCGGGTTCATCTTGCAGGCGTTGACGCTCTCGCTACGGCTGGCTCCGTCGGAAATTAATACACGAGTGGGCCAGGAGATCCAGCTTGGCGACCGGCTGCGGCTGCCGATCAACCGCGCGGGGAACACGCTGCTTGATGCCCGCGAGTTCGGGCAATTCCGCCGTCTCTCGCTCGACGACCTGCCGCTGATCGAGGCTGGGCAGGCCCCACCGCAAATCCAGGCGCTCGCCGAGCGGATGCACAGCGGGGTGGTGGTGTTGGGACGGACGGACCGCGCCGCGCGGACCCTGCGGCTGCCGGATGGCCGTCCCGTCTCACCCGCAGAGGTGTTCGCGTGGGCGGTCACGAGTTTGCAACGCACGCCGCCGGTGCGGCGGGCGTCATCCTGGTGGGATGCGGGGATCGCGGTAGCGTTCGCGCTGGCGGGCGTGGCAGGCCGCCGCGGCGGCCGGATCACCGGAGGGAGCGTGGCGGGCGTGCTCATGCTCGTGTACGGGCTGGTGGCACTGTCGTTCTTCGAATGGTCGCGGCTGTGGCTACCGGTGGCACTGCCCGCCGGGCTAACGCTGCTGCTGACCCTGCTGCCCTGGATTTTCCCCGAGCCTGCTGGAGCAACCGGGCCGGGGAGCAAGCCGGCGGGCGGTGCAGTCTAGGAGAACGTGCGAGCAATCCCTCGCCATAGGCGGTCGTCACGCTTGGTAGGGATCGCTATTCGAGCAGATCCCTGCTTTCCGCGTATGACGCACAATCCA
The DNA here is from genome assembly GCA_964247665.1 of uncultured Chthoniobacterales bacterium. Taxonomy (GTDB): domain Bacteria; phylum Verrucomicrobiota; class Verrucomicrobiia; order Chthoniobacterales; family SZAS-18; genus CAHJWO01. The sequence goes on along the minus strand of CAXTVY010000259.1, from coordinate 319 downwards.
CGGATGGGCAGACAATTTGGGAGAGGCCCGGCGAGCTGTCCCTGTCATCGGTTACGGCCGCCTGCTTCTCACGTGCTTTCCAGGAGGCTTACTTCAGCGCGGCGAATAAGTTCGGATGCTCGTCGGCGGCGACCAGATGGTTTTCGCGCGAATCGCGGCGCTCCATGATGTATTTATCCAGATCCGGGTCTACCGGCACGGGATATTTGCCCGTGAAGCAGGCCAGGCAGAACCCGTTCTCAGGTAAACCGGTCGCGCGCACCATGCTGGGCACATCAAGGTAGCCAGCGCTGGCCGCGCCGAGGTACTCGCAGATGGC
>CAXTVY010000258.1:0-6194 GCA_964247665.1 uncultured Chthoniobacterales bacterium | reverse complement strand
GGACACAGAGAGCACAGAGCCCGGAGGAGAAGCAGCAGGGAGGGAGAAGACACGAGCCAAGGCAAGCAGGAACAGCGTGGCTCTGCCTTCATCCTGCATCCTGTATCCTGTATCCTGTATCCTGCATCCTTCTGCCTTCTGCCTTCTGCCTTTTCTGGTTCCGCCTTTTCTGGTTCCGCCTTCCGCATCCGATCTCCTGCCTTGATACGTTGAATGTGCAGATGACTTCCTCGCTTTCTTCCGGCCGCGGCCGACTGCTCGTTGCGGCGCTGCTGCCCGTGCTGTGGCTGGCGGGTTGCGGCGGCCTGCCGCCCATCCCGGGCAACGCCGCGGCGACCCGCACCGCACCCGATGCGGCGGCGATCTTCGACGCCTGCCTCGCGGCGCACGGCGGCCGGGCAGCCTACGCGCGGCTGCACGACGTGAACGTCCGCCTCGACAGCCACTGGGCCGCCCTCGGACCGAAGTTGCAGCCGGTGCTCTCCGACCAGGGCTACCGCCAGGGCAGCGAGGAGCGCTACCTGCCGGTCAGGGGTGGGTTCATCGTCGGACAGGAGCACCGCGGTCCGCGTGGCGAGAAGCACGTCTACCGCGTGCCGCCGGATAGCGTGGCGGTTTCCTACCGGCCGTACCTGCGCCGGGGCGACCTCGTGCCCGGCCGACCCACGCAGGTGCCCGGCGACTCGCAGCAACAGGACGCGGCGGGGCTGGTCACGGATGCATATTCCATGTTCCTGTGGGGGCCGGATTTCTTCGTCCAACGCGGGGCCGCGTTCCAGCGGCTCGCCGCGACCGCCGACGTGGACGGCCACCCGTGCGACGAACTGCTGACGACCCTGCACCCCGGCTTTGGCACGACACCCGGGGACAAGGTGATTCTCTTCATCGACCAGCGCGACCACCTGTTGCGCCGCGTGCAATTCACGCTCAACGCCCTGGAGAGCACGCAGGGTGCGGAGGTCCATGTCGATCTGCTCGACCAGCGGCGGCTGGCGGGCGTGCTGTGGCCAACGCGCTTTGTCGAGCGCATCGACCATCCCGCGAACCTGCCCGCGCACCGATGGAGCCTGCTGGGCTTCGACACGAACCGCGGCTACGGGGCGAACGCGCTCGTCGCCCCGGAGTTCACGGGCCGTGCCGCGGCACCCGCCGCCACGCTCCGATAAGGTTCCGGCCGCACGAGCGGCGGCTTGCGTTGCTCAGCCGGTTCGGCGAATAGAGCATCCCACCATGCTCACCGTCGCTGCCACGCGCATTCTCGTCGGCCTGCTGCTGCTCGTGTTCGGGCGGCGGCTGTTCTGGCTGTTCGTGGGCGTGGTGGGGTTCGTGGGGGGCATCCGGTTCGCGGACCGGTTCCTCCAGGGCCGGCCGGACGATTTCATCATCATGTTCGCGCTGGTCGTGGGATTGCTCTCGGCGGTGCTGGCCGTGGTCCTGCGCAAGGCGGCACTGGGCGCGGCGGGGTTCCTGGCCGGGGGCTATCTGCTCACGCAAGGGCTCGCCGTCAGCGGCCAGCAGGCGGCCATTTTCTCCAACGACATCGGGCAGGCCGCGCCCTGGATCACGTTCCTGGTCGGGGGGTTGCTCGGCGCGGTGCTGATGAACGTGCTCTTTACGTGGACGCTGATCCTGCTCTCGTCGATGGGGGGTGCGGCGCTGGTGTGCGAATCGCTGCCAAGCAGCCCGCAGATCACCTCGGCGGCGTTTGCGATCCTGGCGATCCTGGGCGTGCTCATCCAGAGTGGATTGATCCGCCGCCAGTTGCCAAGACCCTGACGAAGTCGGAAGGCGGAAGGCGGAAGTGGCGGAACAGAAAAACCGCTTTCCCCCACCGGTCTTTTGCGTTTTGCTTCTCGGCCCTTCTGTCTGCTGGTTCCGACTCCCGACTTCCGACTTCCGACTTTATGAAAGTTTCCCTCAACTGGCTGCGCGAATATGTAGACTACGACGGCACGCCCGCCGCCCTGGCCGAACTGCTCACCATGGCGGGTGTCGAGGTTGAAGGCAGCGAGACGCGCGGCGTCAACCTCGCCAAGGTCGTCGTCGCGCAGGTGCTCTCCCGCGAGCCCCACCCCAACGCCGACCGCCTGAGCGTCTGCCGGGTGGACGACGGCTCGGGCACCCAGCCGCCGCGCCAGATCGTCTGCGGGGCCAAGAATTTTTCCGTGGGCGACAAGGTCCCCCTCGCCCTGCCGGGCGCAACCCTGCCCGGCGGGGTGCACATCAAGGTCGGCAAGCTGCGCGGGGTCGAGAGCGAGGGCATGATGTGCAGCGCCAGGGAACTCCAACTCGCCGACGACGCCGAGGGCCTCTTGATTCTCTCGCCCGACGCCCCCGTGGGCGCGGCCATCGGGGAACTCTACCCCGCCGACACCGTGCTGGACGTGGAGATCACCCCCAATCGCGCCGACCTGCTCAGCCACGTCGGCCTGGCCCGCGAGGTCGCCGCCCTGAGCGGCAAGGAGTTCCGCGACCCCGTCCTGCTCATGGAAACGCCCCCCGGCGGCGAGCCCGAGGCGGCATTTCCGGTCATGATCGCCGCGAACGCACGCGCGGCCTGCCCGTTCTACTCGGCGCGGATCATCCACGACGTGCGGGTCGGCCCGAGCCCGGACTGGCTGCGCGGCCGGCTCGAAAGCGTGGGGGTCCGCGCGATCAACAACGTCGTGGACGTGACGAACTACGTCATGCTCGAACTCGGCCAGCCGCTGCACGCCTTCGACGCGGCGCACGTCGGCGCGGGCGGGGTCGGCGTGCGGCTGGCGTCGCCCGGCGAGGAACTCCTGGCCCTGGACGGCAAGACCTATAAGCTCCAGCCGCACCACCTCGTCGTCGCGTCCCTGGACGGCCGGGCCGAGGGGCTGGCGGGCGTCATGGGCGGCGAGGAAAGCGGCGTGACGGCGCGCACGCAATCCATCGTGCTCGAAAGCGCGTACTTCGCCCCGGCGAGCATCCGGCGCACGTCGCGCGAACTCGGCCTGGGCAGCGACGCGAGCTACCGCTTCGAGCGCGGGGTGGACCCCGGCCGCGTGCTGGCGGCGTCCCGGCGCGCGGAAGACCTGCTCGCGCAGGTTTGCGGCGGCCAGTCCGGCGGCGTGGCGCACACGCACCACCTCGCCGAGTACGACCCGATCTTCTACGCCGCCGACACGCCCGTGCCGCTGCGCCTGGCGCGCTGCCGGCAGGTGCTCGGGACGGACATCACGCAGGAGGAAGTGGACGCGACCCTGGAGCGTTTCGGCCTGGAAAAGGCGTCCGGCAGCCTGGCGGGCGAAGGCGACGGGTCGGAGGACGAGTCCTCACCCGAATCCTCCTGGCGCGTGCCCTCCTACCGGGCGGATCTGCGGCGCGAGATCGACCTGATCGAGGAAGTCGCGCGCGTGCATGGCCTGGAGGGCGTCCCGGGCCGGGTGGAGGCTTGCTTCGCGCCGCCCTCGGCCGTGGACGCGGCGTATGACTTCCAGATGACCTTGCGGCGGCGGCTGGTGGGCATGGGCTTCACGGAAGCGCGCACGGGTTCGCTGGTGCGGACGGCGGACGGCGCGGGCGGCGTGCCGCTCAAGAACCCGCTCAGCGAGGAATACGCCGTGTTGCGCGGCACGCTGCTGCCGGGGCTGCTCGCGGCGGCGGGGCGCAACGCGCGCCAGGGCGTGGCGGACCTGCGGCTATTCGAGGTGGGCCGCTTGTTCGCGCCGGATTGGCCCGTGGGCCAACCGGAGCCGTTCCGCGTGGGGATCGTGCTGACCGGCGGCGCGCTGCCGCCCGCGTGGCGGCACGGCAGCGGGGGCAGCCGCACGCTGGACCTGCACGACCTGCGCGGCGTGGTCGAGCAGCTTTGCGCCCCGGCGACGGTGGAACTGCGCCCGGAGGCCCCCGACACGACGCTGGCGCTGTTGGCGCACGTGTACATCAACGGTCAGGCGGCCGGGGCGCTGGGGCAGCTCACGCCCACGAAGGCCAAGGCGCTGGAACTGCGCGGCGACGTACTCGTGGCGGAACTGGCCGTCGGCGCGCTGCAAACGGCGGCGGGCGGGCCGCGGAAGTTCGGGGCGCTGGCGCGCTTCCCGGCCGTCACGCGCGACCTCGCCGTGGCCGTGGACCGGGCGGTGGCGCACGGGCAGATCGAGGGGACTTTGCGCGGGGCGAACGAGCCGCTCCTGGCGGGCGTGGAACTCTTCGACGTGTTCACCGACGACCGGGGCGAAAAGATCGCTGCCGACCGCAAGTCGCTCGCATATTCGTTGACATACCGGGCGGAAGACCGCACATTGAAAGCCGAGGAAGTCAACGCGGCGCACGGTCGGCTGAAGGCAGCGCTGCAAGCCGGGTTCGACGGTCTCCAGTTCCGGGAATAAGGGTTTCCGGCGGTTCTTTGCGAAAGCGAAAATTTTGGCATCCGCCCCGGTAAAATGGGGCGAAGATGTTGTCAGATTTTACCCTACGGTGTTCGAGTTGACGGCGCATTCTCCCGGACCGATAAACATAGACTAAGGGGGCTTGGTTGCTCGGATGGAATGACAGGCCTTGATTGGAAGTCAGACTGTTCAGTGATGGTCACCCGCCGTTTCCATAAGGGAACGGGAAACGCACCTTACGGCACAGGTGGGGTAAACAATTTTTCAGTGCAGACGGCCCCGGCGAATGAACGATTCACCGGGGCCGTTTTGCGTTGGCTGCCGCAGCGTATCGTCACACGTCAAGCGTGTCCTCACCGGTGTCCAGCGATTGACGGAGCCTGTTCGGATCGCGCGACCTGTGATACACCGCGTGCACGATCACCGTATCGCTTTCGATGCTGTAAAATACGCCGAAGGGAAAGCGTGAAACAAGAACACGTCTGAAAGGCCCAAACTGCATCGGCCCTGCCTCGGGGTGCCGAGTGATAAGAGCGATTGCCGCATCGACGCAGCGGAGGGAATAAAGTGCCGTTCCCGGCTGGCGTGTTTCATACCAGAACCCCGCCTCGGCGATGTCACGTTCGGCCCGGCCACGGACGACCAGCGCACGACTCATTAGAACGAGCGCAATAGTCGTTCCCGAACCTCTGGCCAAGGGGCACCGGCAGAAGGATTCTCGAGATATTCCTGATAACGCCGCTTCAAGTCGCGCCTTTGCCAGTCGGGCACCGGAACCTCGGAAGGATGCTCGGCGAGATCATCCCAAAGGTCTTCCAGCAGAAGCAGCTTTTCGGAGGCACTCAGTTGATTGAACTGCGGAATCGCCTCTCTGAGCATGAAACGATGATACTAATTCGCTCTCAACAGGCAAGAGCAGGGATTTCGCCCCGCACATTTTGCACCCTTGCATCGTTCCCGAGTGCAACTTGAGAACGATGGGGCTTCATCCAACCGCAGTCACCTAACTCAACAAGCGTGTTCTCAGCGGCTCAATCTCTAAACCTGCTTTTTGGAACACTTGGCTTGGCATTCCGCTACGTTCGTCCAACAATCCGAGCAATAAATCTTCGGGCTCAACGAGCGAACAGCCCCGCGCCTGCGCAAACCGTTCCGCTGACTGGCAGATGTTCCTCAGACGCGGGGTGAAGGAGATTTGCATACCCTCATAGAACAAGCCCATCGTTCGCACCCTTGCAACCACTTCCAACTGGACGGCAGCGTATTTTAGACCTGCATCAAAAAGCACCGTGGTTGCGAAGCCAGCAGAGGATTCAAGCAATCCGAGGAGAAGATGCTCTGCACCGACATAGCCGTGCTTCAATCCACGAGCCTCCGCACCGGCGGCTTTGATAACCTTGTAGGCCGCAAGAGTGTACCGATTGAGCCACCGCGCCTTGTTGCCCTTTAACCACTCCAATTCTTTTTGAACTGATCCGATCCAGTCTGTAGCTTCCAGAATCGGCGGTGCTTTTTGAAAGAATATCATCGTAGTATCACCGGAAGTGGACCGGAGACTTTCCCGTATAATCCAGGATCTTTCCACCTAATTCTGCCTCCTCCAAACAGGCCCGGCTTTCTCCAGTCGCAACCTTCCCCGGCAAATTTCTCACATTGGGCATTGGTCATTCGGGCCTTGGTCATTTAGCGTGTCCGCCACATGAAAGCTCTGTTGGTTCTGGAAGACGGCCGCGTGTTCGAGGGCGAAGCCTTCGGCGCGACCGGCACGCGCGTCGGCGAGGTGTGTTTCAACACCTCCATGACCGGCTATCAGGAAGTGCTCACCGATCCGTCCTACTT
>CAXTVY010000257.1:0-6278 GCA_964247665.1 uncultured Chthoniobacterales bacterium | reverse complement strand
GAAAAGCGGGTCGTCGTTGAATTGGAGCGGCGGCTTGCCCGGTTCCAGTATCGCTGGTAAAGCCGTGGGGCAGTTTGTGCGCCCGGTGCAGCGATTTGCCCTGGGAGTTGCTTGGGAGTAGCCTCACCTCGCCCATTTACGTTTTCGCCGATGGCATCACCAGCTTCTTCCTTGGATGATTCGTCTGATCATCCCGCAGTCATCACGAGCACCCGGCGCCGCGCCTGTTTGTTGGTCAACCCGGCGTCCGGGGCGAGTGAACCGAAAGATCATAGCCGGGAGATAGCGAAAATCTGGACGGAACTGCGGGCAGCAGGCATTTGGGCGGAGATCGTCGAGACGCAACGGGATCAGCCGCCGGGCGAACTCGCCAAAAAGGCGGCGGATGAAGGGTTTGCCATGGTGATCGCCGGAGGTGGGGACGGTACGGTCGGGGCGACAGCAAAAGGGCTCGTGAACACGGACTGTCCGTTGGGCATCCTCCCGATGGGCACTTACAACAACTTCGCGCGGTCGCTGCGGTTGCCCCGCGACCTGCGCGCAGCGTGTCAGGTGCTCGCGCGTGGCCGCGTCCGGCGGGTGGACGTTGGCGAGGCCAACGACGGACACTATTTCTTCGAGGCAGCCGGGGTGGGGATCGACGCCCAGCTGTTCCCACTGGGAGAAGAAATTAAATCCGGCCGGTGGACGCGGCTCTGGCAAGCCGCAAAACTCGCTTATCAGGCCGAGCCGGCACGGATCCACTTTGAACTCGATCTGCCGCTCTCCGAGGCGTATCAGGATGGCGGCCGACCGCGGGATGAGTCCCCGGTTTCCAAACCGTTTGCGGCCGGAGAGCAGAAGCGGTCACTGGATTTTTCTGCTTTCATGCTCATCGTGGCCAATACCCGCTACTACGGTAGCGGCTTCACGGTCGCCCCAAACGCCGTCCTGGACGATGGTCTGATGAACGTTCGGATCTTCCGTAATTTCAGTAAAGGCGAGCTGATCAAGCATTTCTGGTCGATCAGCCGGCGGCGGTACTGCTACAGCCCGAAGATCGACACGTTTACGGCGCGTGAAGTGACGATCACCGCGAAAAGCGACCTGCCGTTCCACGTGGACGGCTACCGTGTGGGCCAGTTGCCGTTGCGGGTGAGATGCCTGCGGCGCGCACTGAAGGTGCTGGCCTGAAGCAGGGAGAAAAGTGCTCGGGGAGGGACTTGAACCCTCATGCCTTGCGGCATACGCCCCTCAAACGTACGTGTCTGCCATTTCACCACCCGAGCGAGACTGGAAGGGAAGGACCATTACCACGACGAAGTGACGTTGCAAGCAATCTTTCGTGCCTGGACCGCCAGACGAGCGATCCGCGCTGTTGTGGCCCATGGGCTGCTTTTCACAGTTGCGCCCGGTTTCGCAGTCCTTTTACTATGTGCCCGGTGGAAAATCCCGAATGAACGCCCTCGAAGAGCCGGAATCCATGATCACCTGGGTCAAGGCAGACCTCCATTTGCACACCGACGAGGACCCGTTCGACGAGATTGACTACACCGCGCAAGAACTGCTCACCCATGCCGGCAGCCTCGGTTTCAAGGTGCTCGCGGTGACGCTCCACGACAAGGTTTTCGATGACGAGCGTGTGTTCGCCCGCGCTCACGAAATGGGCATTCTTCTCATCCAGGCGGCGGAGATGCGGATCGAAGGCGCGGATGTGGTGCTCCTGAACCTTTCGCCCGAAGAAGCGGCTTCACTGCAAAGCTTTGATGACCTGCGCCGGTTGCGAGCACGCCGAGGCCCTTCGTTGCTCACCTTTGCGCCGCACCCTTTTTACCGCTTGGGCGGCTCGATTGGGGCGCGGCTCGTCGAGCATCTCGACTGCTTTGACGCCATCGAATATTGTCACTTCCACGTGCCGATCCTGAACCCGAACGTCCCCGCCGTCCGCATCGCCGAACGCCACGGCATTCCTCTGCTCGCCACCTCGGATGCGCACCAACGAAAGTTCTTCGGCCAGAACTTTTCGTGGCTCGGGCTGGCGGGTAGGGAAACGGCACCCACCATCGACAACGTCTTCGATTCCATCCGTGCCGGACGCATCCGGCGTATTAGCCCGACCGGTGGATTACCACGGTTCCTGGCGCTGCTTTTTTTCATTTTCTGCGTGCATCCCATCCTCGTCCGTTTGCCAGGTGCCAAGCTAGTCCAGGCACGCAAACGGCGGCAGACTGCTTCGGCGAAAGCCGTGCCTAGGGGCGATGTCAACGCTCCCGCCGTTTGATTCGCTTCCATTTCCATGAAAATCCCCAGATTCCCGCTGCTGTCCGCAGTGCTTTGCACATCCATCCTCGTCGTGGGATGCAAAACGACTCCTGATGAGGACACGACCAAGAAGCCGGCTACCACCGCGAAGTCGAAGCCACTCATTAACACCCTCAAGGATCAGAACGGAGACCAGGCTTTTCGGGCTTTCACCGGCCGCCTGCGGCAGGTCGTCGCCGCGCATGACGTGGAAACACTAGCGTCCATGATGACCACGAACTTCGGCTACGTGCTCGATCCTCCACGCGAGGGCGCAGGGGTATTTGCCTATTGGGACGAAAACAACTTGTGGCCGGAGTTGCAGATGGTCATCAAGGAGCAATTCAAACCATCCGGCACCAACGAGGACGCTTACATGGTGGCTCCCGCCGAATTTGCGGCCAATCCAACCACTTACACGGGCTACCGGGCCGGGGTACAACTGGTCAACGGCAGTTGGAAGTTTGCCTACTTCGTGAACGGCCAATAATGGGAAAACGCCCCCGGGTCGGAGCTTCCCCTGCTAGGGTTGGAGTACGGTGTCGATGGCATGGAGAACCCCGTTGGCGGCTTCCACGTCGGCACCGAGGATCTTCGCCTCGTCGAGTTCGATAACTTTGCCGTCCGCGCTCGTGTCCACGTCGACCTCGGTCCCCTGCAAGGTTTTTACCTCGTCGGTCTTGGTGAGGTCGGCATTCGTGAATTTGCCTGCGGCGATATGATAAGAAAGGGTCGCCACCAGTTTCGCTTTGTTCTCGGGCTTCAGCAGATCATCAAGCGTGCCGACGGGCAGCTTGGAAAACGCCGTGTCCGTCGGGGCAAAGACCGTGTAAGGCCCGGGCTTCTGTAGAGTACTCGTCAACCCGGCGGCCTCCACGGCCTTGAGGAAAGTCTTGAAGTTTCCGGCTGCCTGCGCGGTGGCGATCAGATCGTCCTTGGCTGCGGGGACATTGGCGACGGGAGGAATCGCCGCCGGAGTGCCCGCCGCCGTGGCGGGGGACGAATTTTGGGCGAGCGCCGCGGAAAGCCAGCCGCCACCGAAGAGAAACGTCGCTACCAGAAGACGACGAGCGAGCGACGAAGCCGCTGCTGGAACCGGCAGAAAACGATGGACGGTAGTAGGCATGATTTCGAGGGTCGTGCGGATGTGAGATAGCAGGAGGGACGTGTTGTTTCGCAAACTGCCCAACGGATAGATGGATAAGAGCAGGTGGGCCATTTTGCAAGTCTCCCTCCGCCATGATACGCTTCCCCTCCCTCATGGCTGCGTCGTTCCCCTGTTGCTTCCCGCGTGCTGCCGGGGTTCTGCCGTGGCTGGAGCCAGCGGTTGGCTCCGGCCGGGTGCTCGCGGCTGCGGTGAGCCTGTTCCTGCTGCTTGGCGGCTGTAAGAACCCCAACGTCGGTCTGACCCTGCCAAAGCAAGGCGGGCCGGTACCGGTTGATCTTCCGCGGCAGGAAACGGCGGCGGAGCGTGCCTATTGGGACCAACTGGCACCAGCACGCGTCATCTACATCGGGGAAACCCACAACAACAACACGGATCACGAATACCAACTCGACGTGTTGAAGGGCTTGCATGCACGCGGGGTGCGGTTCACGGTCGGCTGGGAAATGTTCGATCTGTCGCAACAAGGCTTGCTGGACGCCTGGAATGGCCGGCATCTGAGTACGGATGCCTTGCTCCAGAAAACCGATTTCCAGAATCACTGGGGCAGCCTTTCAGTCCTGTACGAGAAGATCCTGCGTTGGACGCTGGTGGAAGAAGTGCCCAGCCTCGCGCTGAATGCCCCGGCGGCTCTCAGCCACAAGCTCGCGCAGGGGGTGCCGCTTGATGAGGGCGACCGGGCGCTGCTGCCCACCGGATTTCAGCCGCTGGCAGGTGGATACGAACACTTCAGCGACCAATTAGCGGGCAGCCCGCACGGCGGTGCGAGCCTGGAAAACCTCTACAAGGCGCAACTGCTCTGGGAACAGACGATAGCAGCGCGCATCGTAGAATATCTCTCTGGTCACCCTGACGGGAAACTGGTGGTGCTTATTGGACGTGGTCACGTGGAAGGCGGCTACGGTGTCCCGGCGTTTGTCAGCCAGAAGACAGATGCCGCACAACTGGTAATCTTCCCCGGCGGAGCACCGGCGGCCGAACGGCCACACGGGACTATCGCCTGGCTGCGCGTGTTTTCCAGGGAACCTTGATTGGCGGCCACATCCGGTTGGTTGAATAGGCACGAACCCTCTTCAGAACCCGATGCGCTCCGCTGAATCCATTCCGCCTCACGATGGCAACTATCAAGGCCTGCTGCTCGCGGCGCATCCGTCGCTCAAGGACCCAAATTTCCAACGCAGTGTTTTGTTCCTTTCCACCCACGAGACCTCGCTCGGGGCATTCGGGTTTGTGCTCAATCGGCCGCTCGGCAAGAGCGCCTCGGAGCTGTTGCCCGAGCATGAACAGCGGCAACTCCTGGAAAGGGTCCCCGTTTACATCGGTGGGCCGGTGGGTCAGGATCAACTGAGTTTTGCGAGCCTTTCTCTGAGCGCAACGAAAGCGGATGCCCGTTTCCGGCCCAACCTTTCGCTCGAAGAGGTAGCAGATCGGTTGCAGGCTGATCCCTCCGGGGTCCGTGCCTTCATCGGTTATTCCGGTTGGGCGGCCGGACAGCTCGAGAGTGAACTCGATCAGAAATCCTGGGTTCTCGTGAAGCCGGATGCACATGGACGGACGCCAGACGCCAACCCCCGTCTCTGGTACAAGTTAATGAGTTCACTTGGCCCTGCGTACAAGCTCCTAGCAGCGGTTCCGGACGATCCGTCGTTGAATTAACGATGGATTCGAGGATGCAGAATGCGCGGTCCGCATTAGTGTTTCCCCGAGCAAACGTTCAGCCGCTGCCATTTCGAAGCCAAAACAGTCGCCCCGTCTATGAAAATCGGTATCCCCAAAGAGGTCAAACAGCAAGAGAACCGTGTCTCCTTGCTACCTTCCGCAGTTTATCAGTTGCTCAAACGCAGTCACAGTGTCGTGGTCGAGCGAGGGGCGGGCGCGGGTTCCGGATACCCGGACAAGGATTACGAGCAGGCAGGCGCGACGATGGTGGATGAACACGCGGAAGTATTCGCCGTCGCTGACATGATCGTGAAAGTGAAGGAGCCTCTACCGGAGGAATACCCGTTGCTGCGCCACGGTCAGATTCTTTTCACGTACCTGCATCTGGCGGCGAACCGTCCGTTGACCGAGGCACTGGCGAAAAGCGGCGCGACCTGCATCGCGTATGAAACCATTGAGGTGAACCGGCGGCTGCCCTTGCTCGAACCGATGAGCGAGATCGCGGGCCGTATGTCGATCATTGTCGGCGGGTACTTTCTGGCCAAGCACCAGGGTGGGGCTGGCGTGCTGCTAGGTGGCGTCCCGGGTGTGTTGCCCGGTAAAGTCGTCGTGATCGGCGGTGGCAGTTCGGGTGTCAATTCTGCCCGGATGGCGACCGGACTGGGTGCCGACGTGACGATTTTAGAAGTGGATCTGGAGCGGATGCGTTTCCTCGACATTACGATGCATACGGCGCACACGCTGTACTCCAGCGAGGCGCACCTCACGAGCCTGCTGCCTACCGTGGACTTGTTGATCGGTGCTGTCCTCGTGCCGGGTGCACGCGCGCCAAAACTCATCACGCGCGAGATGCTCAAGCAGATGCGGCCGGGCAGCGTGTTGGTCGACATCGCCATTGACCAGGGCGGCTGCGCCGAAACTTCCCGCCCGACGACGCACCACGACCCGGTTTACGTCGAGGAAGGCGTGACTCACTACTGCGTGGCAAACATGCCGGGAGCGTATGCTCGCACCGCCACGCAGGCGTTGACGAACGTGACCCATCGTTACGTCGAACTGCTCGCCGACCTGGGCCTCAAGGAGGCCGTGATCAAGCAACCGACGTTGCTGGGCGGCATCAACCTTTACGACGGCAAGATCACCCACCACGCCGTGGCCGAGCCGCACGGGATGG
>CAXTVY010000256.1:0-6279 GCA_964247665.1 uncultured Chthoniobacterales bacterium | reverse complement strand
CGGCTCGCTGGGCAATGTCCCGACGGCCATCCCGGAGCAAGCCAAGAACAAGGTGCTGCCCTACACGACGTTGTCAGAATTGCTCGGAGAGCGCTACCACGTCGGCGTGGACTTCCTCAAGCACCTGAACGCGCCCAGGAACATCGACACGATGAAGGAAGGCGACAGTGTCAAGGTGCCCAACGTGGTGCCGCCGTTCAACCTCGCGCAGGTGATCGCCATCCGGCAGTACACCAAGGAGCGCGAACAACTGCTCAAGGAAGCCAAGGAAAAGGGCAAGGCTGGTGTCCCGGCTCCTTCACCGACGCCTTCGGCCGAGAACGTCCCGGCAGCAATGCCCGGGCCGACGGTGCCGGTATCCGCCTCGCCGCCGCCCGCCGACGCGGTGCCGTCCCCTGCGCCGATGGCCAGCGCCAGCCCCGGCGTGGCCCCGGACACGGCCGCAGCTAGCCCGGACAACCGCCCGGTGCTTGCCGCTCGCCCGGCCAATGCCAAACAACTCGTGTTCCACGTCAGCACGAAGGACTCGTACCTCGACGTTCACGATGGTGACCGGCTCGTGGCGTGTTTTCCGATCACGCCGGGGTCCACGGCGATCCCGACCCCGAAGGGCGAATGGCACATCGTAGGCAAGACGCTGCTGCCGACTTTCCGCTGGGATAAATCGGTGTTGATGACCGGCAAACGCAGCGACACTGCCTGGGAGCTGCCGCCCGGCCCGAATAACCCTGTGGGCATCACCTGGATTGCGCTCAACAAGCCCGGCATCGGGATGCACGGCACAGCGACGCCCGACACGATTGGCCGCTCGGCCAGCCACGGCTGCATCCGGCTGTCCAACTGGGATGCGTTCAAGGTGTACGGGATGGTGACAACCGGGACGAAAGTCATCATTGATTAACCAACTCAGGGAGCCACTTTTTTCGCTCCCGGCGGCGGAATGATCTTCCTCGCGGGCAGTGTCTGGGATATTTGCCACTCTGATATGAGTGCTGCTTGGCTGATCGATGGGGTCGTGGTCCTCGGCTATTTTGCGCTGATCCTGGGCATCGGTCTGCGCATGGGCAAGCGCGAGAACAGCCTGGAGGACTTCGCCCTGGGCGGACGGCGCATCCCCTGGTGGGCCGTGCTGGCATCGCTCATCGCAGCGGAAACCAGCGCAGGCACGTTCCTGGGCGCGCCGGGCGAAGGGTGGAGCACGCGGGGATATTTCTATGTCCAACTGGCTCTGGGCACGATCATAGCGCGGATCATCGTCAGCTACGTGTTCATCGCGCCCTACTATCGCTACAAGGTTTATTCGATCTACGAATACCTGACGCGCCGCTTCGGTACGGGCTCGAAGAACGCGGCCAGCGCGGTGTTCCTGATCACGCGCGTGCTGGCCAGCGGGGCCCGTATCTACGTCGCGGCCATCGCGCTGGTGTTGCTGTACCAGCTTTTTGTGGGCCGCACGCTCGATCCCGCGCTGCCCGCCGACGCGCACCGGATGTTCTGGATTTATGTGTTCGCCAGCGTGGTGGTGGTTATCCTGACGGCTATTTACACGACGCTTGGCGGCATCAAGGCCGTCATCTGGACGGATTTCATCCAAGCATCGATCATGATGGGCAGTGCGCTGCTGGCGCTGGGCATCCTGTATTATTCCATTCCGGGCGGACTGGCCGAGGTGCGCTCGTATCTGCCGAAAGGAAATTTGTTCATCGCCACGGGCCTGGACCCGGCCCGGCACGGCTGGGACAAGATCGTGGGCATGTTCGGGGTGGAGTTCACGATCTTCGCGGCGCTCTTCGGCAGCACGTTCGTGACGATGGCCACACACGGCACGGACCAGGACATGGTCCAGCGGATGTTGACCGCGCCGGACGTGCGCCGCAGCCGCCTGTCGTTGATCCTCTCCGGGCTGGCGGATATTCCCATCGCGGTCGTGCTCGTGAGCGTGGGGCTGCTCTTGGTGGCGCACTACGCGGCGCATCCCGACCCGAATCTGCCCAAGGCGAACAACGAGGTGTTCTGCTATTACATCCTGCATGAGTTGCCGGTCGGCGTGCGGGGATTGCTGCTGGCGGGGATTTTCGCCACGACGATGGGTTCTCTGAGCACGGCACTCAACGCGCTGGCCACGAGTTTCACGCGGGATTGGTACCTGTCGTACCTGAACCCTGGGGCGGACGAGCGGCAATCCCTGCGCGCCGTACGGTGGGCGACGGTGGTGTTCGCCGCGCTGATGGTGGCGGTGTCGGCAGGGGTGTCGTTCCTGGTGATCCAGAAGCTGGCACACCCGGGGGCGGGGGGTGGCCTGCGGATTATCCCGATCATCCTGGGCATCTTTGGCTATACGTATGGCTCGTTGCTGGGGGTGTTCTTCGTGGGGATGCTGACGCGGAGGCGCGGCAACGACGTAGGCAACTGGGTGGCGATGGTGGCGGGTTTTCTGGTGGTGGCGGTGCTCAGCGGTCTGCCCGCCGACCTGCTGCAGCTGGTCGGCGGCACACCCTACGTGCAGCCGAAGTGGCTGCCTGTGCTGGAGTTCCCGTGGTGGATCATGTTCGGTACGATCACGACGTTCCTCGTGGCGATTTGTTTCACCACGCCACCGGTGGCTCTGGCCAGCGTGCGGGTGGAGGAAGTGCCACACGCTTAGCTAGCAGGCGTGGTGGGCAAAGAAACTCTCGAAAAAGTAGTTGAATCCCCGGGCGAGCGTCGTTACAGATGCTGCTCCGCCACGCGCCAATCGGTGCATTGGTCGGTTGAGGAGCCATAGCTCAATTGGTTAGAGCGCCGCCCTGTCACGGCGGAGGTTGCGGGTTCGAGCCCCGTTGGCTCCGGTTTATTGATGCTAAAGTGTTTACATCAGTTTTGTCAGAATGATTCAACGGAATAACCGGTGTGCCATCTAAGAGGCGTCGTTTCTGATTTAGTTCTCGAGTATCCGCACCCGCAGGTGAGCCGTTGCTTAGAGAATCCGGTCGGGAAGGTTTGAACTAGCGGCGACTGGATTAGCCTGTCCTCCAGACTAATTTCCTCCGCCACCAGAGTTGGATCTGGGCTGCGATACGGCCGAGACTGCTGTTGTATCGATAACAACGCGCTTTCTGCCATGAGTGCGCAGATGCGACCTTTCTAATGACTTCCCCCGCCGGTCAGAGTCGTGTGCAAATCTAACTGGCACCGAACGAATCGTTGTGCGGGTTACACGCGGTCACCACCAGCCAAGGTTTCGTTCGGTGGAGTGCGGAGGTATTTCTCCACGATATTTGTTAGCCTATCCTCCGGCCAGCGGGAGAATTCGTCGGTTCGCGGGTGAGGGGCAACACGCAATCGGTCCAGGCAAGCAAAATTCTGGGACTGCAACCGGGTAAACTCTCCGTCGGTCCGGCTCAGCAACGCAGACAACGAGCCGAGTTCCACCAACCGGCCCGCTTTGAGGACCGCAATTCTTTCCGCGAGCCGCAAACTACTGATCCGGTGAGCCACGATGAAAGTTGTCCTCCCTACCATCAGACGATCCAACGCATCCTGCACCAGGGCTTCGCTCTCCACGTCGAGCGCACTGGTTGCCTCGTCCAGAATGAGCACGCGCGGGGCGCGGATCAACGCCCGCGCGATGGCGATCCGCTGGCGCTCCCCGCCACTGAGCCGCACGCCGCGTTCGCCGAGGGGGGTGTCCAAGCCGAGCGGCAACCGCCCGATGAAGTCCGTCGCGTTGGCGTCCTCGACCGCCGCGCGCAGCCGGGCTTCGGTCGCGTGTCGCAGGCCGTGAAGGATATTTTCCCGCACCGTCCCTGCGAAAAGAAGGGTTTCCTGGCTGACGACTGCGATCTGGCGGCGGAAGCTGCGCAGGTCCAAGGTGTTCAGATCCACACCGTCGAGCAGGAGGTGGCCGCAGGTAGGGGCGTGAAAGCCCAGCAACAGTCCGAGCAGCGTGCTTTTACCCGCGCCGGAGGCTCCGACGATGCCCAGGGTTTCCCCGGGAGCAACCCGCAATGAGAAGTCCGCCAGCGCGGCCTCGCTTGTCGTCTGGCCGGGATAAGCAAAGTAAACATGCTGGAAATCGAACGCACCGCGCACTTCGGTAAAGCGGTGCTGGCCGCGCTTGGGTTCCACGTCCGTGCAAGCGATCACCTCGTCCAGGCTGCGCAGACTCTCCAGGCCCCGCGCCGCCACGGACAACATGTTCAAGAACCCGGTCAGCACAGTGGTCAACACGGCGAAATAACCGCCGATCAGCACCACGTCGCCCGGCGTCAGCGGGAGAATGCGCCGGTGGCTTAGCCAAGCGGTGAAAACGAGTCCCAACAGGCCAAACTCGGCGAAGACCGCCCAGGCGTTGGCGTTGGCGTCGGCGTATTGCCGATCCAGCCGCAGTCCGGTAGCCTCAACCCGGTCAACGTGTTGTTTGACCCAGACGAGTTCCTCATCTTCGACGGCGTGCGCCCGGGTCACCGGGATCATGTCAAGCATCCCGCGCAAGCGGTCTGAAAGAGCCTCGGTCTCTCGCCGGAAACAGTGGCTCGCTTCGCCCAAGCGTGCGCGTAAGAAGTGGTGCAAGCCAGTCGCCAGCGGGGTGGTTAGCAGCAGGAACGGCACAAACCCGGGAGCACGCCAAGCGACCACGGCCAAGGTAATCAGCACCGTGCAGACGGCGTACAGCCCATTGCTGTAAAGCTCACGCAGGGTCAGACCGACGTTTTCCACGTCGTGCATGACCTTCGATTGCAAGGTCCCGCTGCGGGCTCGCTGATGATAGGAGACCGAGAGAGTCAGGAGTTGGCGGCACATGGTCAGCCGCAACCGGGCCTCAATGCGACGCACCGCCAGAGACAACGTGCGGTAGTGCCAGCCATGGGTGACGAGATGCTGTAGGATGAACACCGTCCCCCAAGCCGCGTTCCATTGCAGGCTGCTCGCTGGGTGGGTAGCCGGGGCCGAAACGATCTCGACCACGTTGGCCGTGATGATGGGCAACGCCCAGAAAGGACTGCTGCGGATCAACCATAGGACGGTGGAAAGCCCCAGCAATAAACGTTCAGGCCAATACAGCGCCAACAACTTACGCCAAACCCGATCCTGACGCAGAAGCTGATTTCCTGGTGGGTGGGGTGCGAATGGATCGTCCAAAAGGGCTGACAGGTGGTGCTGGGGTGAGTGGCGGCAGGCCAGCCGCGCTCCCTCTCAGACGGAAAACCCGCTTGGCCCTTCAACGAACTTGACGGATACGTGCGCGGCCTCCAAGCGGATTCCGTCGGTAAAAACAGTGGGCGCGCACGGGGCGGGTCGTGCCGACGGCGTTTTCGCTCGCGTGCGGCAGGTGAAAAGCGTTTGCTACCGCGTCCGGAACTCCCCGGGGTCCATGCGTTCACCCGTTTTTTTCTTGCTCTGCGTAGCGGTTCTGTCGCTGCTGGAATTTCGAGCTTTGGATCTGGTTCAGAGGCGCAATCTGCCCGCGGAAGTGGAGGTAGCAACCGGAGTGCTTTCCGGTCATCCTTACTGGAAGGCGTACCAGAACCGGCTGCTCGGGCCGCTAGTGGTGAGTTGGACGGCACGATTGACGGGAGGTTCTTTCGCCGACGTTTACCAGGTTTTTTGCTTCGTGTTGCTCTGCGCGGCCAATGCGGTGGGTGGCCGGATCTTCCGCCGCCCGCATGGATTACCAGGGTCAGCCTGGGGTTATGTGATTGCTGGTGCCGGATTGTTTGCGGCGATGCAGGACCCAGAGTGGCTTTATCTCTGGGATTACGTGGATCTGGTGGTCATGCTGCTGTTCGCATGGGCGGTGGTGATGGGAGGCTGGACCGCATGGCAGTTTGCTTTGCTATTCCTGGTCGAATTAGCCAACCGGGAGTCGGCCCAGTTCATCGCGCTGTGGTTGGTGTTCGATTCCTTGCTTCCTGAAGCGGGCACGCTCGACTCGCTCAGGAGCTGGATCAATCCCCCCCGTCTGGGCTTGGGCGTGGGTCTAGGCGTGGTCGGGGCAGGATGGACGCATTACATTCGCCACACACTTTGCTTGGGAGAAACCGGCATCGTGCCGAGGAAAGAGATCGTCGAACTTGCCGACGGTCAGTTCTTGATGGGACGGGTCACTATGGATTTGCTGCGCGACCCTTGGAATCTGAATGCAGCGATGCTCGGGATGTTGCTGGCGGCCCTTGGGTTTCTCCTGTGGCAAACGCGGCGCGCTCTCGGGCGACGTGCCGGGAAGATTGCGGCGCTGCTGGCGGCAATGGTCGCAGCGAATCTGTGCTTCTCCTTCTTTCACGACCTGCGCGTTTGTTT
>CAXTVY010000255.1:0-6279 GCA_964247665.1 uncultured Chthoniobacterales bacterium | reverse complement strand
CAACGGGCGCATCCTCAAGATCGTCTCCAGCCAGGGAGCACAGACGCAGGACCTGCCCGTGATCACCGGCAGCGATCCGGCCAACATCCCGCGCAAGGATGCCATGGTGACCCAGATCCTGCCCGTGCACTTCGTGGAGGTCGGCAAGCTCGTGGACAACCTGCGCCCGCTGCTCAGCGACAAGGCGACGATCACCTCCAACGAGACGAGCAACGCCATCATCCTGACGGACACGCAGACGAACATCCACCGCATGGCCGAGATCATCCACGCGCTGGACAACTCGATTTCGAGCATCTCCCAGATCAAGGTGTTCGCCCTGCGCTACTCCGACTCCAAGGGGCTGGCCGACGTGATCACGCAGCTTTTCTCGCCCGACAAGGCCAGCACCCAGCAGCCGCAGGGCTTCCCGGGCTTCCCGGGCTTCGGCGGGTTCGGCGGCCAGGGCGGCCGCGGCAACCGGGGCGGCAACCAGCAGGCGGGCGCTGCCACCGAGCCGGAGAGCGCCGCGCGCGAGGCCGCCGCGCGCGTCATCGCCGTGTCGGACGAGACGAGCAACAGCATCATCGTCAGCGCGCCGGACGAGATCATGTCCAGCGTGGCGGATGTCATCGCGCGGCTGGACACGAGCACGAACGACGTTACCGAGACGCAGATTTTCCGCCTGCTGCACGCCGACGCCACGGAGCTGGCGACGATCCTGAGCACACTCTACGCCGACGCCTCCAGCGTGCCGAACGCGAACCGCGGCGGCAACAACAACAACAACCGCTTCCAGCCGCAGCAGAACGCCAACGCGAACCGCAGCGAGCGCGCCCTGGCCCAGGCCCGGGTCGTCGCGGTGGCCGATCCGCGCACGAACTCCGTGCTGATCAGCGCGTCGCACGACACGATGTCGCAGATCGCGCTGACGGTCGGGCGGCTGGACGGCGACGGCTCCAAGAAGCAGCACGTGCGCGTCGTCACGCTCGGCCACGCCGACCCGGACAACGTCGCCACGATCCTGCGCAACATGTACAGCACCACCGCCAGCAACACCACCGCCGCCCAGCCCTCCACCATCCGCCTGACCAACCGCACGACCACGGGCGCTTCCACCGACGTGTCCAACACGCTCAACACCAACAGCGGCAGCGGCGGCGGCTCACTCAGCCGCTAGGGCGAAACGCCCGCAGCGGAAATGCCCAAGGCCCAATGACCAGACTCCCGGGAGACAAGGCGGCAACCGTCTGACCCCTCTACCCATCATCCTAATCATATGACATCTTTTATCCGCATTCTTCGGTCATTGGTCATTGGACCTTGGTCATTTTCCGCCTGGTCAGCTCGCCGCTGGCGATTGGCGTTGGCCACCGTCTGCCTGCTATCCACGCCAGCGGCGCTCCGCGCGCAGACCACCGGCACCACCGCCAACCGCACCGGCACCACCGCCCAGACCAACACCAACCGCGGCACCACGGGCGGCACCGGCTCCGCCAGCAGCAACACGGCGGGCACCACGCGCCAGTACCGCAACAACACCCAGTTGGGCGACGCCCTCATCCAGGAAGACCCCGAAACGCGCTCGCTCATCATCGTCGCCGACGACGACACGCAGAACGAGATTGTCAAGGTCATCAAGAACCTCGACCGGCCCAAGCCGCAGGTGCTCATCAAGGTGCTCTTCGCGCAGGTGACCCTCGACAACAGCCTGGACTTCGGCGTGGAGGGCAACTACGCCTTCGACCTGGGCAAGCCCGCCACCACGCAGCTCATCACGGCGGCGGCCCAGCAGGCCGTCAGCACGGCGTCGGCGGCGATCATCCCCACGCCCACGACCGGCGGGGTGAACGCGGGCTCGACCTTCGGCCTGGCGAGCGCCGCCGGGCAGAGCAACGGCGCGTTCTTCACCCTCAACACCAAGAACGCCGCCGCCACGCTCTACGCCCTGGCCACCAAGGGCAAGGTCAACGTGCTCTCGCGCCCGTCGATCCTCGCGCGCAACAACCAGGAGGCCGTCATCGTCGTCGGCCAGGAAGTGCCCATCCCCTCGTCCAACCAGATCACCGAGGCCGGCCAGCAGATCCAGAGCGTCTCCTACCAGGACGTGGGCATCATCCTGCGCGTCACGCCGTTTATCACCGTCAACAAGACGGTGGAAATGATCGTGTCCCCCGAGATCAGCTCGCTCTCCACGCAGACCGTGCAGATCTCGTCGAACTTCGCCGCGCCGATCATCAACAAGACCTCGGCGGAGACGGTCGTGGTGACGCCCGACGCGACGACGGTGGTCATCGGCGGGTTGATGCAGAAGCAAACGTCGAGCAACGTGTCCAAGGTGCCGCTGCTGGGGGACATCCCCGTGGTGGGCAACCTGTTCAAGCGCACGACGGTCAGCTCGAACAAGACGGAACTGCTCATTTTCATGACGCCCTACATCGTCGAGGGCACGGACAAGCTCGAAGACCTGACGGTGGACCAGATCAACCGCTCGGACCTGCCGCAGCAGACGTTCAACCAGAAGGACGTGTCGCAGTACCTGGACAGCACGCTCAAGCTGATGCCGCAGACGGCCGCCGCGCCCGTGACGACGACCACCACCACGACCACGGCGAAAAGGGTGCGGCAGGTGACGAACACGAACGGGAAGTAGCGGCTCGCCCGGGTGGATGCCCGGGGGCGGGGCCGCGTTTACCCGCGCGGAAACCCTGGTCGTAAAGTTGACGCCGCCACTGCCCGGCGGATGTTTGTCCATGACACCCCCCCGGGAGGACGTATCTCTCCCCCCGTTCGATCCCGCCGCCATGCAGCGGCTCCTCGACGGCCCCCAGGCCGCCGTCCGTCAGCGCGTGCGCGACCTCCTCGCCCGCCCCGAATTCCGCCTGCCGCCGCCGGAAATCTCCCTGCCCGACCAGCGCGCGCTCACCTCCCGCTGGCTGGGCCTTCTCGCCGACGCGGGTGTCGGCGCGATTGCTTTCCCGCGCGAGTACGGCGGCGAGGACGACTGGCCCGGGTTCATCGCGGCGTTCGAAACCATCGCCCAGCACGACATCAGCCTGGCCATCAAGTTCACCGTCCACTTCGGCCTCTGGGCCGGGTGCCTCACGCTGCTGGGCAGCGAGGACCACGCCCGCCGCTATCTGCCCGGGGCCGCCGACCTGAGCTTCCCTGGCTGCTTCGCGCTGACCGAGATCGGCCACGGCTCCAACGCGCGCGAACTCGAAACCACCGCCACGTATGACCCGGCGACGGAGGAGTTTCTGCTGCACAGCCCCTCGTTCGACGCGGGCAAGAACTACATCGGCAACGCCGCGCGCGACGCCCGCGTGGCGGCCGTGTTCGCGCAGCTTTTCACGGGCGGCCAGCCCCACGGGGTCCACGCCTTCGTCGTGCCGTTGCGCGACGAGCAAGGAACCGTCCTGCCCGGGGTCCGCATCGTGGACAACGGCCCGAAGATGGGTGAGAACGGGGTGGACAACGCGCGCCTGTGGTTCGACGGGGTGCGCCTGCCGCGCACGGCCTTGCTGGACCGCCTGGGCCGCGTCGCGGCCGACGGCACCTACCAGAGCGAGATCGGCAGCGCGGGCGCGCGGTTCTTCGCCACGATCAGCGCGCTCGTCGGGGGCCGCGTGGCCATCGCCGTGGCGGCAATCGGCGCGGCCAAGGTGGGGCTGCTCATCGCCGTGCGCTACGCCGCCCGCCGCCGCCAGTTCCGCGCGCCGGGCGCGGCCGAGGAAACGCGCCTGCTCGACTACCCCACGCACCAGCGCCGCCTGCTGCCGCTGCTGGCGGAACTCTACGCCGTGCACTTCGCCCACCAGCACCTGGTCCATGCCCGGGCCGCCGCCGCTGCCGGGAAGGGGGGTCCCGCCGCCGCGCGCGCCGTGGAGGGGCTCGCCGCCGGGATCAAGGCGTGGGCCTCCTGGCACTGCACGCGCACCCTGCAAGCCTGTCGCGAGGCGTGCGGCGGCGAGGGCTACATGAGCGTCAACCGCCTGCCCGCGCTCAAGGCCGACAGCGACATCTTCACCACCTTCGAGGGCGACAACACCGTGCTCATGCTCTGGGTCGGGCGCAACCTGCTCGCCGACGCGGACCGCGCCCACCCGGACACCCACCCCGCCCCGGCCACTAATGACCCGGCCCCGGGCGACGAACCCGGCCGCTGGGAACTTCTCTTCGCGGATCGCGCCCGGACGATGCTCGGCCACGTCCGCGCCGAACTGGCCCGGTTGACGGCGGCGGGCGTCAGCGCGCACGACGCGGCGGCGCGTCAGCAGGGACGGCTCTTCCGCGCGGCGGGCGCGCACCTGGAACATGTGCTGCTCGGGCAATTCGGCGCGGCGCTGGCCACCGTCACGGACCCGGCGCTGGTGGAAACGCTCGCCGCCCTGCGCGATCTGTTCGCGCTGTCCCGCCTGGAGGAAGGGCGCGGCTGGTTCCTGGAGCACGGCCGGTTGGACGCGGCGGAATCCCGCGCACTGCCGGAGCGGGTCGAGGCCCTTTGCGCGCGGCTGGCCCCGCAGGCCCCGGCGCTGGTGGACGCCTTCGGCCTGCCCGACGCGAGCATCGCCGCGCCCATCGCGCTGCCGGACGGGCAGCGGTAGCTCCGGGCAACCCTCGGATTTGCTGCGCGGTGGGCGTCATGCCCGCCGCTACATCTGCTTCCGGTTGACCCGGTTGTACTTTCTGCGATAACTTCTCCGCCGCAGGGCAACCAGCAGGTTTTTCCGGGCAGATGAGCAGCAGCGAGCTATTTCTACGCACGCAGGATGTCGGGACGCTCCTGACCGCGCTGGATCGTCTCTACGCACCCGTCAGCAAGGACGAGTTCCCGGCGCACCTCTTCGGCGTGCTCGCGGAACTGCTGCCCGGCACGCTGGCGACGTTTGACTTCGTGGACCTGACCAGCGGTCAGGTGGAAACCCGGATCGCTCCCGGGCTGTTCGACGCCATCCCCGCCGCGGAGATGGAAGCCCGGGTGCGCGCCTACCTCTACCAGCACCCCGTCCTCTCTCACTTGGAAGGCCGGAATTCCGCGGTGGTCATGCAACTCGCCGACGTGGTCTCCCAGCGCGAGTTCCATCGCACGGACCTCTACAATTTGTGCTTCCGGCCCGCCGGGATCGAGCACCAGATCGCCGCTGGCCTGGCCTGGCCGGGGCACCTCGGCGGCTTCACCCTCAACCGTCCCCGGTCGCGCGATTTCACCGCCTATGAGGTGGCGCTGGTGCGTCACCTGCGTCCGCACGTGGAGCGCGCCTTCGCGGCGGCGGTGCGGCTGGAACGGCGCGCCGGAGCGTTCCCGCCCGGGGACAGGCTGACGGCGCGGGAAGAGGAAGTGCTGCGCTGGCTGGGCGCGGGCAAGCGCGACGCGGAGATCGCGCAGATCCTGGGCATCAGCCCGCGCACGGTGCACAAGCACGTCGAGCACGTTTTCGCCAAGCTGGGCGTGGAAACGCGCACGGCCGCCGCCGCTGCCCTGCTGCTGGCCCACGGCGGGCGGGCCGTTCCGTGTCAGGCGGGGTAAAATACGTAATCCTGCGTATTTACAGTTTGGATGCGCCTGTGCCAAAACATTCGCTCCCGGCCGGGCATGGTTTTCTCTGGGGCTGGCCGGGGCCGTTTTCCTGATCTGCAAGGCAGCGAGCAATCGCGGTTGCGGCCGGGTGTGTGTCCTCCACCCGGGTGGGTCGGCGTGCGGTGGGGCAAGACCGCGCGCCGACCCCACACCGCGGAAGGCGAAACCGGAAAAGGCAGAAGGCGAAGAGAGATGGTGACTGGTCTGTCCTGCCAGGATTTTCACGCGGCCCACGCATCCGGGACCAGGGTCGCCCGCGAACTCCCGTCTATCGCGGAGCCGTCGTTCCGCCACCTGCAACCTTCTTCCGACCCACGATGACCAAGCCCGAACTCACGCAAGCCGTCCTGACCGCCAAAGCCGCCAAAAACCTGACCTGGGCCACCATCGCGCAGGCCGCCGGGTTGTCGGAGGTTTACACGACCTCCGCCTGCCTGGGCGAGAATGCCCTGGCGCAAGAACCGGCCAGCAAGGTGGCCGCCCTGCTCGACCTGGGGCCCGAGGCCGTGGCCTGCTTCGCCGTCTGGCCCAACAAGGGCGAGAATGCGCCGACGGTGCCCAAGGAGCCGCTCCAATACCGCTTGCAGGAGGTCATCTACATCTACGGGCCGACGATCAAGGCGCTGGTGGAGGAGAAGTTCGGCGCGGGCATCATGAGCGCCATTGCTTTCACGATGGACATCCACAAGGTCCCCGGCCCCAAGGGCGACCAGGTCTAG
>CAXTVY010000254.1:0-6327 GCA_964247665.1 uncultured Chthoniobacterales bacterium | reverse complement strand
CTGATGGCGATGTCGATGCAGGACGCCCTCGCCGCAGCGGATTTTTCCGACCCGAACAACAACCTCGGCCTGCTTTCCGGGACGCTCGTACTCCAGCAGACGCTGTCGCGGATGCAGTACGAATACCCGCAGCTGTCCTCGGTATTCACCGACTTTTCCGCCGAGCCGGGCGAGTTCCAGCAGACGCAGATGAGCCGCTTTGTGCTCACCCCGGCGGTGCAGTCGTACAACAGCGCGTTGGGGACGGACGGCCGCCCGCTCGGTTGGACCACAGTTTCGCCCGCGCAGACCGTCAACGTGCCAATCACGCTCGACGAATACATCGCGGTCCCCATCGTTTTCGGCAATCAGACGTTGGCGTCCACGTCGCGCGATCTCTTCGGCGAAATCGCCAATCAGGCGCTGTACGCCATCGGCGGGTATTTCGTCAAAAAGATGACGAACCTGTTCACGGCGGCGAATTACAACGCCTACGCGGCGACCACCGCAACCGCTGGTGCGACGACGAGTGGTTCGCCGAACATCACCGTGGCCAGTTCGGCAGGGATGTATCCCGGCCAGTTGATCGCGGGTACGGGCATCCCGAACAACACGTTTGTCCTGACGGTGACCAGTTCCACGACGGCGGTGCTCAACAACAACGCCACGGCCACGAACACGGGTCTGACGTTCACGCTGGGCAGCGGCAAGGTGCCCACGCCCTACCCGACCTACGTCAAAGCGAAGGCGTCCTTCGCGATGGCGAGCCTCGCGGAGATCGGCGCGGCGTTCGATAACAACGAAGTTCCGCAGTCGGACCGGTTCGCGATGCTCAACGCAGCGTACTATTCGCAGCTGACGCAGGACCCGACGTTCAACACGTTCTTCGCGGCGATGCGCAACCCGGACATCATCGGCAAGGGCGTGCTGCCGGAGTTGCAGGGGTTCACGCCGATGAAGGCTCCGTTTTTCCCGACCGCCAACAACGGCACGGGGTTCGCGTACCACAAAGCGGCGGCGGCACTGAAGAGCCGATTGCCTTCCGATCTGAGCAAGGTGCTCGGCAGCACGCCGCTGCCTGGCTCGATCTCCACGATCACGGACCCGTCCACCAAGCTGAGTCTGTCGCTGGTCCAGCAGGTGAGCCTGCACAGCATGTACGCCGAGTGGCGTCCCGAGATCATGATCGGCGCGGCGGTCGGTGACCGGCGCGCGGGTATGCTGATCACCAGCGCGTAACCCGTTTCCAACGCCCGTCGCGGGCAACCGGACAATCCTCACCCGCTGAGCGTTTCGACGCCAGCGGGTTGAGCCGGTGAAAACCCGGAGCATCGCTCCACAACCAAACTCAGAAAGAGAGACCCTATGCCATCCGAAGTCGAAAAGACCACCACGACCACCGAGCACGTCAACCAGGAGCCGAAGGCACCGGAGAAGACGGTGACGACCACCAAGGAAACGGAAGGTGCCGTGTCCAGCGAACCCGGCGCGCCCGTCATCAAGACGGTCGAGAAGGAATCCCATCAGGAACAGTAAAACCTCTCGATCAAACATCGACCCCCCCGCTGGCGTAACAATCCACGCCAGCGGGTTTTTGGGTGAACAACCTTCTTATCTTTTATGGGCACCACACCCCGCAAAACCCGCACCGTCAAAGCTGCCTCGGCCAAGGATGCCGACCCGCTCAACAACGCCGAATGCCTCGCGGAACTCGTTGAGGACGCGCGCGTGGCCGATCTCGAACTCGAACGCGGCCCGGACAGTTCCGGCTGGCGCCACAACGAAACGCTGCGTCCCGCGATCAACGACCGCGCCGCGTTCTTTCGCGCGTTGCTCAAGCTGCCCGAGTTGGCGAAATACCTTGCCTGCCTGCTGCTCTGCTTTGCCTTCGTGCTGCCCACCCGCGCCGAAAACGTTTCGCTCAGCGGAAACCCTCAGACGGGCGATTCGCAGCAGCAGCTCGAAGCGCGCACCGCAATGGTGCTGACAAACTTCATGAACAGTGGCATCTCGCTATCCTCTTCCGCGAAGGTCCGGCTGTGGGATGGCACCAGCGCGCTGACGATCAACACGGATGGGTCGCTCAACGTCGCGGTGCTTTCGTCCACCCTTCCGACTGGCGCGGCGACGGCGGCCAACCAGGCGACGATGCAGGCGCGGCTCGACACGATTGCGGCCAACACGACCCCGGCGGCAGCGGTGACGAACGCATACCGCAATCTCACGGCCACGGGCACCATCGTGCTCAAAAGCGGGGCGGGCGTGCTGCACACGGTGACGATCAACTCGCTGGGCACGGTGGCCAGCGTGGTGACGCTGTACGACAACACGGCGGCGAGCGGCGCGAAGATCGGCACGATCAACTCGCTGACCCTCGGCGGGTCCATGGTTTACGACGTGGCGTTCAACACCGGCCTGACCGTCGCCACCACGGGCGTCGTCGCGCCGGACATCACGGTTTCCTATCGCTGATCCGCTTCTCTTCGTTCCGCATTTCACCCTCGTTTATGTCGTGGTCCACCCCAACGTCTGCCGATGTCCTGACGGAGTTTACCGTCAACGAAAAAGGCATCATCGCGAACGCGACCGGCGGCGACAACGGCGAGGCGATTCTCGCGCGGGTCGTGGCCGAAGTGCGCGACGCCATCCGCTCGGGCGGGTACGACCTCGACCCCGATTCCGACACGCTGCCGCTGGGTCTGCACGGCGCGGCCATCGACCTGACCCGCTGGCGTCTGCTCATCAGCGTGCCCGGCGTCAAACAGCTCCAGACGGACGCCCGCAAGGACGCCGCCGACCGGGCCGAAAAGAAGCTGGCAGCCATCGCGTCGGCCACGTACGCCCCCGAGCCGCCGACCGCTGGCACAACGAGCCGGGGCGGCAACTGGGGCAGCGAAAACAAGATCGTCCCACGCACGCACCCGACGCCGCGTCCCGCCGGTCAATTCCCCGCCGACCCGAGCGGCTACGCCAACCCCGTCGAACCGGCGGACAACGCCTGACCCATGCGTCCGATCCTCACCATCGCTCCGCCGCTGCTGGGCCGCATGATGTGCGCCGCCGGTCAGTTGCCGCCGGATCGTGCGCGCGCCCTGGTCGGCGCGCTGTTGGCCGGGGACGCGGTCACGCCGGATGCGGGCACGCTGTCGGCGCAGTATTACGCGCGGCGGCTGCCGACGATCCGGGCGATGCATCGCGCGATCCGCCGCCAGCTGCGGTATGCGTTGCACGAGACGCTGCGCAACATCGAAGAGGCCGGGCACCGCAGCGGCAGGCCGCTCAAAGCCGCCGAGGGCGACGACGATCCGACCGGCGCGGGCGGCGTGGCGGCGGACCTGGCTTTTGATCCGGAACGCTTTGCCACGGGCTTGCTCGCCACACTGCGCAACGAGTCTGCACAGGGTTTGCAAACGGCTGGCAACCAGCTTTTCGCCGAGTTGGGCAGTGATGCGCCGGACGATCCTTTTAAGCTGCCCGACCCGCTCGCGCTGCGCTACCTGGACGAGCGCGAAAACCTGCTCAAAGGCATTCCCGACGAAATCCATGCACAGATCATGGAGACGTTGCAGGAAGGCTTGACGGAAGGCGATTCCACTCGCGCCCTGGCCAGCCGGATCACGGCGACGTTCGGTCAGATCGGACGTGGACACACCCTGACGATTGCCAGCACGGAGACGGCCGCCGCGTACGGCTTCGCCCGGCAGCAGGGCATGGCCCAGGCCGGTATCCAGTTCAAACGCTGGCTGACGAGCCATCTCAAAAATGTGCGGGCGGCCCATGCCGCCGCCGAGCGCGACCCGCGCAACCAGCGCGTGCCGATGGATGAGCCGTTCCACGTCGGCGGCGAAAACCTGATGTTCCCTGGCGATCCCGCCGGAAGCGCGGGCAACGTCATCAACTGCCATTGCGTCAGCCTCGCGGTGACCCGCTAAACGTCATGTCCACCGCCTCTTTCCAGATCGACCTGCCGCCCGAATCGCTCGCCGTGATCCGCGCGCTCGATCCGCAGCGCGTCCTGGCAGCGATTGCGCGCGGGCTGGACGTGGCCACGGCGCAGACCGCCTCCGACATCCAAGAGAAACGGTTGGCGGGCGAGGGTCCATTCCCAGCGGACGAGGGTAAGCTAGGCGTGCGGAGCGGTCGGCTGCGCCAGAGCGTGCGCAGCGTGCCCGCGACGATCAGCGGGAGCACGGTGACCAGCGCTATCGGCAGTAACGTCGAATATGCGGGCATCCACGAATTCGGCGGCACGATCCACCGCACGGTCAAGGCAGGCACGGTGCGCCTGCGCGCGAACCGCGACGGCAGCCTGCTCAAGCGTGGCAACTTGGCCACGTTCGCGCGCGGCGTCCACAAGCTGGCGCGGACGGTGCCCTACGCCGGTGGCAAGCAATACGAAATCCGCATCCCGGCCCGCGCGCCATTCGGGCACGGCGTCGCGGACAACGAGCCGTTGTTCGTGGCCGAGATCGTGCGGGCGTTGCTCGCTGAATTGGAAGGGGGCTACCCATGAGCGCATCGACCATCGAAAGCGTGCTCGAAGACTACCGGGAGAGCATCGCGGCGTTCCTGCGCGGGAAGGACAGCGTGTTCGGCGGCGTCGAGATCATTACCGATAAAAAGGGCGATGCGATCACCGAAATCAACAAGGCATTTTTGAGTGCTGGAGTGTTCGGCAAGGTGTCGATCCGGCAGGCGCGGGTCAAGATCGCGCAATGCAAGGATGTGCTGATCGAGCGCGTGGATTTCACGGTCGATTTTTATGAAAACGTGCCGCTCAACCAGAGCGACACCGGCACGAAGAAAGGCGCGTGGGGACTGGCTGAAAACGCCCTCCTCGCGCTGAATTACGAACGGCTGCCCGACAGCAAACACGTCATCCAACCCACCGAGGGCCAGACGACCCTGGAGGATGTCACCAAAGACCCGGACAGCGGTGACCTTGTTGTCCGTCTGCGCCTGTCCACCAAGCTCGAACTGCCCGCACCCACGCCATGAACACTACCACCGTTTCCGACGCCATTCTTTCCCGTGCCAGCGTCCTGCACGACGCCGCTTATGCCGACGCCTCCTTCAAGGAAAAACCCTCGTGGGCGGAGTCCGTCGCGGCGGCGCAGGCGGAGGCTGACCGGCAGGCGGCAGCCGAGGCGCAGGCAGCCGTGGCCGACGCCCGCGCCGCCGAGGCCGCCGCCGAGGAACCTCCCGCCGTCGTGCCCCACGAATAACCGCCGCCCACCACGCCCCACGTTTCCACCCACCGACCCACTAACAGCCCATGTCCTTCGATCCCACCCTCTTTCCCGGCGGCCCGGCGTATTTCACGCGCGGGGGCACCACGTTCCAAGCGCAGGATGATTCCTGGAAGATCGCCGACAAGTCCAAGA
The DNA here is from genome assembly GCA_964247665.1 of uncultured Chthoniobacterales bacterium. Lineage (GTDB taxonomy): Bacteria > Verrucomicrobiota > Verrucomicrobiia > Chthoniobacterales > SZAS-18 > CAHJWO01. Next base: position 964 of record CAXTVY010000254.1, on the reverse strand, counting down.
ATTTCGACGTGACCACCAACCTGCGCGGCAAGATCGGCACGCGCCTGGACGAGGTGATGGCCACGGTCTCGATGAAGCCCATCGCGACCACGGCCAACCTCGCGGCGCTGCTGGCGGCGCTGATCCCTTACCGGCAGGCCGATTACGGCAAGCTGATCTTTCCGTCGAGCGACGTGACGGGTGTCGTGCAAACCAAGCTGGGCGGCACGGGCAACCTGGGCCAGTCGGTGACGTACACCAAGACGGCGCTGACCAAGATGTCCCCGCTGACCTGCGCGCCGAACAAACCCCTGCTTGGCGACGCGGAATGGACGGCGCTGCTCAAAAGCGGCGCGAGCGGCGGCACGGCGGGCGATTTCATCACGATTGCCGACAGCACGTACACGGCCCCCAGCCTGAGCATCCTGGCGTTCCTCTACGACACGTACACGCTGGCCTTCGGTGCCAGTCCGAGCGCGCCGTTTGACGATATCGCGGTGGACGATGCGGGCATCGTGGTGACGCCCAACGTCACCCTGGAACCTGTGGGGGTCAGCAAGTACGGCCCGGTCAACATGCGCATCGCGGGCGTCACGCTGGAGATCAGCTTCCGGCCCGTGCAGATGACGCTGGCCAACTTCAACACGCTCTTCAAGCGCGACGGCACGGGCGTGGGCCGGGGCAAGGCGAACAGCCCGCTGGGCGGGGCGCTTTCGCTGACCGGCAGCGGCACGGGCGGGTTGAACCTCCAGGTGCCCAACGCCACCGTCAAAGCAGGCAGCGCCGGGTTGGAATTCAACGCCAAGAGCAGCTTCGTGGACCGCATCACCATGGAGGCCAACGCCACGGATTCGTCGGGTGCGTTCGTGGAACTCTTCACGCTGGGCGTGCTGCCCTGATCCCATCCCTGCCGCTGACCCGCTTCGCGCCGCGCCTCTGCCGCCATGCTCCTCACGATCACCCCAACGACCGGGCCAGTGGTCAA
>CAXTVY010000253.1:0-6343 GCA_964247665.1 uncultured Chthoniobacterales bacterium | reverse complement strand
GCTTCAACGCTCCCTACGGCGAGAAACGATAGCCGAACTTACCTCCCCCCCCTCTCTCTTTCGCCTTTTCCCATGATCATCGCCACTTTCCCTACCTACACCCAGGTGTTGCCCGGCTTCGAGCAGGCTATCAGCGGCATGCGTAATAACCTGCTGCCCCTCATGAGTGTGCTCATGATCGCCAGCCTCGTCGGCGTGGCGAAAGAAGGATACCGCGCCATCCTCTCCCACCTCATTTTGCTGACGATTCTGGTGGGACTCGCGGCCAACTGGCAGCCGTGGTTCCAACAGGCCTCGACGGCGGTCAGCGCGACGTTCACGGGCGACCAGTACGATGTCGCCAAACAGACCGAACGCTACCTGGTCCGGCTCCAGGTTAAAGCGGAGCAGAAGGACTCTGACGAGGGTTACGTGGAAGCATTTTTTCGCGCCATCATGGCTGGGGCGCTCCTGCTGCTGGGCTACATCACCAAGGGGATCGTGTTGTTGTTCCTAGTCCTGCAAAAAATCCTCCTGACCTTCGCCTACGCCCTCTCACCGATCTTCGTGGGCTTCTTCGCCCTGCGCTCCACCCGTGGCATCGCCGTCAACTACCTGATGACTACGGTGGGGCTGATCAGTTGGCCGCTGGGCTTCGCGTTGAGCGCCTGCGGCACTTACGGGTTGGTGCAATTCTTTAGCAATCTCGGCTACTTTTCGGTCGCCGGAAACGTGTTGATGCTCAACGAGGCTTTTTTCGCGCTGCTCATCATCGCGGTCTGGCTCCTGGTTTCGACCATCATCTCGCCGGTCATCATTTCCAAGGTCATGGCCACCGGCGCACAGGCCGGTTCCGCGTTGCTCTCCGGCGTCGCCAACACCGTGGCCGCCGCGACGGGCGCTGCGGTCACGACCGGCGCGACGCTGGCGGGCGGCGCGGCGCTGGCGGGTGCGGGTGGAGCGGCGGCAGCGGGCGGAAGCGCGCCGGCGGCGAGTGGTGCCGGCACGTCAAGCGCATCGGCCGGCGGCGGGTCCGCGGGCATCAGTGCGGCGTTGCGCACCGCGACCGGAGCCATGCTGGGCGGCGGAGCCAGCTTGGTGGACGCCGCCATGAGCGGTGGCAACGGCCACGGGGCGATGAGCGGCGCGGTGGCGTCGGTCGTGCGCGGTAGTGGCTCCGGTCGCGCCTCCGGGGCATCATCGGGCAAAGGCAGCTCACCGTCCCAAACGCCCCAAAAAGGCAAAGCTCCGCAATCAAATTCTGCCAATCAGCCTCCCACCTCCCCCACTCCCTCTCCGGGCGGCGGTGGCTCGGCCACCCCGCCTCCCTTGCCCAGTTCCGCTGGCAGCAGTTCGCCGACCGCGCCCACCCCGCCTTCCGCCGCCGCGACCGCTTCTTCCACGAGCACCGCTGCTCCAAGCGGTGCGAATCCTTCGGCGGGTGGCACGCCGGTTGTCATGCCTCCCCAGACGCCAAACCATCCGTCGGCCACTACTGGGGCGTCGACGGCCGGAGCGCCCTCCGCGCCCACGGCTTCCACGGCATCCCCGAGCACCGGCGGCAGCACGACGGTTGGCGGCGCGCGCAGTGGTGGCACTTCCGCCGCTGGCAGGAAAAACGTCCCCGCGGCCGGGGCCACCATGGACACCTCGCTCGACGGAGAAGTCGCCCGCATCATCGACTTCGACACCGGCAAGCCCATCGCGGGTAATTCGCTGCTGAAGCCGGGCAACTAACCTTTTTTCTTCTCCCACGTTTTCACGCCCCTCCCATGGACCTAGTTCCCTCCGCCACCCTCTACGAGCACGAGATCGCCGACACGCTGCCGGCGGCACCAGAACCGGCCTTTCGCCGCGGGTCGCTCGACCCCACGAAAATCTTCGTGGACAAGGACCGCACCGCACTCCTGTGGTTTTTCGTGGCCGTGGCCGGCGTCGGCGTGGCCGTGGCCGAGCCGTTCTTCCTCGTGCCCGTGCTCAAGGTACGCGAGCGCGTGGTGGTCGTCGACCCGAGCAACACGTACTTTGTCTCGCCCACCCTGGAGTTCGAGGAAGCCTCGGCCCTGCACACGGCGCAGGCCCGTCTGGCCGCCGCGGCGTTCCTGGAGCGCAACCCGGAAAGCTTCGACAACAAGGAACTCCTTCAGCGCCTCTTCGGCAAGATGGCGCTCCAGGGCGCTTACCAACAGCAGACGAAGGCGCAGGAGGAATTTCGCGGCAAACAAATCCACCAGAAGCCCGAGGTCGCCGAGGTGACGATCCTCGAAACCCGCAGCGATTTCGTGCTCTGCCGCGTGCGCGGCCAGCTCATCCGCGCGGGCATCTTCAACGACCGGCCGTTCACGGAAGCGATCCCCTTTACCCTTTCGCTCAAGATGCTGCGTAATCCCGACATGCTCTCCAACGCCCGCTTTCCCACCGTGGTCAGCGCCTTTCGCTACGACGAAAAATGACCCGACGACCCTTCTCCTTTGCCGCGAGCCTCGCGACCCTCGTGTTCTTCGCCGGCCCCGTCCAGGCCGCGCCGGAAAATCCGTCGATCCGCAACTATCCCCTGGACGAGTATTCGGTGCAGACCATCCCCGTTTCGCGTGACACGGTGACCACCGTCAGTTTCCCCGGCCCCATCACGGCCATCCAGGGCAGCCGGTTTACGACCGGCGGCGGACGGCTGGATCTCTTCCAGGTCGATTACAACAAGGGGAGTTATTTCCTTTCGTTGCGCACCCTGGAGCGCGGCGCACGGGCGAACCTCAACGTGGTCTGGAACCACAAGACCTACGTGCTCGACGTGGTGGACAGCACCGAGCCCGTGCTCTCAGCCATCTTTGTCTACGGCGGCGTCAACAAGCGGGCGGCCTCTCCGGCGGCCGTCACGCCCAACCGGCTCCTGGGCATGATGGACAAAGCGAAATCCTTTCCGCTGCTCTCCGCCAACTACCCGCAGGCGGTCGCCGACGTGGAGGTCGCCAAGCCCGGCACACCGACCGACTACCCGCAGTTCGTTGTCACGGTGGACGAGGTGTACCGCTTTGCGCAGGCCGACACGCTCGTCTTCCGGCTGACCTTCAAGAACAAGACGGCGGAGACCGTCACCTACGCGCCGAACCTGCTCGGCATTCGCGCGGGTGACCTCGTGTTCACCAACGCGATCAGTGACGCCAGCGGGACCATCCCGCCCAACGGCACTGAGCCGGCTTACATCGCCATCACCGGTACGCCCACCGGCGGTCGCAACGACCTGAGCGTCAAGAACCCCTTCTACGTGGTCGTTTCTTCGCCCGCGCCCGCGCCCTCGCTCTTTCCCGCCCGCAACGACGGCGGCGGCAACACCAATGCGCGCGGGGATGGCAAGTCGGTCGTGGCCCCGCTGCCGCGTCGATAACCTAATAGTCTAATACCCTTTTTACTTTCCACGGGATGAACCCGCGCAAGATCGTCGTCTTCTTGAAAACCCCGACGGGCAAGCTCCTGAGCTTCCTGGTGCTCTTCGGCTTGGGGCTGGCGTTTGCCGGCACGGGCCTCAAATCCTGCCGCCGCGACGCGGGCGAGCTAACCACACGCATCACCAAGGCGACAGGCATTTCCGGCCCCGTCAAAACCACGGAACCCATGGTGCCCTACGATCCGAAGCCCACGCCGGGTCCCGCGCCCAGTCCGACGCCCGCGCCGGTCGTGGCCGAAGCCACCCCGACGCCGACCCCTGGTGCGCAGCAGAAGGTGCAGATCCCGCCGTTGTCTTTGTACTACAACGCGCCGCCGGAAGGAGCTGGGGACGAAACGGCGGTCGTCTCGGAAAACTATGCCCCCTTCGGTCGCCTGCTGCAATGCAAGTTGGTCGTCACGGTGGATAGCTCCTCGATCCGCACGCCCATCATTGGCCTGGTCACCGAGGATCTCTGGCACGATGGCCGGCTCGTCGTTCCCGCCGGCACGGAGATCCATGGCCAGGCCCGGCTCGACCGGGTGCGCGAGCGCATCGCCTCGGAAGGTGAATGGACGCTGGTGTGGATGAGCGGACTCGAACTGCCGATCTCCGGGCTGGCGCTCGACCTGGAGAAAAAGACCGACGGCACCTTCGAGATCACGGACGGCAGCGCAGGCCTCAAGGGCGACATCCTGCGCGCCGACAACACGGCAGAACTCAAACTCTTCGCGGCCACGTTCCTTTCCGCCGGTTCCCGCGCGTTCATCAACACGAACGACAACAATCTGCTGGGCGTGCCCGTCGCACAGGCCACGGCCAAGACGGCAGCACTCGCGGGCACCAGCAGCGTGCTCGACCAGTACTCCGCGCAGATCCTCGATTCCATCAACCGCGACGGCGTGTTCGTGCGCGTGCCCGCCGGTAAGGCGTTCTACGTGTACGTCACCCAGACCCTCGACGTGGGTAAGGCCACGGTCGGCAACGTGGCCGTGGCCAAACGCGAAGCCGAGGCGCAACGCCGTGCGAATCAGGGGCTTTCCGGTGGTGGCGGCTCACGGCGCGGCGAGGGTGCCGCCGGTGAAATCGAGCGCCTGCGCGCCTCGCTCCTGAACGGCGGCGGATTGCCGCGCACCAACAACCTCGATCCTACCCTTTCCACCGAACTCTCCCGATGAAGACCGCCGCTCCTGTTCCGACCTCTTTCCTGTGGTGTTGCGTCCCGCTCGCCAGCCTCGCGCTGCTCGGCGGATGCGCTACCCACCCCAAGACGGTGGTGGTTTCTCCGCTGCCACGCGACGTGCCGGGAACCACGCTCTCAAGCGACGGCATCGAAAGCGTGCGCTACACGGAGAACATCAAGGCGTATCCGGTCAACCGCTACGTCGATCCCGCCAACCGCGGGATCATGCACGAGGGACATACCCTCTACCGCGTGGAAACCAGCGCGCGCTGGAACCTGCGCCCCAACCAGCCCGTCGCCGTGCCGTCGGGACCTGCGGTGGCCTTCGTGCGCAACCCCGCCTCCCATCCCGGGCCTCTGCCCGGCGAGCTGACGGCCGAGCTTTCGCGGCAGAAGGAGGCGACGCGCACGGTAGTTGCCCAAGGCGAACGCCTGAGCGGCAGCATCGACCGACTCCAAAACGCGCTCAATCAAACCGCCGAGATGGCGCAGGAGCAAAAGAAAATGCAGGCCGATCTTCAACGGGCGCAAGGACGCATCGAGCAGTTGGAAAAGGAACGCCAGGACCGCGAAACCTCGGGCGGCACCGCAAACCTGTCCCCGCCCCCGCCCCTGCCCACCGTGACCCCGGACGCTCAAAAGCCGGACGGCTTCGAGTCACCTTGAAACTGGTGTGGTCAGCATTCCGTTCCCGCTTTTTTCAAAGACGCAAGCGAACCCGAAATCCGAACTTCCACCATTCCAACCATGGCCCAAGCCGCCGCACCCGACACGATCCAGGTCACTTTCGACCTCGACCGGAAAACCTTCGACGACTTCAAGTCTGCCCGTGACCAGTGGGAGGCTTCTCTGGGCGTCGCGCCTGACGTGGGTTGGCTCCTGGCCTTTGCGCTGCAAACAACCGATCCCATCCAGACCGTCGAGATCGCCGACGAGATGGCGCTCGACTACCTGCGTAACCGCATCTCGTTGCCTTAAAGGAAGAGGCCCACGCCCATGCAACGCAAACCTAACGCCGCACAGAACTCCGCCGCCGCCGCCGAACCACGGGCACATGACGCGCGGGAGCCAGGAGCAAAATATCGCACCAATCCCCAGGTGGAAGCCGACCTGGCGCAGTGGCGCGAGCGCAATCCTGGCCAGGTCGACTACGTCAAAGACATGCCACGCGAAAGGCTGGAGAACAGTTACTTTTTGCGGCTCATGCGCGCGGAGCGCCAGCGCGAGGCCGCGCGGGAAGCCATCGCCGCGCGGTTCATGGCGGACGAGCCGCTTTTGCAGGTCTACATGGTCCGCGCGCAGAAGCTCGCCAGCAAGATGAACCTGGGTGCGGGCGAGGAGGCCCAAGTCAAGGCGGCGGCGCTGGACCTGTTCCTGAGCGACCGGCGTAGCAACGCCATCACCGCACGCAAACTCGGCCGTAGTCAGCAGCAGGCGACGGGCGAACAAAACTCGCAGCCGAGCCGCATCCGCCCTTAAAGCGGCCGGAAGCCGACCGCCGCCAACGGGCGGCCGTGGGGTAAGCCCTGGCAGGGGCCTGCCGTTCTTCACAGTCGGCCTGCCTTTGGCGTTGCGGCAACGCCAATCGTCCGAGCTTGGTCCGTCCCGGGCTCAGACGACCGGCAGGCGGCTGCCACCACTCTCCTGTGAATAACAGAGGAATGCGCAACATCCGTGAGGCCGGTGTTTATCATGGGCAAACGCTCACGCTGATGGTTGTATCTGGCATCGTCCTATGTCTGAACAGGCTCCTGACC
>CAXTVY010000252.1:0-6345 GCA_964247665.1 uncultured Chthoniobacterales bacterium | reverse complement strand
AGCCTGCCAGCATCAGCCGCCCGACGACAATCCTTTTAGCCACACAGCTTCTTAGAAACTTGCCAGCCATACGAGATGTTTGATTTTGCCTGACGAGTGATGACAACCTTACCGGAAAAACTCCTTCGCCTTGTCGAAGAAACCTTTGTGCAAGGGCGTATTTTCCTCGCCGCACAAAGCCGCGAACTCTTCGAGCTTCTGGCGCTGCTCGGCGTTGAGCTTCGTGGGCACTTCCACCATCACGCGCGTCATCAGGTCGCCGCGCACCTTCGTGTTCAACTCGGGCATCCCCCGGCCGCGCAGCTTGAACATCGTGTTGCTCTGCGTGCCCGCCGGGATCTTCAACGATGCCTGACCCTCCAGCGTCGGCACCTGGATCTCCCCGCCCAGCGCCGCCGTGATGAACGACACCGGCACCTCGCAATACAGGCTGTCCTCCTCGCGCTGGAAAACCGCGTGCTCGGCCACATGGATCACCACGTACAGGTCACCCGCCGGACCGCCCCGAATGCCCGCCTCGCCGTTCTTCGTCGAGCGCAGCCGCGCGCCGTTGTCGATCCCGGCCGGAATCTTGAGCTTGATCTTGCTCGTCTTCTCGACCCGGCCCTCGCCCTTGCAGGTCTTGCAGGGGTTCTCGATGATCGTCCCCGTCCCGCGGCAACGCGGACATGTCTGCGATACCTGGAAAAATCCGCGTGACGTGATGACCTGGCCACGTCCCTGGCAGGTGCGGCACTGCACGGCCTGGCTGCCCGCCTCGGCCCCGGTGCCGCTGCACACGTCACAGTTGGCCAGCTTGCTGACCTCGATTTCCTTCTCCACGCCCGCCGCCGCTTCCTCCAGGCTGATCTGGAGGTCGTAACGCAGGTCGGACCCGCGCTGGCGGCCCTCGCGGTCGGCCCCGCCACGGTCCTGGCCGCCGAAGAATTGCTCGAAGATGCCGCCCGCGCCGCCCCCGCCACCACCGCCCGCGCCGCCGAATACCTCGCGGAACAAGTCGAAGGGATCGACGCCGCCGGCTCCTCGGCCCGCCCCGGCCGTGCCCTGGGCGAACGCCGCGTGGCCATACCGGTCGTAGGCGGCGCGCTTGTCGGCGTCGTTGAGAATGTCGTACGCCTCGCCGAGTTCCTTGAATTTTTCCTCGGCTTTAGGGTCGCCCGGATTCTTGTCCGGATGATACTGGACGGCCAGACGGCGGTAGGATTTTTTCAGCTCGTCGCCGTTGGCGGTCCGGGTGACGCTGAGCACTTCGTAATAATCGCGTTTAACAGTAGCCATAACAGGGTCCCGGCCGACGTTGGCAGGCGACCTGCGCGATGGAAAAAGAGAGACCCGCGCCCCGGTCGCCGCCCCGGCCGGAAACAAAGGCGGCAACGTACTGGAAACGCGGGCAAGACGCAACCGCGAGGTTTGCGCGCGGTGAACGAAGGTGCTGGCTTACTCGAAAGAAGTGAGCCCTGGCTTGACGGGAACCAGCGGCGCAGGCCGCTGACCGGGCGTCACTTGCCGAGCAGCTTGAGCACGATGAAGACCAGGACGGCCGTGCCGAAACCACCGCCGCAGAGGTAAACCAGAAACGCCCAGCCCGCCGCCGCAATCATCGGTGCCATCGCAAGAGTCGTGAAAATCATGCGGGCAGTTTATCACACCGGAATGGATTGCCAGCGTTTTCTTGAATCAAACCGAGCCGTGGCGGACCCGAACCCGCGCTTGTCTTGCTGCCGCGCGTCTGCTAAATCCGGTGCGCCGCGTTTCTTTTGCTCATCCCATGACCTGCCCCGCCGCCTCGTTCCGTTCGCTTTGTTCGTTTCGCTGTCTCGGCCTGCTGGCCGCCGCCTTGCTGCCGCTGACAGGGGCGCACGCGCAGACGCCGACCCCCTCCGATTCAACTACGACATCCGCATTCTCGGGCGGCGGGGCGTGCTGATCCTCAACGCCGTCGCGGAGATGGACCAGTTGGCCGAGATCGAAGGGGCGTCGCCGCAGCTTCTATCGATGGTCAACTACAGCCAGGGGCACCGCTACGCGGACTTCAACCCGAAGACGGACAAGGTGGCCGAGTACGGGTTGGCAGGGCTGGTGGCGGTGGGCATCCTGGCGAAGGTGGGCGGGTTCAAGGCGCTGCTGGTCGGGCTGCTAGCGTTGAAGAAGTTTATCATCATCGGACTGGCGGCGGCGGCGAGTTTCTTCAAGAAGCTGTTCGGCGGCCGGGGCGTGAAGACGCACGACACGCCGTCCACGCCGTCCAACCCGGGAGCCTAGAGGAAGGGAGCGAGGCGGGGCGACAGGCTGGCAGAATACAACTCGTCCGTTGCCCTCCACTCGCCGACCGGCCCGGGGCTTTCCGGTGCAACGGGGCGTCGGTTCAACCAGGGATCTGCGTGTCGTGGGACTCATCCGCTGACCCGGCGGGGCCGGGTGGCGGCGATGGCGGTGGCAGCTTGCGTGCCTGGCCCAGACTCAGGCAAAGGTTGCGCAATTCGGAGACGATCCGCAGGCGGCGGTCGATCTCCGCGCTCGTAGGCGGGGCTGGCTTGGCGTCGCTCATCGCAGTTTCTCTAAGTCGGCGATGTCCTGTGCGCTGCTCCGCAGCCTCTTCAACCGTGCCAGGCTTTCCCGGCTGACCGTCCGCAGCAACGTTCCCTGCCATTGGAAGGTTTCCACCGTCATCTCCCGCTCGATCTCCGGTGACAGAGTCAACACGTCGAGCATCAGCACGTCTTCGCTTCCAACGACCACTTTGGAGAGCCGCTGGATGTGAACCGCGCCCGCGACAAAATCCATTGGCGCGGCTTCCAGTGTAAAACCACACACGCGCGCGCAACCTCGGAGCCGTTCTCCGCTCCCGGCCAACGCCAGGACATCAATGTCGAGCGTGGCACGCGGATACCCGTGTACCGCTAGTGCGAGCGCGCCGCACAGGGCATAGGCGACGCCTTCCTCGTGCCATCTCACGGTAAGTGTACTGAGTTCCAGATGGATGGATATCACGCCGTCCAACCTGCCCGCACCGGGCGGGGGCTGCAAGCGCCGGAACGATCACCAAGGACGCCTCAACTCCGCCGCCACTTTCCCAACGAGTAGAGCCGGCTCTTGAGGTATTCCCTGGGCGTTTCGCCGCGCACGGGCTTGACCCAGTGGCGCAGCTTGCGCCGTCCCAGCGTGGGTTTGTAGCCCAGCGGCTCCATCAGGTCGCGGCAATGCCATTCCACCCAGCCAATCTCCGCCTCGGAAAGCAGTTTGCGCCAGCGGTCCACCGGCTCCGTGCTGATCGCGGTGAACGCCGTTTCGTTCGCGGAATTGCCCACCCAGGGGCGACCCGCTTTCGTCGGCTGGAGCATCGAATCATCAAAGGGCACGTCCAGGAACGCGCACACCTTGCGCATCCAGTGCTCGGGCTGCTGGAGCAGCCGCCGGAAGCCCAGGACCATCAGGCGGTCGTTCCCCATACCGGCTTGCTGCTGTTGCAAGGCGAGCCGCGCCGCCGTGCGCCAGTGCTTGATTGCCAGGTAGATGGAAAACCGCCGCCGCTGGCGCGTGCGTTCGAGCTGGATCTGCGCCGAGAGCAGGGCGCGCGGGTCCCGGATGGTGAGCAGCACCTTGGCGTGCGGAAACCGTTCGAAGACGGCGGGCAGGTAGTCGCGGTTGGCCGGGGTTTTCTCCACCCAGCGGCGCACGGATTCCTGCGGACGGTGGACGATGGCGGCGTAGGTTTCCAGCAGGATCACCAGCAGGTCGCGGCCCGCGTTGGCGGGGGCGAAGGCGGCTGCCTCGAACCGCGTGAGGAGTTCGGCGGCGGGGAAGTCGGCGTAGCACCGCTTGTTCCACTTGCACTGTCCGCCGAAGACCACGTTGGCGAGCGACTGCCGGGTGAGGTAATCGAACTGTTCCCGGCGGGAGCGTGCGCCGTACTTCGTGCACACCGTGGGAAAATAAGCCGTTTCCTCCGGGAAGGCGAGCAAGTCCGGGTGACCGTCGAGCAACGAGACGAGTAGCGTCGTGCCCGATTTGGCAGGGCCAGCGACGAAGCACGCGCGCTGCTCGAAAGGCAGCGTTTCGGCCGTGGCGGCGGTTGGCGGATCGGGAAGAGGGGGACGCATTCCGGGGCGCAATCTAGACAGAAGGCAGAGCGCTTGTCATGCCGGAGATGTGCTTTCAGAATACTTTTTTGCGTTGCGTAATGTTTTCTGCCGGAGCGTGTAATAAAAAACATTACAAAATACGACGGCTTGTTTTTGGGGATCGTGGCGCTGCTTTCCGGTAACGGCTCGCACCCGTGGCAGTTGCATTCATTTCACCGGGGGTTTCCCGCGCCGACCCCGAAACGCGGCGGACGGAGCGGCTGCCTGGCGAGCCGGATGGCGTTTTGGCCTTGTGACACGGCGGGGCGGCGGTAGTGTCCCGCTGCTCGTAACCCATGGCGGACGCTTCTGATCTCATTGTCGGCATCGATCTTGTCACGACGAACTATCTCGTCGGCGCGATGGACGCTGGCTTCCCCATCCTGCTGGCCGACGCCGATGGGCAGCGGTTGACGCCCTCGGTCGTCTACTACCCGCCGGAGGGTGTAGGCGAGCCGGTCGCGGGTCGGATGGCGGCGGCGCGACGGGAGTCGCAACCGGAGCGCACGGTGTATTCGGTCAAGCGCTTGATGGGCACCCGGGCGGGCGAGACGGGCACATCAGATTTGCCCTACGCCGTCGTCGGGGCGGCGGGCGGCGCGGCGCGGGTGCGGATCGACGGGCGCGACCACGCGCCAGAGGAGATATCTGCGCGCGTGCTGGGCAAACTCAAGGCGGACGCCGAGCGCGCGCTGGGCGTGCCGGTGCGCCGGGCAGTGGTGACGGTCCCGGCGTACTTCAACGATGCGCAACGCCAGGCCACCAAGGCCGCCGCCGAGATAGCGGGTTTGCAGGTGGAGCGCATCCTCAACGAGCCGACCGCCGCCGCGCTTGCCTACGGGTTGGACCGGCTGGGCGACCGCTCGAAAATCGCCGTGTACGACCTCGGCGGCGGGACGTTCGACATTTCCATCCTGGAACTGGACGCGGGGTTGTTCCGGGTGCTTTCGACGAACGGGAACACGCGTCTGGGCGGGGACGACATCGACACGGCGTTCGCGGATTACATCCAGCGCAACATCAGCGGGAACACCATCGACGCGGCCACTCTGCGGGTCTTGGCGCGCCGACTGAAGACGGAACTCACCGACCAGCCAATCACCGGGGCGGAGTTTTACGACAATCTCCACTCGGGCATCCGACGCGAAGAACTCGAAGACGTGGCCCGGCCCATCGTGGAAAAGACGCGTGCCCACTGCCTGCGCGCGCTGGCGGATGCGAAGCTCGCGCCGGGCGAACTGGACGCCGTGATCCTCGTCGGCGGCGCGACGCGGATGCCGCTCGTCCGCGCGCTGGTGGCAGAAATCTTCGGCCAGGAACCGGACACCTCGCAGAACCCCGACGAAGCCGTGGCGCTGGGTGCCACGATCCAGGCGGGCATCCTCTCGGGCGCGGTGCGCGACGTGGTGCTCCTGGACATCACGCCGCTGTCGCTGGGCATCGAGACGTTCGGCGGCCTGAGCAACGTCATCATCCCGCGCAACACGACGATCCCCACGAAGGCGGGCGAGATGTTCACCAACGCCGTGGCGGGGCAAAAAACGGTGCGGATTCACGTCGTGCAGGGCGAGCGCGAGAAGGCCGCCGACAACTGGACACTCGGGGATTTCGCGTTGGATTTCGTAGCCGGGCCGCGTGGGTCGGCGCGCGTGGGGGTGCAGTTCGAGATCGACGCGGACGGCATCCTGCACGTCCTGGCACGCGACACGAAAACCGGTGCGGAACGGGTTGTCAAAATGCAGAGCGCCGTGGACGTGAGCGACGAGAAAGTCGAGCAGATGATTTCCGAATCCGTGGAGCACGCCTTCGAGGATTACGCGGCGCGATTGCTCGTGGAAACCCGGCTCAAGAGCGCGGAGATGCTGCCCGCCGTGCGGCACGCGCTGGAGTTAGCCGGAGGCGCACTGCCGAACGACGAACGCGCACGGATCGCGGCGCTGGCGGCGGATGTGGAGGCAGCGATGGCGGGCGACGACCTGGACCGGCTCAAGGCCGTCAACGCCGCGCTGGATGCCGGGACGCAGGAACTCGCCACGATCCTGATGGAGCAGGCGATGGACGAGGCGTTGGAACGGCGCGGGGTGGTGTGAACCTTGAAATGACCAATGACCAGTGGCCAATAGGATGAAGTACCGGTAGGCTCTCGCCAGCCAACAGTGGTTATTCACCGTTGTTTCTTCTCCTGGCTCGTCTGGACTCGGCGGGACTCCATTTCAACCGTTCA